>JAHDEQ010000077.1:4496-18443 GCA_020628755.1 Saprospiraceae bacterium
TGTTCGGTGTGAAACCTATAATTCTTCTTAATTTTCGAGCCAAAGTTTTATCTTCGGAAAGATAAAAATTATACAAGCGTACTAGCATCCGAGTTCAATTCAATCGTTTTTAGCTTAGAAAAATATCTAAACTGTTGTAATTTAAGGTTCTTTGACTTTTTCCGTGAAGATATTTCCATTCAAATCTAAAATCCCCGAGTTGTTCGGGGCAGGCGTTCACTTCCTGCGGTCGTTCTCTCTTTTATTTATTTTGAACGGAACACGAAACCTGCCTGCGCAGGCAGGTTTGTCAAAGAAGGCAATTTAAATAATCTAATACATACAAATCAAAGCACCTACTTGTAGCATGCCACAAGTACGCAGTTCTGATAGTTTGTTTAGTTAAAAGAGAGCATTTGCCCTCCTGAGCAAGACTTTTTTATAAAATACTTACTCGTTTATATTGAATTGAATTAAAAAGGAGAAGTGAAAAAATCGAAGATTAAACTTGCTATTAGGAGCGTATTCACTGATTAAAAAAATAGAATATCGGTGAATAAGCGAATTGACCTCAATAGGGTAGGACTTCAGTCCTGCCATATTGAATTATTTCAATAAACTACAGTTTTATTCTTCAAATTTTAGATTCGAACCCGTTTAATTCAAATATATATGGAACTGTTTTGTAAAAAACAGCATTTAATTACAGATAAATAACAATAGGGGAGTCAAAATATAGTTTTTGGGGTGCTTTACCATTATGCTACTACAAAAATAATTCTAATAATAATGCCAAATATACGAAAATAATTTAGGACTCTAAACCCTAATGTTCAGCATTTAGCTAATTTTTTTGAAAATAACAGAAGAATTATGTCCTCCAAAGCCAAAAGTATTGCTCAAAACGGCATTAACTTCTCTTTCTTGAGCATTATTAAAGGTGAAATTCAACTTTGCATCCAATTCAGGATCATCTGTAAAGTGATTAATTGTTGGTGGTACAAAATTGTGCTGAATGGCCAAAATTCCAGCAATTGCCTCAATTGCTCCTGCTGCACCCAACAAATGTCCTGTCATAGATTTGGTGGAACTAATATTTAGCTTGTAAGCGTGTTCTCCAAAAACTTGTTGAATAGCTTTGGTTTCGGCTATATCTCCCAAAGGCGTAGAAGTTCCATGCACATTGACATAATCAATATCTTCGGGATTCATTTTGGCATCGGCCAGTGCCATTCGCATCACATTTTTTGCGCCCAAGCCTTCTGGGTGAGGAGCAGTAATATGGTGTGCGTCGGCAGTAGCTCCGCTACCTGCAACTTCGGCCAATATTGTTGCGCCTCTTTTTTTAGCGTGTTCATATTCTTCTAAAATCAATGCGCCAGTACCTTCGCCAAGTACAAATCCGTCACGCTCTGCATCAAATGGTCGGGAGGCAGTTTCAGGACTATCGTTTCTGGTAGAAAGAGCCTTCATAGCACTAAATCCTCCTACGCTCGTCGCCAATACTACAGCTTCCGACCCACCCGTAAACATGACATCACAACGTCCCAAACGAATATTGTCGGCAGCAACGCTGATGGCATGGCTAGATGACGCACAAGCCGAAACGGTTGCATAGTTGACCGCCCGAAAACCATATTTGATAGAAATCATTCCAGCAGCAATGTCCGAAATCATTTTTGGAATCATAAACGGATTGTAGCGAGGCGTTCCATTTCCTGTTGCGAAGGCCGAAATATCGTCCTCTAAGGCTTTAAGACCTCCAATACCCGAACCCCAAATCACACCAGCTCTATCCAAGTTGATTTTTTCTAAATCCAGCCCTGATTGATCCAATGCTTCTTGGCACGAAACCAATGCAAATTGAGTGAAGCGGTCAGATCGTCGAGCTTCCCGACGGTCTAGAAAATCGCTTGGATTAAAGCCTTTGACTTCACAAGCAAATTTTGTCTTGAAATTGGTCGCATCAAATTGAGTGATAGGTGCTGCACCACTTTTACCGTTTTGCAAGCCTTCGAGGTATGCTTTTACTGTGTTGCCTATTGGTGTAAGCGCACCAATACCCGTTACAACAACTCGTTTCATATATTTGGTTTGTTAGTATTCAAAAAAAAACCACAAATTAAAAATCAAAGGATTCTAATTTGTGGTACTAGCTATTTAAAAAAAAGGATTTCCAATTTTTTATTAGCTTTTAAAGGTGTGATTTTCTCTAAAAATATAGAAATCATCATGAGTAAAGCTCTGATTTTTTGTAAAAATCAGATGTTATTTGGGGTTTAAGCCATTTGCTTTTCCAAATATTCAATTGCTTTACCAACAGTTTGAATATTCTCGGCTTCTTCGTCAGGAATTGAAATATCAAATTCCTTTTCGAATTCCATAATAAGTTCTACGGTATCAAGTGAATCAGCACCCAAGTCGTTTGTGAAACTTGCCTCTGGTGTTACTTCTGATTCATCTACACCTAACTTATCAACAATGATTTTGCCTACTCTTTCTGCAATGTTTGACATAATTAAATCGCATTGAATGGTTTCTTTCATTTGATAACAAATAATAGAAACAGGGTTAACGAATGATTTGCAAAATAAATGATAACTCTAAGGATAACCAAAGTTTTTATCTACTTTTTTTGCCTTAATGGAACAAATGCTACTTTTGCAAAATTTTATTTCCTACATATTTTTTCAATAAAACATATTGAAAAAACTGTTTTACAAAGAGTTATGGTTTATTTTTAAGAGGAAATTTTCTAAAAAAAACACTTATTGTAATTGAAACACTAATCCTTTTTACTATAATTGTGAATTATTCGCAAATACTCAATTTATGAAAATCGTTGACAACCAAAACACCAAAATAGTAGCTACAGTCGGACCTGCATGTAGTTCTTATGAGACTTTGCTCGAATTAGTTAAGGCAGGAGTGGACATTTTTCGACTCAATTTTTCGCATGGTACGCATCAAGACCACAAAAAAGTAATGGATAGAATCCATTATATCAATGAAAAATACAACTTGCATATTGGTATTTTGGCGGACTTGCAAGGGCCAAAGTTACGAGTAGGAAAAATCGAAAATAACCACTTGGACATCAAAAAAGGGGATGTATTGACTTTTGTCAATACCGAGTGCATGGGTACGATGGAGCAAATCTATATGAGTTATGACCGTTTTGCTAAAGATGTCAACGTGGGGGAGCGTGTTCTCATTGATGATGGAAAGTTGGTGTTTGAAGTTATCGAAACGAACGATAACGATATGGTTAAACTCAAAGCTCTTTTTGATGGTGTTTTGTCTTCCAATAAGGGCGTTAACCTACCCAATACCAAAATTTCTTTGCCTTCTTTGACTCCAAAAGATGAGGTAGATTTGGAATTTATTTTGACGCAAGATGTACATTGGATAGCTTTGTCTTTTGTCCGTTCGGCGAAAGATATGAAAGATTTGGAAAGGCGTATCAAAGCCAAAAATCACAAGGCCAAAACCCTAGCCAAAATCGAAAAGCCCGAAGCCATTGATAATTTGGATAAAATTATCAAAGCCAGCAACGCCATTATGGTTGCTCGAGGCGATTTGGGTATCGAAATGCCAATCGAAAAATTACCACTCCTTCAAAAAGATATTATCAGACGTTGTATTCAGCGTGCTCGTCCTGTCATTGTGGCTACTCACATGATGGACAGTATGATAAAGCAACCTATTCCTACACGGGCAGAAATCACGGATGTGGCCAATGCTGTTTTGGACGGAGCAGATGCTGTGATGTTGAGTGGCGAAACAAGTGTTGGGGTGCATCCTGTGAAAGTGGTCGAAGCTATGAATAAAATTATTGAAGAGGCCGAAAAAACCTATTCTATCACGGACAAACGTCCAAAGCCTTCTAAAAAATCACGAACATTTCATTCCGATGCGATTTGTTTCAATGCAGCTAAAGTTTCGGAAGACATAAAGGCCAAAGCAATCGTTGGTATGACCAGTTCTGGTTATACGGCTTTCAAGGTATCGAGTTATCGCCCTTCTACCGAGATTTATATGTTTTCTGACCAACTTCATATGCTTTCTACGCTCAATTTGGTTTGGGGCGTAAAGTGTTTTTATTACGATAAATTTACCACTACAGATGGTACGATACATGATGTCAATGAGATTTTGAAGCAAAATAATCTTGTAGAAGAAGGCGATGTGGTCATCAATACAGGTAGTATGCCGCTCAAGAGACGGCATCGAACAAATATGCTCAAGGTGACGATTATTGAGTAAAGTATTTTCCTAAACTTGCGGGACGGATTTAGCTTTGCTACGTTTAGTAGAGCTAAACTTTCTATTTTGGCTCAATTGTAGTATTATTTTAATTTGAAGAATGTTTTTATAAAATTACAATCATTTTCGTCGTAATTTCGTTCTCCATTTATACAAATATTATTTTGCCAATAATGAAGCATATAAACCAAGTCTTATCTTTTCTCTTTTTCTTTTTTGTTGTTACAGCAGTACTGCAAGCGCAACCTGGTGTGACCTCCGAAGCGGAGGTCAAAGCGCAAGAAATTTTTATCGAAGGCAATCGAGAACGCATTTTAGGTAATTACGAAAAAGCAGTTGAGTTTTACAGAGCAGCACTGAAAAAAAGTCCTCAGAATCCTGCCATTAATTATGAATTGGCAAGAGTCTATGATGTGTTGGACGAAGACGAAAATGCCCTCAAAGCCATCAAATCTGCTGTCGAAAGGGATAGCGAAAATATGTGGTTTCGGATGTTTTTGGGTGATGTTTATCAAAAAATGGAGAAAAATAGCGAAGCAGCCGCTATTTATAAGGATTTATGCGAAGAATATCCAAACGAAGAATATCATTTCTTTAAGCAAGCCTTCTTTTTGGTACGTGCCAAAGAGTACGATGATGCCATCAAAGTGTATGACCAAATGGAAAAAAAATTTGGTTTGACCGAAGAATTTGTCAATCGTAAACATACCTTATATGTCGGTATGGGCGATAATAAAAAAGCAGCTCGTGAACTTCAAAAACTCATTGATGCTTTTCCGAGCAATACCGATTATTTGCATCTATTGGCAGGATTTTATGACCAAGTAGGACAAAAAGAAGAGGCCAAAGGTGTTTATACCAAAATCCTTCAACTCGACCCCAAGGATGCCAAAGCTCAATTAGCTATGGCAGGCAAAGGCCAAAACAACGACGATGTTGCTTACCTCAATTCTTTAAAACCCATTTTTGAAAATGAGGACGAAGAAATTGATACCAAAATAAAGGCACTTTTTCCGTTTATTAATAAAGTTGCCGAAACCAAAGAGCCTGCTCTGATAGATGCGACACTCGACTTGGCGAGTATATTACGCCAAGCTCACCCCAACGATGCCAAAGCTTTTTCGATAAGTGGAGATTTACTTTATTATGCTGAAAAGCCACAAGAAGCATTGGTGCAATACCAAAAAACAACCCAACTCAATGAAAGTATTTTTGCCGTTTGGGAACAGATACTTTACATTCATGCAGAATCTAATAATGCTGATGACTTGATTGCTACTTCTGAAAAAGTCATGGATATTTTTCCCAATCAACCCAAGGCATACTATATGAATGCTATCGGACAAATGGACAAACAAAACCATAATGCTGCCATTGATGCATTGCAGCAAGCGGCTATGATGAGCCGTAAAAATCCTGAACTCAAACTCGATGTTTTGTCCAAGCTCGTATTGGAATATACCCATCTTAAAAAATACGATGTTGCCCAAAAACAACTCGATAAAGCCCTCGAAATGCGAGCTGACCATTATCGAGTGCTACACGCACAAGGTTTTTTGCAAGCTGCACAAGGCAAACAGAATGAAGCTAACACTTCTTACGAAACGGCTTTGAAAAATGGTGGCGATAAAGATGCGATGTTGCTTGAACATTATGGCGATTTTCAGGCTCAACAAGGTAACAACCAAAAGGCTCTGAAATATTGGAAACAAGCTCAAGAGAATGGCGGAAACTCTGATACTTTACGTAAGAAAGTTTCTAGTGGGACGCTGTAAACAACGTGTTTAAGTGTCTAAGTGTTTACGTTTTATCTTCTCATTCAAAATTTCACATTCGTGCATTCAAAACATTGCGGCATTCGTGTATTTATAAATTTTTCTTTAATCATTTTCATTGTAATTTTTATTTTTCCTGCTTGTAAAACGACGGGTAAATTGGGTGGTAAAAAGCTAAAAAAGCGTAAACCTGATTTTTTGTTGGAACAATTGCGAGAAAATAGAAAATCGGCCGAATGGTTGAGTGCCAAAGCTGCCATCGCTTATCGCGATGACAATCAACGCATAAAAATCACCTCTTATGTACGGATGCGGAAAGATAGTTTGATTTGGATGAATGTCAAGAAGTTAGGGGTTGAGGCGGCACGTGTCCAGATTACGCCTGATTCGATTTATGTGTTGGATAGATTGAACAAGGAGTATTTGGTCAAACCTTTTGACTTTGTGAGCGAGCAATTTCAAATGCCGCAGGCAGTACGAGAAAATATGAATTTTCAAGCCCTACAAAATCTATTTTTAGGCAATCCTGTTTTTATTCCTGTCGAAACTTTTGAATCTTCTATCCAACTGGATCATTACCAATTAGATGGCACTTATGATAATATCGAATGCAGCTATCAGTTGCGGGGCGAGGATTATGAATTGAAGGCTTTGCAATTTGTGGATAATCGAGATAAAAAAGAGGTCGAATTTTCTTTTGACGATTATCAGACTTTGGACAATGGCCAAAAATATTCGTACTTTCGTAATATTAAACTTATGAGTGAACAAACGGGAAATGTAGATATGTCCATTCAACTATCAAAATTGGAATTGGACGTTCCCAAAACCATTCGATTTGAAGTTCCGTCGAGATATACACGTATTGATTAAATCTTTTTGGTCTTTTCAAGTATTAAAAGCGTATAATACCGCAGTTGCAAACTGTGACAAACTTAAGCTTAAATACTTGTCGCAGTTTGTAACTGCGATACACTATGCTCCATTTCTTAAATTTAGTACTTTGCTTTGGGTCTTGCTTTTGAGTCCCTTCTTTTTATCCTCTTCATTTGCGCAAAGCATCACCGAATTAGAAGCCAAACGCCAACGGATACAAGCGGATATTGACTTGACTTCTAAACTTCTTGACCAAAAAACCTCTGACAAAGAAGCTGCTCTCGAACGTTACGAAACCCTCCAAAAACAAATCAATCGCAGACAAGATTTGGTAGGTACGCTCGAAACCGAGATAGCGGTTGCGAATCGCCGAATCACTCGTACAGCGGATGTTATAGAAGCCTTAGAAAACGATATTGAAGTACTCAAATCAGAATATGCTTCCATTATTCAAAGTGCTTTTCGTCAAAAAATGACGCAATCACCACTTCTTTTTTTATTATCAGCAAAAGATTTTAATGATGCTTACAAAAAATGGCAGTACCTGCGCCAATACGATGATTATCGTAAGCGGCAGGCAAATCTGATTGTTGAAACGCAAAAACGCTTGGGTCAGAAAAAGGAAGCCCTTGTAAATCGAAAACTCCAAAAGGAACAACTCATAAGCGAACAAAAATCACAACTTTCGATTTTGAATACCGAAAAAAGCAGCCGTAACCGCTTGTATAAGGAACTCCGAAAAGATGAAAAACGTCTCAAAAAAGACTTGAATACTTATATTGCTTCTCGAAATCGCCTTGACCAAGCTATCGTTGATATGGTTTTTGCGGCAGCAAATGCTTCTAGCCAGAAGTCAGTAGCGGCTTCCGTTCCTGAAAGTGTTAAAGAAGAAAAAAACGCTGCTACAAGTTCGGTAGAAACAGAAATCACAGCAAGCCAATTAGCGATTTGGACCAATGATTTTCAGTCTCAAAAAGGGAGTTTGCCTTGGCCTGTGGGTTCGGGGATTATTATACGTTCATTTGGTCAGCAAGCGCATCCGACCATACCAAATATCACGATTCAGAATAATGGTATTGATATCAAAACGCAATCTCAAGAAAGTGCCAAAGCCATTTTTGAAGGTGTGATTGCGGGCATCCAATTTATACCAGGCTATCAAAATACGATTATTGTCAAACATGGCGAGTATTTTTCGGTTTACTCGAACCTCGAAGGTGTGACGGTAGAAAAAGGAGACCGTGTAAAAGCTGGTCAAATTTTGGGTTCGGTGAGTACCAATCGCATCAAAAAAAATACGGAGATACACTTTGAAATATGGCGAAAAAAGAAGCGTCTTAATCCTGTTGATTGGGTTCGGAAATAAAATATTTGTCAGTCAGCATACTTCTTCCTAATTTTGCGTGCATATACCTTCTAAATTCTAATTTGTGCTATCAATATTTAGAACAAACCAAATCTTTGCAAATATCTTACTTATTGCTTATGCAGCAATATTGAGGATGGCCTACTTTATAGTTCCTTACGAATGGGATTTGAAAAGTATGGGAGTACTATCCAAATATGTGTATGAATGGGTAGAACCTACGGGATTTGTGGCAGGTATTATAGCTATATTACTGCTTTGTTTTCAGGCGGCTATACTCAATTTTGTAGTTATGGAATATCGTATGGCCAACGATATTACCTTGTTTCCAGGTTTATTTTATATACTATTTTGTAGTCTAATTCCCGAATTTTTGTATTTGTCGCCAGTCTTATTGGGCAATACCTTTGCTATTATTGCACTGTATCAATTGATGGAAACCTACAAAAAATACTCGTGTGCAGACAATATTTACAATATTGGCTTTTGGACAGGAGTAGCAAGTATGTTTTATTTTTCAAATATTATTTACTTGATAATCGCTTGGATTGGCCTGAATATTTTGAGAGCTTTCAAGCTCAACGAACGCATCATTTTGCTGACAGGATTTTTTAGTCCTTATCTTTTGGCATTTGCGTACTATTATTGGAACAACCAAGGGGCTTATTTTTTAGAATCTCAAATACTACGAAATATTAGTTTTTGGGATTTTGCGCAGACAGAGCATTTAGTAGTTTACTTATCTTTAGGTATCTTTGCGCTTTTGTTATTGCTAGTGATTTTTAATGCTCGTAGTTATGATATGAAGAAAAATATTAGAGTACACAAGAATCACAATATCTTGTACGTTTCGATTTTTGCTTTGGCTCTGACACTGCTTTTTCAAGCCCAAGTAGGAGTGGAGCATCTTTTACTTCTATGTATAGCATTTGGGATATTTTTATCCTATAACTTTTCGGATATGTCTAGTCGAGTAGCCGAATCTATCCATTTAATATTATTTACTTTAGTGCTTTTTTGGCAATATTTTCCTTTGGTTTCTTTTTAAAAAAAAATAGCTTATGAAATTTGGTGTAGTTGTTTTTCCTGGTTCAAATTGCGATGATGACATGCGTCATGTCATCGAGTCGGTACTTCAGCAAGAAGTAGAAATGCTTTGGCACAAAAACACTTCACTAGAAGGTTTTGATACAGGAGATTGTATTGTACTGCCAGGTGGCTTTTCCTATGGCGATTATTTGCGTTGTGGCGCAATTGCACGGTTTTCGCCCATCATGCAAGCGGTTATTGACTTTGCCAATCGAGGAGGTTATGTTTTTGGCGTGTGTAATGGATTCCAAATTTTGTGCGAATCGGGTTTATTGCCAGGCGTTTTATTGAGAAATAATAACCAAAAATTTATCTGTAAAAACGTTTATCTCAAAGCTCAAACGAATGCAACAGATTTGACTGCTCAAATTGATTTGAGTGTTCCGTTAAAAATTCCAATAGCCCATGCCGAAGGTCGCTATCATGCCGACCAAGCCACGCTAGACACATTGGTGCAAAACGACCAAATTCTCTTTAAATATTGCGATGCAGCGGGCAACGAAGATGCCGCAGCCAACCCCAATGGTTCGCTCCTGAATATTGCAGGTATTTGCAATAAAAATAGAAATGTCTTTGGTATGATGCCACATCCCGAACGTGCTGCCGAAGAAACACTTGGCAATACCGATGGGCGAGTACTTTTTGAATCCTTATTGAAAGCAAAATTCGCTTCAGTAAGTTAAAGTTTTCTTATCATGTTTAATTTTGATGAAAAATTAAATGATTACTTGTATTATTGTAGTGCAAATTCAATCCCGTGTCATTATAGAAAAATAATTTCTAATGACGCATTAGAACAAAACAGACACCAAAACACCCTCTTTGAATAGTAACCACTATTCAAACTTACAATTAGCAATAAGTCCTAAACCGAAAGTTATTTCTTTGATAGAGGAAATAATAACTTGATATTCATACCGTTATTATTTCGGTTATTAATAATTTACACATACAAAACCAATAAAATCAGACATGAGAGGCTTTTTACTTTCTATTTTCTTTTTGACTTGTACCTTTAGCTATCTTTTTGCCCAACAAGCTATGCCTGTAAAATGGGTATTTGCAGCCGAAAAAGTGGATAACCAAAACTATGAAATCATCCTTACGGCTAGTGTAGAACGTGGCTGGTACGTTTATTCCCAACACCTCGAAGAAGGTGGTCCGATTCCTACAAGTATCAATTTTGAAGAAGGGCAAAGTATCGAAACGCTTGGCAAAGCCAACGAACTCGGTAAAAAGAAAGAAGGATTTGACGAAATGTTTGAAATGAACGTCATCAAATACAGCGACAAGGTCAAGTTTATGCAAAAAATTAAAGTCAAAAAAGGTACAAAAACCATCAAAGGTTATGTCGAATTTATGACTTGCGACGATACGCGTTGCTTGCCGCCCGCAGAAGTACCTTTTTCGATAGATTTAAAATAGCAGCGCAGCTTTTAGCTTGCGACAAAATAATCAGTTTTTGAAAAAACTGATTCCTAAACATAGATTGGCAATAAGTAATTTTTTACTACAAAAGTGGTAGAAAAGACATTTAGAACGGTAATTGGCAGTAAGCAGTTATTAAACTTGCTGCCAATTGCGTATTTTTGGGCTTTAGTTATTGAAAGGTTAAGAGTATAAATAAACTCAACCTTCACCCAAAAACAAACGTTCTTGAGAAGCAGCATTATTTGCTAAATTTTTAAGTATTTATTGTCATGAGAATTATCTTAGCACTACTCGTATTTTTAGGGACATTTGTAAGCCCTACTTTTGCTCAAATTTACAATCCTGTCAAGTGGGAAACCTCCTACAATCAGGTCAACGATTCCGAATTTGACCTTATTTATACCGCAACTATCGAAGATGGTTGGACAATTTATTCGCAATACCTCGAAAGTGATGATGGCCCAGTCGCTACAAGCGTCAATTATGACGAAGGAGCGCATTATGAATTAGTGGGTAAAAACAAAGAATCTGAGCTCAATCGCAAAGAAGGTTTTGACAAATTATTTGACATGAATGTGGTCAAATATGCCAAAAAAGCAGTCTTTACACAACGTGTAAAGGCCAAGGATTTGTCTAAACCAATTACAGGTTATGTCAATTTTATGACTTGTGATGCGACGAAGTGTTTGCCGCCATCTGATTTTGATTTTGAATTTAAACTCGAAGCCAAACCCAGTGCCGAACCTCCTAAAACGGGTTCGACTAGCTCCCCGCAACAAGAAGTTAAAAAAGATGCTCCCAAAGTTGTAGAATCAGCTAAAGAGACGATTAAGAATACGACGCAAACTACAAAAGACGTAGTCAAAAATACGACAAATACCGTAAAAGAAACGGCTTCAAAAGCAAGCACTAAAATAACGGAAACCACCAAAAAGGCAGGTTCTAAAATTGCCGAAACAACTAAGAAAGCAACGGAAACCACCAAAAAAGCGGCTCAGAAAGTCGAAGAAACTGTTGCTTCAACCTTTACTTTAGGAGGCGATGACAACAAAGCTTCAGGCTTGCTAAATCCCGTAACTTGGTCGGGCAAATTAAATAAGGTCAACGATGGCGAATACGACATCGTTTTTACGGCCAATATGGAAGACAAATGGTCGATTTATTCTCAATTTACCGAAGAAGGTGGCCCTATACCAACTTCTTTTGAATATGATAAAGCAGATCATTTTGAATTAGTTGGTAAGACTAAAGAAGAAGGAAAGAAAAAAGAAGGCCCAGATAAATTGTTTGATGGAGTCAATGTCATCAAATTTATCAAAGGCCCCGTCAATTTTACACAGAAAGTAAAGATTTCGGATGCTTCAAAACCTGTTACAGGTTACTTGACGTATATGACTTGCGACGAAAGTCGTTGCTTGCCACCAACCGAAGTTGACTATTATGCAGACTTAGCCAATGGCAAATTATTGCTCGGCGACGAGGCCATGAAAGCGATTGATGCGATTGATGTAGGCAGTACCAATGGAGGCCTAAATACAACTACAGGCGCAGCGGCGGCTGGTGCTGCTCTTACAGGACGCAATATGGATGGCAATGTCATTGACCAAGTTCGTCCTATCATCCGTAAAACTTTTGTTGCTCCTGTCGGTGATTGTGGAGAGAGCGAATCGGCCAATGGACAAAATTACTTTTGGACATTTATTTTTGGATTTTTGGGAGGACTTTTAGCACTCTTAACGCCTTGTGTTTTTCCAATGATTCCGTTGACGGTTAGTTTCTTTACCAAAGGAAGTAAAGACCGTGCAACAGGAATCCGAAATGGTTTGACTTATGGTTTGTCTATTATTGTTATATATGTAGCGATTGGTTTATTGGTAACGGGTGTATTTGGCCCAACAGCTTTGAATGAACTATCTACCAACTGGATTGCCAATGTAGCCTTTTTCTTGATATTTGTCTTTTTTGCATTCTCCTTTTTTGGATATTATGAAATCACTTTGCCAAGTGCTTTGGCTAATAAAAGTGATTCTATGGCAGATCAAGGCGGTTTGATTGGTACATTCTTTATGGCATTTACCCTTGCGATTGTTTCCTTCTCCTGTACGGGGCCAATTATTGGTTCGGCCATCGTTGCTTCGGCAACGGACACTTGGGGACCTTTGACGGTTATGCTAGGTTTTTCAACAGCTTTGGCATTGCCATTTGGTTTATTTGCAGCTTTCCCTGCTTGGTTAAATTCTCTGCCACAATCGGGCGGATGGATGACATCTGTAAAGGTTGTATTAGGATTTTTAGAGTTAGCATTAGCACTCAAATTTTTATCGGTTGCAGATATGACAATGGGTTGGGGAATTTTGCCTTATGAAATATTCATGGGAGCTTGGATTATAATTTTTGCGGCGACTACCTTGTATTTGCTGGGCTTTATCCGCTTTCCACATGATAGTCCGCTTAAAAAATATTCACCAACTAGACTCGGTTTTGTGGCTCTATTTGGAGCATTGACGCTTTACTTATGTACTGGATTTTTCTATAATGATAAAACAAAGGCTTATGACTCTTTGGCTATCATGAGTGGACTGGCTCCGCCAGCACACTACAACCTTTTCTTGCCAGAACCTGAGCCAAACAAAGACATTAAATCACGTTTTACCTCTTTTACAAAATGTGCCAACAACCTCGATTGTTTCAAAGATTATTATGAAGGGATGACTTATGCCAAAGAAAATAATCTGCCCGTTTTACTAGATTTTACAGGACATGGCTGTGTAAATTGCCGTAAAACCGAAGAACACATTTGGGTAAAAGATAAGGTTTGGAATAGCTTAGCTGAAGATTTTGTTTTGATTTCACTTTATGTTGACGACCGTAAAAAGTTAGATGAAGTTTTAGTTTCAAAATCTCGAAATGTCAAACTTCGTAATATTGGAAACCTTTGGGCGGACTTTCAAATTGTGAATTTTGAGCAAAATTCACAGCCACTCTATGTGATGATGTCGCCCGATGAAAAAGTATTGGCCAATCCTCGTGGTTATCGTGAAGGTGCAGCCGACTATTCTGATTTCCTCGAATGTGGTCTCAAAACTTTTGAACAAAACAAAGGCAAAACTCTTCTCGGAAACAAGTAAAATATGGAGTATCCAATAAAAAATATCGAATAATGAA
>JAHDEQ010000078.1:0-8576 GCA_020628755.1 Saprospiraceae bacterium
TGATGGTTTTTATTTTCTTATGTAATTTGTTTTTGAATTCATAATGTAGATAGCTATCTGCTAGGTTTTTGTTTTGCCCCTTCAACTCAAAATATTGGAGTTCTACGATGTCATTGCCTTCTTTGATTGGAACTCTCAAAATAAAAGGTTGGTCAAAAGGCAAACTTTTGTCTATTGTCCCGTCAATTGCAGAAATAGTAACTATTGGTAGTTGTGCGAATGTTTTTGTGCAAAATAGGCTACAACAACTTAGGAGTATTATATAGATAAATTTTCTCATTGGTTCTGTATTTTGGTTTTGATGATTGTTACCTAAAAAGATTAGCCTCTAGTCTTTATTTGTCGGTTAGAAATTAACTTTACATCAACGCTCAAGTTTGATACATCAAAAGTATTTTGCAATGAATAAGCAGCAAAAGACAAAATATCTTTTTTGTCACTAAAAAAAATGTATTTTTGAGCTTAAAAAGCTGAAAAATAACTAATTGGAAAGTGAAAAATGTCGATAAAAATAAACTTGAGAATAGTAAAATAGTACAGATTTTACAATCATTATCGCTTGCAGAACAAAAGCAATTGAAGCAATATTTAGGTTCAAAATGGGCAGTTTCTAATAAGAAACTGCTGCCATTGTATCAAGCTATTATCAAATACCAACCTGATTTTGATTCTCCAAAATTGACCAAGATTAGATTGTATCGAAGTTTATACCCCAATAAAAAGTACAATGATAAAGTACAGCGAAATTTACTATCAGAATTGGTGCAAACGATTCAGGACTTTCTAGTGCATCAGCGTTTACGAAAGGATAAGAACTTGCAACAAAAACTACTGGTACAGGAATGGCTAGAACGACATCAAATCGTATTTTTTGAACAGACTATCGATAAAGCAATAGCACAACTAGAAGCAATAGAATTGAAAGATGCAACAATTCACCGAGACTTGTATGACTATTATATGTTATGGTATCATCATCCCAATTTGCAATATCGACTTAAAATGGGTGGGGACTTATTGCATAAGGCCGCTGAAAATTTGATGTATAATTTTTCTATGAATTTTGCCCCAATTGTTAATGAACGAAAGGAACGACAAACTATTCTGAAAACGGAAAATTATGATTTGCAAAAAGACATTGAAATGCTCAAATGGCTCTCTCAAAAATATCCTTCTAAAAACCTTCAACTTTATTTGGAGCGAATTGATACCAAAGAACAAAACCCTAAAGCAAGATTTTATTATTTAATACAAGTTTTTGAAAAAATAGAACAAGAGCTATCCAATAAAGATCGAAAAATTCATTTTATGTCTTTGTTAAATGATGGTGTAAAGTTGTATTTGTCTAAGCAAATTTCTATTGATAGCATACTAGAATTGTATAAAAAAGGACTTACCAAAAAGTATTTACTGCACTACAATCGTTTGTCGGGAAGGAGTTTTACAAACATTGTTACACTCGCTGATATTGCTCAAGATTTTGATTTGACCAAAGAGATGATAAGCACTTATAGTGCTTATTTGGCCTCGAATATTCAAGCAGAAGCATTGGCATGGGCTAGAGGACATTTGGCTTATTATCAAAATAAATTTGAAGAAACGGTAGATATTTTAAACAGTCAAGATTTTCAAGATATGACATTTAATATTCAATCCAGAATATTATTGTTGCAGTCAAATTTTGAACGATTTTGGCAAAACGAAGATAACTTTTTGTATTTTCAAAATTATACTTATGCTTTTGAAAAGTATATCTCAAGAAATGCTTCTTTAACCGAAAGTCGCAAGAAATCTTATACGCTTCTGATTCAATTTTTACGACAGTGGGCAACAGCCGTTTTTGAAAAAAATAAAGGAAAGCAAAAAAAATTAAAGGAAGAATTAGAAAAAATAGAACAGATTCAGGCGAGAGCTTGGCTTAAAAGAATTGTAAATAGATAAAAGGGTTGCTAGAAAACAGCAACCCTTTATATATTGAGGTTTAGCCAGAAATAAAATCCTCAATGATAATTTCTAATACCATTAAAATCCAGTCCATAAGGCATAGGTTTGTACCCACAGACAAGTGCAAAATGCCCTTGCTGCGAATGAGTTAAAAAATGGGGTTTAAGTGGCATATACTGCCAGTCCCTATGCGTATGTGCACCTACGATAGCGGATATTCTTTCTCTAAAAAAGTTATATGTAATTATATTAGTATAGTACTTTCAAAATTGGTCTTGAAAGCACTGGTACAGCTATTGGAATACAGTGATTTTTACAAACAACTCATAATGACTACGCAGTTGATTTGTGAATTTATTAGTATTCATATGATTTACAATCAATCTGTAATTTGTACCTTTATGCAGGACTCTAAAAAAAGTCACCCATCTTTTTTTAAAACTTTTAAAGGTGACTTTTTTGCCCAATCAACATAAAATGAAAGAGACACATAAAACGAAAGACAAGAAGCTATTGGAGCAGATACAAGCCAATGACCAAAATGCAATAAAGCATTTCTATTTGGAACAACGGTCTGTTTTTTTAGGATGGTTGCAAAAAAATTATCAATGCAACGAAGAGCTAGGAAAAGATATTTATCAAATATCTTTTTTGACGTGTATTGAAAATATTCAAACGCAAAAAATCACTCAACTGACGAGTTCGCTCCGTGTTTACCTTTTTGGAATTGGTAAAAATGTTTACCGAAGCTATCAACGCAAAAATAATAATGTGACTTTGGTCAAAGATGATTTGCTTTTTGAGCGTGTTGACTCCGAAAATCAAACAGAGGAAATACAGCAGAAAAAAGAAAATCGTCTAAAACAATTAGCGATAGCACTCCAAGAACTCGGCGAACCCTGCAAGAGTCTTTTGGAAAGTTTTTATTATCTCCAACAGAGTATGCAAGAAATTGTAAACCGTCTTGGTTATAAAAACACACACTCGGCTAGAAATCAAAAGTACAAGTGTGTAGAGCGTTTGAAAAAATTAGTTCAACAGTCTAAACTAGCTCAACTATGAACCGAGAACAGGATTTACACCAGATAGATGCCTTTTTTAGAGGTGAATTGAGTGCTGCAGAAGAGCAGACTTTTCAAAAACGATTGAATGAAGATGCGGATTTCAAGATACTTTTTGAAGAACAAAAAAGCATTTTTCAAGCAATGCGTTTACGCAAACGCCAAGATTTGTTTGAACAAATGGAGGCTTTTGAACAAGAAGCAAGCGAGCAAGCAAAAGCAGTAAAGGCAACGACCGTTGCCTTTAATTGGCGACGCTGGGCGAGCGTGGCAGCAGTGGGTTTGCTATTGGCAATAGCAACTTATTTTTTGACTCGACCAAGGGATTCAAAACCACAATATGCGGATATTGCAAAAGAACATTTTGAACCGTATGCGCCCATTGGAATGAAACGAGCAGGCGAAAAACTGTCTCAGGAAGACAGTCTTTATCAGCTTGCATTACGAGAGTACGAAGCTAAAGCGTGGCAAGAAGCAGAAGAACTATTTATACAATCAAATAAGTCCAATAAAAAATCTTTAGCTCAATTTTACATCGGAAATATTGCGATGGAGCAAGAAAATTATAAAAAGGCAAGCATTGATTTTGATGCTTTTTTGAAGGATGCTCAGACCTATAATTTAGAAAAAGAAACCCAATGGCAATTGGCACTAGCCCATATTGCCAATCAAGAACTAGAAAAAGCTAAAAGGTTATTAGAGGGTCTAAAAAACAAAAAATACAAGTTGACCCAAATCAAAGATATAGAACAACAAATTAAATTTTTTAACCATTAAAAACTACGTGATTATGAAATTTGAAGATTTTAGATTTTCAAAAGTAAGCGGCTCTATAAGTAAAGTTACAGATGACAATAAGACATCTCTGATACCTCATCTACAAGCTTTGGATTGTGGAGGAACAACTTTGTATTATTTTGAAAGTGGTAATAATCAAAAAGTTGCATTTGGTAAAGAGTACAATTTTCACTATACATTTATGTACATACCAAAGTTCTTTAGTCCTGTTATGGTAGAGGTTGATAGAAAAAAAGAAATAATCAGAAAAGCCATGATAGGAGCAAAAAATAAAGAAGCTTTTGCAGGACCAATGATTTTTTGTGTCAACATTAATTCTGTCGAACCAGCTGTTGCAGGTAATGACGCATGCCCAGCTACACTAAATGTCAGAAGATTTACTCCTTTGGGAGCTTCTAATCTTGAAGAAGATTCTAATGCGGATGATGGCTTTGAAAATGGGAGAAATATGTTATTTCATTGGAATAAACACTATTTCTATCCTTTAATGCTTGCCAATGGTACTGTAATCTATTATGCTTTTGAAAGTCTAACGAGTAAAGATAATTTCAATGGTAAATTGATGTACAAATTAATGGTAGAGCGAGATGCTAGAGATTCTGTAGAAATGAATAGTCCTTTGTACTTTGATAATATCCTTGATATTTTTATTACCAAAAACATTAACTACTGAGAAAAATAAAGATATAGACTTCAATAACACACATACAAACTCCAAAAAGCAGGATTTGCCCAAGGTTTATCTTGGTTTTGGAGGATTTGCAACTTTGCTTGGTGGAGAGCTTCAGCAGGCGAAGTTGCATTTTTTAGGTTTTTATAAAACAGCTCCATCAATTCTTTTGTAAAATAATCATCAATATTCCAAATCGAAGCAACAACGTATTTGCTCCCCGCCTGTATAAAAGAACGAGTCAGACTTTGTACACCTTCGCCAATAATATGTGTACCAAAAGCCGATTGGCAACTACTCAATACCACCAAAGAAGCCAAAATTTCTTGTGCCGATACTTCATAACCATAAAGCGTGTCTAAGGAATTTGTTGTAGAACGAAAATATATCCGATTATCAAAAGGATTGCCTTGCTGCGAATAGGCATGAGTTGCCAAATGAATAATATCAATATCCTCTTGTATCAAATCTAAAAAGGCTTCCTCCGTCGCCTTTTTTCCATATCGAAAATGATGGAAATTTGTAGGAAATGCTCCTTCAATCATTTCTAATTCTCTACTAGAATTGGGAAGCGACCAAGTAGCTAGATTTCCTGTTAATTTTTCTTTTGGCGAATTGAAAGCCATAGCAAGCACAGACGAATAGTCCCTATTTTTTAGGACTCCACTATCCAATTTAAGCAAATAGTTTCGTATAGAATAGGCATATTCTATACGAAATTGTTGAATCAAAAAAGGACTATCTGCATCAAATTCTTCAAAATCAGTATGGCGCAAAAAGGCTTCAAAAGGCAATAAAACATTCTTATCATCAGGAACGACAACCAACCTTTTGATGTCCGACAAATAGGGAAGGGCAGGTTCTATATAATATTGATACAGATAGTGCGCAGCTTGCTTATATTGTACCTTATTAATCGATATTCCTTGCCGAATTTCATGTTGCAAACAGGCAATCATCGAATCACGGAGTACCGAAGATTCAAGATTTTTCAAAACAACCATATCAGGCGAAATAATAAAAACATAGTCTTTGTTTTGTCTCGAAAAATACTGTAAAATACAAGATTGATTTTGCTGCAAAGCCGTTTGTATCGTATCCAAACTGGGAGCTGTTGCGAGAAAAGAACGTTCTATAAATTTCGGATAAAATTTTCTCAAACTATCCGTAAAAAGTTCTTGTTGTCGAACCAAATTTGCCAATTCATCCGACTTAGATTGATTGAGCAATTGACGTTTTTTAGCACGAATCAATTGATGCAATTCCTTATTTCTTTTCTTCAAAGCAACAGGAACAGCATCGTTAGATTGTTGTTCCAAATTCATATTGAATAAGATAGATTTAGATTGCTCAATATATTGGTTTATCCAATCCAGATAAATAGGTTCGCCTGTTCTGTTATACAATGTTTGTGCTATTTCTACCTGAACACCTTGCGCATAATAAGCCTGTAAAGCTCTATTATAATTTTTGATTTCCTCTTCATTACCATAACCTAGTCGAAGCGTCATCAATTGTCGTAAAGACTGACTAATAGTAAAGGCATTTTTAAGTGCATCCAGATTGTTTTTATCCTTTTGATACATCAAAAAATAAACCTTCATAAGTTGCGAAAAGGAGGCGATATAATATTTTTCTTCTTTTAAACAAAGGTCAATAATCGTCTCAATACGAGGCGTAGCCGCCTCGTAAGCAGAACCCAACAATAAAAATTCTTTGATGTAATGACTAGCAGAATCATACTCTTCCAAAGCCAAAAAGCAATTGGCAATAGTATAATAACCTTGGTCAATCAAGGGTTTGTTATCATTCTTTTTACTTTTTTGAAGCACCTTTTTTTGATGCTCTATAGCTTCACGATTCTTGCCTAAATGGTACAGATAAAAACCTTTAATTCTATCTGTATTGATGTGTGTAATGGTCTCTGGCTCAAATAAACGATGCAGTTCATCCCAATACTTATTAAAAGTAATAGAGTCTTTTTGATAAGTTGCATAAAACAGAATTTCACGATAGATTTCTTGTCCTGCTCTTTTATTTGGACAACATTGTTTCCATATAGCAAGAGCTTTTTCTAAATTCAAAAAACCTTCAGGACTATAATTATCCACCTCATTTTTACGCAGCATTTTACCCCTTATATTATAACATTGAGCTAATTGTAAAGAATCAGCTTGCTCGCTTTTTTCAATGCTCTGGATAAGTTTAGTTAAAATACTAATACTGGTTGCAAAATCTCGTTTAAATTCCAAAAGTTGCGCCTTGAGGTATTGACTCTCAAAGTCAATACCTGAGTTCTTTGGAGCAAGTTCAATGGAAAGATTGTTATAATACAAAGCAGAGTCGGTATGAATAACTTTATTTTTTAAGAGAAGTGCCAATTGATGGTAAGTCGAAGCTCGAACAGCGTTAGCTTTTGTAATAATACTAGAAGAAGAAAAACTTGTAGCATACTGGTTTTGGGATTTTGAACAATAGCTTCCAAAATATGTATATCCCAAAAAGAGAAGACACAAAAAAACAACAAGAATAGATGTTGTTTTTGAAAAAAATACTTTATTGAAAATCGTTTTGATGATAGTCATATTTGTAGTGTGCATTCCAAATTATCGCTCCATTATCTCTGTGTTAATTTGTGAACTTTGTGGTGAATAGAAAAAACATATATTTTGCGACAAATTGAGATACACACTATATATTATAAAGGCAACACACAAAAATAAAAGAATGATAGCACAGACCAAATTTCAAGAAAGAATACAAATACTTTTGCAGCAAGAAAATCACATTTCAACCAAACGAAAAAAAGAGCTAGTGCAACTGGCGACGATTATTTTTCAGCAGAAAAACGAAATGGGTTTTTCCAATGTCAATTTTGTATGTACACATAATTCTCGAAGAAGCCAATTGGCGCAGATTTGGTTTTGGTATGCCCTACATCATTTTGGAATTGAACAAATAAAATCTTATTCAGGAGGTACAGAAGCTACAGCCTTTAACCATCGAATGGTTGAAGCAGTTTTGAGATTTGGATTCCTTATTTCAAAATTAGATGATTCAGAAAATCCAAACTATAAAATTCAAATAGGAGAGGAGAGGAGTCAATATTTATTTAGCAAGAAATTTCTTGCAGAAAGTAATCCTCAAAAAGATTTTATTGCGGTGATGGTTTGCAGTCATGCCGACGAAAATTGCCCTTTAGTTCCAGGTACTTATGCTCGGATTCCCTTGCGTTACGAAGACCCCAAAGTAGCAGATAATACACCTAGTGAAGCAAAATCTTATGACAATAAGGTTTTAGAAATTGGCAGAGAAATATTATATCTTGTCGGCTTTTTAAAGAAAAAGCTAAATGAGAATTGATGAATCCACGAAAACTACTTGAGTTTATTTCGTTCCTGTCTTTGACCAGGAATCGTGTCTAACAAACTGCGAACTTCATCAATATTATCGGTGATTTTGCTAATGTGCCATTTCAAATTTTGGCGATTATAAGCATCCTCAACCAATCGCTGAAAAGCCTTAATAAAGAATACTTGGAAACTAGGACTTAGCCAATAGCAAAAATTCAAAGCAATATCTCGATGCGCAAAAGTCCCGCCGCCTCGACCCGATTTTGAAATCAAACCCTTGGCATTGGTCGCCTGAATCCATTTTTGTGGAGTGGCCGAGAAGCTGTTAGAGTTGGCTTGAAGTCTAAAGGTGCCGGATTCGGCACGTTTAAATTCTGGGTTGTGGGCATCTTCCCAAACCTCTAAAAATTCGAGCGTCTGATTATTGCGCATCCAATTCCGAATCGTAAACCGAGGTTCATCGTCTATCCGTTTGGCAATATCCGTTAGCGAAACAAAATCATTGTTGTTGATTTGTTCTATATGAATTTGCAAGCCTTGTACTTCAATCGTCTTTTTTGACATCGAGCAAAATTACAAATTAAAAATCCGATATTTGCACTGTATGAAAAAAATTAAACCTGCTGCCACTATTTTATTGGGACGAGATGGCACAAATGGACTCGAAGTATTATTGCTCAAAAGAAATAAAGCCCTTGCTTTTGCGGGTGGACTTTGGGTTTTCCCCGGTGGAAAAATTGAAGCCGATGA
>JAHDEQ010000078.1:8676-12263 GCA_020628755.1 Saprospiraceae bacterium
TTGCTTTTGCGGGTGGACTTTGGGTTTTCCCCGGTGGAAAAATTGAAGCCGATGAACTCCAACAAAATCCCAACGAACTAGCTGCTGCCAAGCAAGCAGCTATTCGAGAAACCAAAGAAGAAGCCAACCTCGATATCAATATAAATAGTCTCTTTTTTTATCATCATTGGACAACGCCAGTGGTCGAGCCTCGACGTTATGCTACCTACTTTTTCTTTGCGGGTGTTTCTTCAAAAGACACCAAAGTACAAATTGACGATAGCGAAATCAAAAAACATATTTGGATAAATCCACAAAAAGCCATTAAACGATTGCGAGCAGGCGAACTTAAAATGCTTCCGCCTACCTTGATGAGCTTGGAACTGATTAGCAAATGCAATTCGGTGGCCGAGGTAGAACATCTATTGCAACAACACGAGCCGCTATTTATTTTGCCCGTCTTACATGCCCACGATGGTAAAATGATTTGTATTTATGAGGGCGATGCAGCTTATGAATCAAACAATATTGATATGGAAGGAGCAAGACATCGTTTGATATTAGATATAAAGAACAGCGATTTTATATTTGAGTACCAAGATTGCAAAACGCCTCCTGTCAATGGTGGTATGCACTTATAAATATGGAAAAAATCAAATCACCCATCCGAATCGAGTTATCACTCGGCATCATGTTTCAGTCGGTCAATTGTTACCTTGTACCAGGCAAAGTCTTGACTTTGATTGACTGCGGATTAGATTCGGAAGAAAATTGGCAAACTTTTCAGAAAAAACTAAACGAAAATGGCTATCAGGTTGCCGATATTAAACAAGTCATTATAACGCACGAACACATAGACCACATTGGTCTATTGCCTCGCATCTTAGAAAAATCAGAAGCCACTATCCGCATTCCAAAAATGATTGAAGGTTGGTTTAGCCGACCTACTGAGATGAAAGAGGCTTATCTTCAGTTCAAGAAAAAATTATTATCTAATCTTGGTTTTCCAAAAGATATAGAACAACAAGCCATTCGATTTATAGAAGAAGGGCGCAGCTACAAAAAAGTAGATGATTTGCATCGCTTTGAGACTTTTGAGGAAGGAGACATACTCCATTTTGGAAACACTCAATGGGAAGCCCTAAATACACCGGGACATTGCCCAACGCAATTTGTTTTTTTGCAAAAAAAACAAAAACGAATCTTTAGTGGCGATATGCTTCTACCCATTGCGCCCATGCCGATTGTGACCGAAGACCCCAACAATCCTGACCAGCCAATCAGAGCTTTAAAAGAACTCCAACTTTCGTTTGAACGCTTAAAAAAATACCAAATCCAACAAGTTTACCCAGGTCATGGATTAGAATTTACAGATGCCAATTCAATTATAGAAAAACAACAGGCTCGTATGCAAATGCGTAAAAACGAATGCTACGGAGCCATTAAAAATGGACATCAAACGCCCTATGAAATCAACCGAGCAATGTACCCTTACCAAATGATGCCACCTGATTTTAGTGGTCTATATATGGTACTAGGTTATTTAGACTTGTTAGAAGAAGAAGGCCGAATCCAAAAAGAAACCATCAACAATACTTGGACCTACAAGTGGCGCAAACTTTAGTTTGCGCAAAATTGCTTGTCGCAGTTTTCAACTGCGACACAATACACTCTACAAGAAAAAATGGATTTTGTATGCTCAATCCAATCATAAAATCAATTTCAAACACCTAATTTCTATTCATACTATCTCACTAAATAAAGCAATAATTGCTGTACTAAATAATTATCTTTACGCTTTCAAACGTTAATTTACATGAAATCATCAGAAGGAAAATACACCACTATACACTATCAAAAGTATCTAAAAATCAAAGAACTTTTAGAAGCACAGCAACTGCGAAGTGTACAGTTGGGAACACCTGCACACGAAGAGATGCTTTTTATCATCGTTCATCAGGTTTATGAATTGTGGTTCAAACAAATTATTCACGAAGTAGAATCCGTAATTGAGTTTTTTGCTGATAATGAAGTCATCGAAAGCAGTCTTTCAGTCGCCATCGGTCGGCTCAATCGAGTTGAGAAAATACTAAAACTCATGGTCGAACAAATTGGTATCATGGAAACCATGACACCGCTAGACTTTTTGGATTTTAGAAATTATTTATTTCCAGCATCGGGCTTCCAAAGTTTTCAATTTCGACAAATCGAGTGCTTACTCGGACTCCCCGAAGACCAACGCTTGACGTATTTTGGCCAAAAATACAGCTCTGTTTTTGACGAAGAGCAGCAACAAATATTAGATGATATTTATAAAAAAGGCACACTCCTAGACACCGTCAATGCTTGGCTCGAACGCACACCTTTTTTAACATTAGATGGCTTCGATTTTCTAAAAGAATATCGAAAATCCGTCAATAATATGCTTGATAAAGAAACCGAAGCTATCATGGCATCCGAGTATTTATCCGACAAACAAAAAAAGATGCGTAAAGAAATGGCAGGAAATACCAACACCTACTTCAAGGCCATTCTCAACGAAGAAGCACACAATCAACTCGTTCAAGAAGACAAAAAACGACTCTCTTACAAGGCTACGGTTGCCGCCCTTTTTATTAATTTGTATCGTGAAGAACCTATTTTGCAATTGCCCTTTCAGTTTATAACTTGTTTGATTGATATTGACAATCAAATGACGACGTGGCGTTATCGCCATGCTCAAATGGTACTTCGTATGATTGGCAACAAAATTGGGACAGGAGGATCTTCAGGACATGAATACCTTTCAAAGACGGCACAAAAGCATCAAATTTTTACCGACTTTCACGGCATTTCATCGCTCCTAATTCCTCGTTCCGAATTACCCAAACTACCCAAAGGAATCCGAGCGCAACTCAATTTTCATTTCAACACAACACACTCATAAATAAATCACGGCATGAATACTTTACGTATAAACGGACATTCTCACCTCTTGCCTTATCCCGAGCAAATCCCGCCCTATCTCAAAGAAAAAGAAATCTTCTGGATTGATGAAGATCGCGAATATATGCTCCAAAAAGGTTGGAAACGACCCGTTACGGATTCGAGTTTTTTTTTGAATGAAAAACTTGAATGGATGGAGCGCAACAGCATTGACCATGCTGTTGTCTTGAATCTTTCGCAACTTTATGGTAATGGCTTACGCATTCGAGATATGAAATATGCTTTGCGTTTCCAAAACGATTTCAATGCCGAAGTTCAACACAACCATCCCAAAAAATTCACCTGTGGCTTTGTGGTTCATGCAGGTTTTATTGATGGTGCTTGCTGGGAAATTGAACGCTGTGTCGAAAAACTAGGTTTGCAAGTGCTTTGCTTACCTACTCATTATATGGATTCCATTGGAACATGGCGTGGTATTTTTGATAAAGAAACAGCTCCCATTTTTGAAATGGCTGATAAGTATAAATTAGCTGTCGAAATTCATCCCTATGATGGCGAAAAATTTATTCAGCTTCAAAATAAGGCTTGGCGTTTTCATCTGATTTGGATGATTGCACAATGCGCTGACGCTTATCATTTTTATACACTCAATGGTCTCTACGAAAAATATCCAAACATACGTG
>JAHDEQ010000078.1:12363-18423 GCA_020628755.1 Saprospiraceae bacterium
GCTTATCATTTTTATACACTCAATGGTCTCTACGAAAAATATCCAAACATACGTGTTTGTTTTGCACATGGTGGCCAATTAAACCACCTCAATATTGGTCGCCGAACACAAGGTTTCGATGGTCGCCCCGATCTTTTTGAAGGGATGTCTCGACCTCGAAAAGCCATTGGCCATCCCAATATTTATTTTGATACCTTAGTACATGATACCTTTTCGCTCGACCTTATGGTACGTCGTCAAAAAGGTACAGACCAAATCATACTTGGCTTAGACGATCCTTACCCGCTCGGCGAAATGGAAAGCGAAGCACAATCTTCCTATCCAGGAAAATTGTTGGATTTAGCAGTTGAGGAAGGCGTTATTTCTGCACAACAACATCAAGAAATTTGGTACGACAATGTTCTTCGTTGGCTTTGTGGAGACGCACAAGAAAAACTAATCAAACGTATTTCATAGTAGCACAAACTTTAGTTTGTGCCAGAATTTGAAAAGTATTTTTAGATGATAAATGTTCTATTTCCATTCCCTGTAAAATTTATAACGATGCTCGAAGTTTCCTAACTTCGAGAAAATGTTCTGCAAGTTTTCAACTTGCCAACCAATATTTGGTTTCAAAATAACACAACAGTATCCATGACAATTAAATACCAAAACTCCCTAGCTTTCGCCCAACAAATGGATCAGGATGATGAATTACGAAATTACCGTTCGCAATTTCATTTGCCCATCCAAAAAAATGGACAAGCTTATATTTATTTTTGTGGCAACTCCCTCGGTTTACAACCGAAATCAACAGTGACGGCACTTCAACAAGAATTGTTAGATTGGAAAAATCTCGGTGTCGAAGGGCATTTTCATGCCAAAAATCCTTGGATGCCCTACCATGAGTTTTTAACTCAAGCTATGGCTAAAGTCGTCGGGGCAAAGCCCACAGAAGTGGTTGTTATGAATACCCTGACCGTCAATTTACATTTGATGATGGTCTCCTTTTATCGACCCAAAGGCAAGCGTAACAAAATCCTTATCGAAGCTGATGCTTTCCCTTCTGATAAGTACGCCGCCGAATCCCAAATCCGTTTGCATGGACTTGACCCTAAAGATTGTTTGATTGAACTCAAAGCCCGACCAAACGAAGTTTGCCTTCGTTCGGAAGACATTCAAGCAACAATTGAGGAGCAAGGAGAAGAAATTGCTCTCATCATGCTCGGCAATACAAACTATTATACAGGACAATATTTTGATATTAAAAAAATTACCGAATGGGGACATGCCAAAGGTTGTTTTGTTGGATTTGACTGCGCTCATGGCGCAGGCAATGTCGCTCTAAATTTACACGAGTCAGGTTGTGATTTTGCAGTTTGGTGCAACTACAAATACCTCAATGCTGGTCCTGGTGGCATGGGAGGAGCTTTTGTCCACGAGCGTCATCATCACGATGCTTCCATTCCTCGACTCGAAGGTTGGTGGGGACACAATAAAGAAACCCGTTTCAAAATGCGTGATGCCTTTGAACCCATTCCTAGTACCGAAGCATGGCAACTAAGCAATCCACCTATTTTGGCGATGGCAGCAGTTTGGGCTTCTTTAAAATTATTTGATGAAGTGGGTATGAATAAATTACGGAAAAAAGCCAATGCTTTAACAGGTTATTTAGAATACTTAGTCCAAACGCTTGGCGATGATGTCATTAACATCATCACGCCAGCCGACCCCAATCAAAGAGGTTCTCAATTGTCTATCCAAGTCAAAAATGCAGATAAAACACTATTCAATAAAATAACAGAACAGGGAGTGATTGCCGATTGGCGAGAACCCGATGTTATACGTGTTGCACCTGTAGCAATGTACAATTCATTTGAAGATGTCTTTCATTTTTACAACATTCTAAAAAATAATCTTTAAAACTCTAGCCATTTGAACGCATGGCTTTCCTAAATTTGTGGGCAGCTTAGAACATGGCGACGTTTAGTAAAGCTAATATTTTACAAACTCAGCTTAGATTGTATCATAGAGATTCACAGAGCAATAAAATAGAATATGCAAAAAAATAAAATAATCATTGTAGGAGCTGGCTTGTGTGGTACTTTATTGGCCATTCGTATGGCACAACGAGGCTTTCAAGTCGTAGTTTATGAGCGTCGTCCCGATATGCGCAAAGGCGTAGAAGATGCAGGCCGTTCCATCAACTTAGCACTTTCGGCAAGAGGACTTTTAGCACTCGAAATGGCAGGTATCAAAAAAGCCATTTTAGAAGAATGTATTCCTATGCGAGGCCGTATGATTCACCCTTTGGGAGGGCAGCCTTTTTTATCAAAATATAGTGGTCGAGCAGAAGATTATATCAATTCGGTTTCTCGGCCTGGACTAAATTTAGCTTTAATCGAACAAGCCGATCAATTTGATAATGTTACTTTCCATTTTGAATCCAAAGTAACAAAAGTGGATTTGGAAAATGCCAAAATCTCTTATCAACTCAATGGAGAAACATATCAAGATGAAGGTACGGTTGTTATCGGGACAGATGGTGCAGGTTCAATTATTCGGCGAAGTATGATGAGCCAAACCACCAAATTACTCTTTAACTATTCGCAAGATTTTTTAAGGCATGGCTACAAAGAATTATCCATTCTTCCAGCCAATGATGGCGGCTGGAAAATCGAAAAAGAAGCCCTTCATATTTGGCCCAATGGTAGTTTTATGATTATTGCCTTGCCCAACTTAGATGGCAGTTTTACGCTTACGATGTTTCACCCTTTTGAGGGGGAAGCTGGCTTTAATACACTAGATACCAAAGAAAAACTAAAAGCCTTTTTTGAACAATATTATCCAACTTTGTTGCCTTATATTCCGCATCTTTACGAAGAATATTTTGAAAATCCTGTCGGAACATTGGGTACTATCAAATGCTATCCCTGGCAAGCCTACGGCAAAGCATTGATTATGGGCGATGCTTCTCATGCTATTGTACCTTTTTATGGGCAAGGTATGAATGCTTCTTTGGAAGATGTCCGTATTTTTGACGAAACCCTAGAAGAACACGGCACTAATTGGGAAAAAGTTTTCACTGTTTTTCAAGACAAACGCAAAGACAATGCAGATGCAATTGCCGACTTGGCAATTGATAACTTTTATGAGATGCGTGACCACGTGGACGACCTTGCATTTAAGCGAAAGCGACAAATTGAAATGCAATTAGAGCAACAGTTTCCCGATTATTATTCCAAATATTCTCTAGTAACATTTCAACCCAAATTGCCTTACCAACAAGCCATGAGAAAAGGTAGAAAACAAGATGAATTACTTTTACAAATGTGTAGCCAAAGTGATTTTGATAAAATCCCATTAGAAAATTATCATCAACAATTATTGGCGATTAAATGATAATAGTAGTATCTATTTATAAATGCTGCTTTCCTAAAATTGAGGGTGGATTTTGAGTATGGCGAAGTTTAGTAAAGCTGAACGTTAACAAATGTAGATTTTCAACTTGCTTTATAATTATATCAAACAACGATGAATCGAAATATAGAAGCTGCTGCTAAAAGACTGAGAGAAGCCGAAGCTAAAGGCATCGTTTGCGAACCCGTTCGCAAACTGCTTGGCACAACAGATATTGAAAAAGCCTATGCTGTTCAAGAAATAAATACTGCCTTGCGCCTCGCACAAGGCGCACGAATTGTAGGCAGCAAAATTGGCCTTACTGCTCCTGTTGTCCAAAAACAATTAGGGGTCAATCAACCCGATTTTGGGATGCTGTGGCACGACAAAGAAGTGCCAAACGGTGGCGAAATATCAGTCAGCGAACTCATGCAACCCAAAGCCGAAGCCGAGATTGCTTTTGTATTAGGCAAAGACTTGACTTCTAAAAATTTGACTTCTATTGATATTATTTCAGCAATTGATTACGCTTTGACTTCCATCGAAATTGTAGGTAGTCGCATCAAAAATTGGGACATCAAAATCACCGACACCATTGCCGACAATGCATCGGCAAGCCATTGGGTCGTCGGGCATCAACCTGTAAAACTCGAAAACATTGACCTACTCAATTGCAAAATGGTCATGAAAAATAAAGGTAAAATAGTTTCCGAAGGCATCGGGAAAAACTGCCTCGGCTCACCCATCAATGCCACACTTTGGCTCGCCCAACAAATGGTTAAGATTGGGAAGCCTATGCGAGCAGGAGACCTTATTTTGACAGGAGCTTTGGGGCCAATGGTCAATGTCCAAGCTGGTGACGATTTTCATGTAACCATCGAAGGAGTTGGCGAAGTCAGTGTCAAATTTATAGACTAAAATTCTTCAATAATATTTTATGAAAGGAAAAGTATTAAAAGATAAAGCTCAACCGCTAGGAAATTACCCGCACGTCAAACGTGTAGGTGATTTTATATATGTTTCGGGAACGAGCAGTCGCCGTCCTGATAATACGCATGTTGGAGCTATTAAAGATGAGGAAGGCAATTGGCAACTTGATATTCGAGCGCAAACCAAAGCCGTTATTGAAAATATTGGTGCCTTGCTCCAAAGTGTCAACGCTGATTTGTCTAATGTTATTGACATCACTACTTTTTTGGTTGACATGAAAGATTTTAAAGGATATAACGAGGTGTATGGGACTTTTTTCAATCACGAAACAGGCCCGACACGAACAACCGTTGCTGTTCACCAACTCCCGCATCCTAATTTACTTATCGAAATAAAAGCAATAGCTTACCTACCACTCGACAGATGAAAAAAATAAAAGTTGCCATCATCGGCCCAGGAAATATTGGAACGGACTTGATGATTAAAATTATAAGAAACGCCAATCATTTAGAAATGTCTGCAATGGTTGGTATTGACCATAATTCTGATGGTTTAGCTAGAGCCCAAAGAATGGGTTTTGTTACAACTGCCAAAGGTTTAGCAGGTTTAGAAGCCATGCCTGAATGGAGCGACATCAAAATTATTTTTGATGCCACCTCTGCCAAAGCACACCATTATAATTGGAATATTGTCCAAAAATATTCGGATAAAACCATTATTGATTTGACCCCTGCTGCTATTGGCCCTTTTTTGATACCACCTGTCAATTTTGACGCAAGTCATCGTGTCCGAAATGTCAATATGGTGACCTGTGGCGGACAAGCAACGATACCAATTGTTGCAGCCGTCAATCGTGTTGCTAAAGTACATTATGGAGAAATTGTAGCTTCCATAGCCAGTAAATCTGCAGGCCCTGGTACACGAGCCAATATTGATGAATTTACGGAGACAACCGCCCACGCCATTGAAAAAGTGGGTGGTGCGGACAAAGGCAAGGCGATTATTATTCTCAATCCTGCCGAACCTCCTGTTGTGATGCGAGATACCGTTTTTACACTTAGTGAACAAGCAGATCGAGAAACGATAAGAGCCCGCATCCACAAGATGGTTGAAGAAGTTCAAAAATATGTTCCTGGATATACCTTGCATCAAGAGGTACAATTTGATGATATTCCAGAGGATAAACCTGTTTTGATAGAAGGTCTAGGTCATAGACATGGTTTGAAAACGACGGTTTTGTTAAAAGTCAAAGGCGCAGGGCATTACCTGCCTGATTATGCAGGTAATCTTGATATTATGACAAGTGCAGCCTTAGCAACAGGAGAACGATTAGCGGTTTCTAATTAAAATTAAAATGAAAATCAAAATTAAAAATTGAAATCGTGCAGGAAAGAATATTTAATCTAGAAGATAGACTGGTACAATTTGCTGGTGAATGTATCTTTTTTTGCAAAACACTTCCTAATGACAATGCTGGAAAATATTATTCAGACCAAATTTTGAGGTCATCTGGAGGTGCTGCTTTAAACTATGGAGAAGCGCAGGGTACTACAACTACCAAAGATTTTATCCACAAAATGTCTATTGTTTTGAAGGAATTGAAAGAAACTAAAGTAGCATTCAAAATTTTAAACTACACCGATTTGGGAGATAAAACTAAACGTATAAAGTTATACGAAGAATCTAAAGAACTAGCCCTAATAAGCGCAAAAATGATTTTGAATAAAAAGAATAAACTGACTTAATAAAATA
>JAHDEQ010000079.1:0-1795 GCA_020628755.1 Saprospiraceae bacterium
AAAACACCAAAATTCATTGTATTGATTTGGATAAAAATGCCGTTCAGTACGCTCAATATTTATTAGACGCAGACCCTAGAGTCACTTTTGAGGTCGAAAATGTTTTTAAATACTTGCCTCAAAGAAAGTATGATTTAGTATGGTCAGCAGGCTTATTTGATTATTTCGATGATGAGACTTTTATACGTATTCTCAATCGCTACTTATCTTTTATCGAAGAAGGCGGCGAATTAATCATTGGTAATTTCCACCCTCGCAATCCTTCCCGTGGTTATATGGAATTTGGCGAATGGTATCTTCACCACCGTACCAATGAAGAACTTATAGCTCTTGCTCAAAAAGCCGGTGTTAAAGATGCAAATCGTATCACAATTGAAGAAGAAGAATTGGGTGTCAATTTATTTATGCGTATAAAATAATTTTCTATCAGGGGTGTCCAAATTGGACACCCCAACCTTTTTTTGTCAAAACAAACATTAGATATTATGATGTTAGCATGTATCAACCGCAAAGGTGGTTCAGGGGGAACCACCTTTGTTTATACTAGAAACAGCACTGACCAGCAGAATAGTTTGAATTACCAAAACAAATACAAAATATAGAATATCAATACAGCCAATAGAACAACATGGACTCTATAATCGGCGTACCAAGGCAAGCCTTCTGTTCCTTCTGAAATCAATCCTTCTCTATAAGTATAGTATTCAATTTGGTCTTTTGTAGGTGCTGGTGTCATTAGACTGACTACAATAAATATGACTATTGAAACTAAAACCATAACTCCAACATTCATGGTATAATGTAAATTCCAAATATCCATTTCGCCGAGTATAAATAGTAAAATTCCAATTCCTGTACCAATCATCAAGGTCCAAAATGCGCCATCGCCATTGCCTCTTTTATAAAAAACACCTACCAAGAAAATGACTGCAATAGGTGGTACCATTATAGAGAACATTTGTTGAAGATAATCCCATAGTCCTTGGAAATTGGCGATTTGTGGCGCCCAGAGCGCCGCAACGACCATTAATATAACCGTAGTAATTCGCCCATATTTGGCAATTTCTTCCCCCGTAATATCGGGCTTTCGAGGTTTTATAAAATCAATTACGACCAAAGTGGAAGAAGAATTTAAAGCGGAATCTACACTTGACATAATTGCCGAAATCAAACCTGCTAAAACCAAACCTGCTAGTCCCACAGGTAAAACTTCTGTTACCAAAAATGGAAATACAGCATCACCATTTTCTAAATTGGGGTATAATGCCAATGCCATTGCACCTGGAATAACCATGATAAAAAGTGGAATTACTTTTAAGAATCCAGCCAAAACCAAACCCCAGCGCGCATCATTCAAACTCTTTGCTCCCAAGGCACGCTGAATGATATATTGATTTGTTGACCAGTACCAAAATCCCAAAAATGGTACACCCATAATCAAGCCTGGCCAAGGGATGCCAGGGTCGTCCAAAGGACGAACCACAGAAAAATGTCCTTCGGGCGTAGATGCCAAAACTTTCGACCAATCAAAATCCAATTGCTGATATAAAATATAAGTCATAATCGAACAACCTCCAATCAATATTATCGCTTGAATAGCATCCGTATAAACAACCGCTTTGAGTCCTCCGAAAGCGGTATAAATTCCTGCTATCAATGCCAATCCTAAAGCGGTTTGCCACATAATCAGGTTCGGAAAAAAGGTTTGTAAAACTAAAGAACCTGCGTACAAAGAACCTGCTGTTTCTATCATAATGGTACTAAAAATCGTTACCACCGAAAAGAAGAGTTGCGA
>JAHDEQ010000079.1:1895-18362 GCA_020628755.1 Saprospiraceae bacterium
ATGTTGTATGGCAAGGCACTAAAATCAAAGGTAGGTAAGCCTTCAAAACGCAAGCCTTCGTTTGAATCTGTCAATTCCAACCATCGTGTATCGGTCTTATTGCCATTTTCTTGCGGGCGGATATAGGGATGATAGTTTTTATAAACGGTACTTTCCCAAAGTCCTACAAAAGCACTGGTTTTTCTATCAATATAATTTTCGTGTGGCCCTCGTCCGTACCATTTGAGTTGTATATAATTAGAAGGAACTTCCATCGTAAAACCTAATCTTGGCAGTTCTGGTAAGTCTCTTTTTTCTGGAAAAAAAGAGGCTTTCACTAATAATTCATTGGATTTTGTGATTTGATAATCAATACTTGCAGAAGCATTTAGACTTGGGAAAAACAGTTTCGTATGAACCTTATTTTCTCCAACTTTCCATTTTAAGACTTTTAATTCTTGCGTTTGGCTGGCGGTTTTCCAAACCGCCAAGCGTTCGGGCATTTGATTTCCCAAATCATTATCAATTGGCGCACGCCAAAAATAAGGGCGCAAATTTGTATTGAAAGATTGCTCACCGAGCGTCATTGCAGTCAAATTTCCAGAAGATTTGGAAAATGTAACTGTCATTTCATTATTGCCAACAAATAAAGTATCGTCTTTTGCAGCTGAACTTATTTTAGAAATAGAATTTAATTTATTCTCTAAACTGAAAATAACTGTTGAGTTAAGTGCAAACTGCATTTTTGCCACTTCGTGCCCTCGTGGCAAAAGCGGTAAATCAGAATGAGTCGTACACGAAAAATTGATAAAATATTCCTTGTCGTTTTGGAAAGCAACATCTGGTTTTATAGAAAAAGAATGACTTTGCTGGGGAGCAATATCTGGTAAACCAAGACTTCCTTTTTGGATAGTTTTCCCATCTTCTAACAAAACCCACGACAAGTCTATATGATTCAAATTGATAAAATCATAAGCATTATAAATCTCAAAACACAACTTTTCTTTATCAACTAATTTTATAAAAATTGGCTGATAAACTTGCTTAACTTCCCAAATCGCAGGGTGCGGTGTTCGGTCTGGAAACAATAAGCCATTGATACAGAAATTACCGTCGCTTGGCGTATTTTCATCACCATAATCGCCACCAAATTTCCAGTATTTTTGCCCCTCTTTTTCTGCTGCCAAACCTTGGTCAACCCAATCCCAAATAAAGCCTCCTTGCAAATTTGGATAGCGATAAATCAAATCCCAATACTCTTGCAAATTGCCAACACTATTGCCCATCGCGTGTGCATATTCGCACATAATAAAAGGACGTTCGGTTTTTCGTTCGCCATACATTTCCAACATCCACAGAGGCGGATACATTGGACAAACAATATCTGTATTGGACTTTTCCCCTGCTTGTTCGTATTGTACAGGTCGGCTATCGTCTTTGCTTTTTAACCAATCGTAACAAGCATACATATTTGCACCATTTCCTGCCTCATTTCCGAGCGACCACGTGATAATAGACGGATGATTTTTGGAACGTTCAAACATTCGTTTAATTCGGTCGAGGTGCGCCGCTTTCCAGTCGGGAAGCGCAGCAGTGTGCGCCGTTTCATCAAATAGTTTTTGAAAACAAGCTCCCATTCCATGCGCTTCAATATTGGCCTCGTCAATCACATATAAACCATATTCGTCGCAGAGTTCATACCAACGCCGATGATTGGGATAATGACTACACCGCACCGCATTGATATTGTATTGCTTCATCAATTTTATATCCAAAAGCATACTTTTTTCGTCCACAATATGCCCTGTAAATTCGTCGTGTTCATGGCGATTAACTCCTCGTAAAGTTATGGCTTGACCATTGACCAATAATTGGCCGTTTTGGATTTCGATTTTTCGGAAACCGATTCTGCAATGAACTTGGTCTATGATTTTTTTTCCATATTTTAGGTCAATTTGTAAGACATAAAGCTGTGGTGTTTCGGCGGTCCAAGGTTTGATCGTTGGAATGGTATCTTTAAAATGGATTTGGTTTTGATTGATAGATATTTCTTTTTGGTTTTTGTAAATTATAGTTTGATTGGAATCTAAAATCCGATAAGTACAAGCTAGGTTTAACAAACTTTGTTTTTCTGTATTGCTTTCCGCAAGTTTATCAAACTCATTTAAAGAAATTGCTAAATCTAAATGTCCTTTTTGGTAGTTTTCTGTTAAGGTAGCTTTCGCAAAAAAATCTCTAATCCGAATCTGTGGACGTGCAAAAATTTGCACGCCACGCTCCATTCCACTCAGTCGCCAAAAGTCCTGACATTCCAAATAGGAAGCATCCGACCAACGTAAAACTTGGACGGCAATCGTATTTTTTCCTTCTTTTAAATAGTTTGAAATATCAAAAGTGACGGGCGTTTTAGAATCTTGGTTATAACCCAAAAATTGACCATTCAACCAAAAATAGGAAGCTGACTTGACTGCTCCAAATTGGATAAAAACCGTCTTTTCTTTCCAATCTTTTGAAATCGAAAATTCCTTTACATAAGAACCAACAGGATTATCATTGTGTGGAACGTGCGGAGGATTTTTAGGAAAAGGATAACGGTCGTTGACATAAATGGGCGTTCCATAACCTTGCAATTCCCAATTGGAAGGGACATCTATTTCGTCCCATTTGGAGGTGTCAAAATCCGATTGATAAAAATCTTTTGGCGCTTCTTCAGGGCAAGTAGAAAAATGGAATTTCCATTTTCCGTTGAGGCTTTGTTGGTATTTTTTATCAAAATAAAAATGAGCAAAAGGCGGTTCTTGACCAATTGAAAAAACAGTTGGATCTTCCCAAAAAGGTTGTTCACGATTTTGGTTTTCAGGGTGTATGGTGCTATATCTTATAGCTTTTTTCATTTCTTATCAATCCCTTTTATTGTAAGTGTAGCGCATTGCAGTTACAAACTGCAACGAACTTCTTTTTTAATGCTTGTCGTAGTTTGCAACTACGATACCATATACTTATTAGCCGACTTTATAGTCGTCTGATTTTCACCAAACCTGCTTTTGGTATCGCAAATTCTAATAAACCTTTGGGCAATTCTTGAACGATGGTATTACTTGTTGTGCCTTGACAATTCCAAGCACGCACCTCAAATTTTCCAGCTTTGCCTGTGTTGCGAATTACTATTTTATTAGATGGTTTTGCATTTAAAATATCGGTTCGTTTTGCCAAGTCTGTTTCTATAATCATGTCATCGAATAAACCTATGATAGTATGCCCGTTTAGTTCAGATTTGAGTATGGGATAGTTTGCTAATGGATTGTAGGGTGTAAATTTTCCATCCATTAAGGTCTTTGCGCATTGCCTCCAATATTGCGTATAAAAGTAAAGCATATTAGAGTGTTCCTCCTTTGCATTTTCCAATAAAATACTCATCTGTGGAACGCCCCAAAAAGCATTTAAAACTTGTAAGGCCGCCACTTCTACCGATTCGTCATCATGCCATGTAATCATATCCGAATGTACGGCCGTATTGCCACAGAGTAATTTGACATCGGTTATACGAATGCGATTGCTCACAGGGTCGTTGGGACAATCAAATGCCCGAAACATATTGCCAAATTTACGCATCGTGGGGCCAATATATTTTTGTCGAAATTCGATGGCAATATCGGATTTTATTTCTCGCAAAGTGCTCATCACATCGCTCATGAGGCGGTCCACCGCCTCATTGACATTGGCATAATCACGACCATCTTCTTTGGTTAAAACCGTTTCGGGATATGCCATAAAATCATCTATAAAATCGAGTTTAAAGGCATCCAAATTATACGAAACCAAAGCATTTTTGTACGTGTTAATTAAGTATTCTCGAACCTCTGGATAACGTGGGTCAAAAACAGGTGCCCAGCGATGATTTTCGGTCAAAAACTTGCCTTTGAATTGCTGATAGGCTTTGGATTTTACACCACAAAAAGGGACGGAAAACCAAAGCCCCACTTTCATATCAATGGCATGTAAATCATCTACAAATTTTCGCATTTCTGGAATGCGCTCGGGCTGCCAATCGCCACAATAATCATAGCCTCGATTATCGTCCATCGTCTGCCAACCATCGTCGAGAATAATGAGTTCATAACCAATTTCACGAGCCAACTTACATTCTTCTATAAGGGTGTTGGTCTCTAAATCTTGATGAAAATTATACCAAGTGGAGTAAAGCGGTGCCCGCGCCAAAGCGGGTACGGGGCTTGGTTTGAGCAGTTCAAAAGTTGCCCACCAATCGGACACTTCTTGTAAGGATTTTGCAAAAGAAACTTTGCGTTTATCAACCCGAATTTGTGCTTTATAATTGGTAATTGCAGGATGCCGTTCTGTAAAAAAAGAAAGGTGACAATACAAGTGATTATCTTCTTCTCGCAACAGCGCATTCATCTCCATTTTGTTGATAGCATCGGAACAAGCAAAGGTGATAACATTGTCATCATCATGCCCAAATACACTCACAACGGGCGCATCTACCGATACACGAGATTGTAAATGTACCAATTCCCAATCGTATTGTAGTCGTTTGTCGTGCAAGCTCGCACTCGTCCAAGTTCCTTTGATATTGATGGATGGAATACGCCATTTGAGGGTGATTTTTTCGGGCGAAATAGCTGTATCGGCTTGCATAGAAAATTCATACAAATAGACCTCTCTTTCTTGTTTTATCAACTTAATAGAGGTATCAAAATGGTCACTCCCTCCCAAAATCGAAATTTCGGGAAAGACATTTATCGTCGTTATTCTATCAATTACCGTCTCGTCTTTAGTTGTATTTATTGAAGTCATACTGTTGCAAGGGTTTTAGTCATTAATAGTTAAATCGGGGTGTAGTGTCCTCTCTTTTTCAAATACTTGCAAAGTGTCTGAATTGTTACCAATGATATAATTAGTGGTATTTTTTATTTGTATTGCTATGATTTCACGGGCATCTTTATCAGCTTTCAAACCAATTTTTGTTCCTTTTTGGAAATCAAAATTGCCTTCGCCATCGCCTAGCAAAACCGCACCTGTAAAGGCATCATAACGCCCAATGACTACTTCTGTCGAGTAGTCATTTCCGATAGCAATGGCATCTAAATGACCATCGTCGTTGAGGTCGGTTATTTCAAAATCTTGGATAGGAGCCGTTTGCATTTCTAAAGGTAAGGGTTTAATTTCAAACTGAAAGTTACCTTTATTTTCGATATAGCAGGATTGCAGTTGTTGTACTTCCAAAACTTGCATTCCTTTCTTTTCAGGATTTTTAAATAAGTCTGCAAATGTAGCATTTGCATAGGCTTTATACGAATTGAAACGGACTTTGACAGGCGGAATCTGTTTTAAAATTTGGTCACGAGATACGATAGGATATTCCACCCCATCTGTATATTGAGTGAGTATCGGGTCGGTTTCTCCATTTTTATCAAAATCATTATTGTATAAACGCATCGGTTCGGCAGGGCTGGCTTTGTAGTCGGTATTCAAACCCAAATTGCCTACTAGCAAATCAGGATCGCCATCCTTGTCAAAATCGCCTTGTGCCAAACTACGCCACCAGCCACTCGCCTGGGGGGAAAAGTGAGGAGAATTTTCTAAAACACCGTTTATATTTTCAATAATCGTAATGGACATAAACTCTCCAGCAAGTAATAAATCCTTATCTCCATCCGAATCAATATCTGACCAAATCGCCGTACTGACCATTCCTATATTGGATAATTTAGAAGGTGTTTTATTTATAAATTTTCCATTTTCGTTGATGAGCAAATAGCTTTGAGGCGTTTGGGGATATTGATGGGGAACAAGTCGCCCTCCTACAAATAAATCAATATCACCATCTTGGTCAATGTCGCAAGGCTGTACACAGCCTGTGCTAGTCGGCATTTTCGGGAGAACATTTTCTGTTTTAGTAAAATTGCCTTTACCATCATTTTGATACAAACGGTCTTGATAAATTTGCTTGTCTTTACTTGCGACCACTCCCCCACTCGCAAGGTATAAATCTTGGTCGCCGTCCTTATCAAAATCAAAGAAAACAGCCGCCACATCTTCATATTTTGTATCTTTTTGGAAAGCTGTTTTTTGAAAAGAAGCGTCTTTTTGTTGTAAAAAAAGAACGCTCTTCGCTCCTGCTGCGCCTCCAATAAATATATCCTCTAACTGGTCGCCATTGACATCGGCAACGGCCATACAAGGTCCTTGCAAAGAATGTTGATGTGGCAATAAAAATTGTTCGTTGAAATCTATTTGAAAGTCTTCTTGATGCACAAAATCTAGCCCTTCTAATTTTGATTTTTTGAAAAATAGTTCTTCTGAATTGAGCAAAGATTTAGGCTTCAGTTCAGATATAGAATCGTCTAAAACTAAAAGTGTATCAACTTTAATATTTTCCAATTGACTTCGTTTTCCATTATTCCATTGGACTTCGATGCGGTCTATTTTATCGGTTTTTCCTAAACCAAAATGCAATATTTTTTCAACACTCGATTCGTAGCCTCGATAAGGATTGAGTTCTGCAAATTGTACTTGCTCATCGTAGTAAAGCCACACTTTTGTTCCAAAAGTGTGTGGGTTTTGCTTTGTCGGTTGGATTTCTATTTTTAAAAAATGATTTTCCGAAAGAACATTGGATTGGTTTTCATAAATCATAGCTTCTTGCGAAACGTTGTTTACAATAATGTCCAAATCGCCATCCTTATCCAAATCTGCATAAGCTGCGCCGTGTGAACAAGTCAATTCGTCCATACCCCAATCTTTGGTTTTCTTTGTAAATTCTAATCCATTTTGATTTTTATAAATATAATTGGCGAGTCGTGCCGAGGGCTGATTGAGGATGCGTTCCAAATGCGCTTGGCGACGGGTTTCGGGCGAACCAAAAGCCGATTGGTTTTTGTAATTGATATAATCCAAATCGCCCAAATCTCGATGAAAACCATTGGTTATAAATAAATCTCGCAATCCATCATTGTCATAATCTGCCAATAAAGCACTCCACGACCAGTCCGTTTTGTGGATATTGGCGAGTTGCCCAATCTCAGAAAAAGTGCCGTCGCCATTATTCCATTGGAGCGTATTGCGCGAGTACTGCGGTTCGTAATCGTACTGCAACATATAGCGAAATCGCTCATAGTTGCCGCCTGGCATAATCATCTTTTTGCGATAATTATCTTCGGGGTACATATCAAGCACAAAAATATCGGGTTTGGCATCATTATCAATATCTGCTACGTCAATTCCCATGCTCGCAAAGCTCGTATGCTTGAGCATTTGAGCAGCTTGATTGGTAAACGTTCCATCTTGATTATTGATATAAATTACATCATTAGTCAGAAAATCATTGGTTATATAAATATCTGCCCAACCGTCATTATTGAGGTCGCTGACATTCATGCCCAAACTGTATCCTTCTTCTAAAATACCAGCTTGACGTGATACATCGCTAAACGTTCCGTTGCCATTATTTTGGTATAAAATATCGGTACTTTTGGCTTCGCCATTGCGTTTTCGTTTACGAATATTATTGACATTGAAGAGTTTGTAATCGGTTGGATTAATGATGAGAAAAAGGTCTAAATCGCCATCTTTATCGTAATCAAAAAAGTTGGCGTGGGTACATTGAGCAGCGTTATCTATTCCATATTTTGCAGCCTCTTCTTTGAAGGTATTATCTTTTTGATTGACAAATAAGAGGTTGCGGCGTTGCTCCTCCGTCGCATTGCCTGAAACAGAAAGATAAATATCGTCCCAACCATCAGAATTAATATCTATGACGGTTACTCCTGTTATCCAACGGTCAGTTTCGACATTTGCGGATTGTGTAATATCTTCAAATTGGAGCTGTCCTTTATTAAGATATAAACGGCTCGATTCCATATTGCCCCCAAAGAAAATATCGGGCAAGCCATCTTTATTAAAATCGCCAATTCCGACCCCTGAACCTGTGTAGAGGTTCATAAAATTAAGGATATTGTGCGTATCGTTTTCGATGATTTCGTTTTTGAAATTAATACCAGATTGAGTGCTTGATATTTTTTTAAACAAGGGTTTTTGTTGCTCGATTTGACAAGAAAAAAGCCCCAATAATACAACACCAAGAACAAGTAAAAAAGAAAGACCTTTTTTACTTGTAACTTGATGAACGTATAGTATGAAACTTCTTTTATTCATAATCAAATACCTTGAAAGCATCTTCGTTTTGCCCGACTAAGAGTTTATTTTTTTGCTTCGTATCTTTAAACTGAACGAGGCTTCTAGCATCTCCTGGCACATAAAAACCACTTTGATCCGTAGGAATTGCTTTAAAATTTCCTTTGCCATCGCCTTGCAAAAATGTACCATTTTGGGCATCATACCAACCACTATTTTTTTCGGCAGTATAGTCATTGCCTACCAATAAAATGTCTAGGTTTTTATCTTTATTAAAATCAGCAATTAATAAATCTTGAATGGGGGCAGTTTGCGCTTCCATTGGAAGTGCGTGGAGTTTGAAATTTCCATTCTTATTTTCCAACCAAACCGTTCTCAATTCATTTGCCAAAAGTTGGTCATCTGCACCAATATTGGTTTGCAAAACTTGTTCAAAAGTGGCATTTCCAAACTCTGCATACTTGACATATTGAGCTTTGACTTTGGTGATTTGGCTGACCACATCATCTCTCGAATGGAGTGGATAACAATAGCGTTCACCCGATTTATTCTTATAAAATTGCCCAACTAGCGGGTCGGGGCTACCATTCTTATCAAAATCTTTATTGTATAAAGTGAGTGGCTCGTCTGCGCTTGCTTGCAGGCGAGAATTGCGTCCGAGATTTCCTAAAACAACATCCACATCGCCGTCTTGGTCGAGGTCAGCAGTAGCGAGACAATTCCACAAACCTTTTGTATTTTGGAGTTCGGATTCTAAAATACGTTTTAGCCAACCACCTTTTACATTTTTAAAAATAGTGAAAGGCATCCACTCTCCTACGATTGCCAAATCTTGCCAGCCATCGCCGTCCATATCCGTCCATGTCGCATCGCAAATCATACCTACATCATGTAAGTTTGGAGCGAGCTTATCCGTCATTTCTATAAAACGGTTATTGTGATTGACCAATAAATGACTTTGTGGTGAATTGGGATATTTTCGGGGAACAACACGTCCGCCCACAAAGAGGTCAATATCGCCATCTTGGTCGTAATCGGCTGCTGCTACGCAACTTCCGCTACTTGTTATTTTGGGTAGTAAATCGGTTCGATTTTGGAACTCACCGTTTCCATCATTGAGATATAGATGGTCTTGAAAAAGGGTCTCTTGCTTGTAAAATTCCGAACCGCCATAAACGATATATAAATCCAAATCGCCGTCCGATTCAAAATCGAAAAAAGCTGCCCCAACTGCTTCTTGTTTAGTATCATCAAACACTTGCCACGTATAAGAGTCCCCTTGGGGGAAACCAATTTTGGAGTTTTGCCCTTTTGCACCACCAATAAAAATTTCGTCTCCTACTTTGCTATCAATATTAGCCGTTACGATGCAGGGACCTTGACGACTGTGTTGGTGGAGTAATAAGCGTTGAGCATCAAAATCGTAGTACGTATTGTCTCGATGTGCTTCGCAAATTGGTTCTTTTTCTTGAAAAATCGTCTTTTTATATTGTTTGGATTGGGGAGGGTTTGCCTTTGCATTCTCATAAGATAATGCAAGTGTTTGGTTGGGTGCAAGTTCCATCAAGGTTTGACTTTTTCCATCATACCAAACTATTTTGAGCGAATCAATTTTAGAATTTTGACCTAAACCAAAATGGGCGATATTTTCAATACTTGACAAATACCCTCTCACAGGTGAGTGGTAGTGATATTGACGTTGCCTATTTTGATAAAGGAAGATTTGGCTGTTAAAGCCATTGGAGTTATCAGCATTGCCTGTCAAAATACAGCGGAGATAATTATTTTTTTGTTTTTGATTTGTTTGGTTTTCGAGGACGTAAGCTGGCTCATCAATATTATTGACGACCAAATCGAGGTCACCATCTTGGTCTAAATCTGCATATACGGCACCATTAGAAATAGAGGCTTTTTTAGGAATCCAATTGCCCGTTTGGTTTTGGAAATTCATCTTGCCTTCATTTTCAAAAATGAAGTTAGGCATTCGTACCTCTTCCATTTTTTGGATGGTCTCAAAAAGATGTTTTTGAACAGATGCTGCACTACCAAAGGCATTTGTTTGGTTGCTATAATTGATAAAATCCAAGTCTGTAATATCTTTTCCATAACCATTGGTGACGAAAATATCTCGGTCGCCATCATTGTCAAAATCTGCCAAAAGTGGCGTCCAAGACCAATCAGTATTATACACGCCAGCTAGATAGCCCAAGTCGCTAAATGGCAATAAAGAGTCTTGTAAAAAACCATTATGGACTTGTAAGGTATTGCGAATAAATTGTGGCGCATAATCTTGTTTTAAAGCCATTTGAAACTTGTTGTAATTCATAAAACCAAGCATCGTTTTTTGGCGTTCATGGTATTCGGGCATCATGTCAACTACATAAATATCGGGCAAAGCATCTTGATTAATATCCGCTACATCTACGCCCATACTGTTGTAACTCTGGTGTTTGAGCATGGTTTTGCCTACTTCCTCGAAGCCCAAGTGCGAACTATCTTTTTTGCCTTTATTGAGATAGACCAAATCACTAGATAAAAAGTCATTGGCAATATAAATATCTGCCCAACCATCTTGATTGAAATCTTCAATGGCAATACCTAAGCCGTAACCTCGGTACTGAATACCTAGTTCTTTAGAAACATCAGTAAAAGTTGAGCCATCGTTACGAAGGAGTTGGTCGGTACTTTTCTCGTTGATGTGTTTTTGAGAGGACGGTGCATTTTTGTCTCGTTTATCAATGACATTATGAAGGAGGTAAACATCTAAATCGCCGTCTTGGTCATAATCTAAAAAAGCAGCTTGCTGGGTGTACTGTCCGTCATTTAGATTATACTTTGCTGCACTTTCCACGAAAGTGGGCAAACCCTTTTTATCTAATCCTTGATGAATAAAAAGTTTGTTGTAGCAATCGTCTTGGCAATTGACACCGCCAACACTTAGGTAAATGTCTTGCCAGCCGTCGGCATTTATATCAACAATGCTAATGCCTGTTGCCCAGCCTGTACAATCAAAGTTAGAGGATTTTGTAATATCTTTAAACGCTAAATTTCCTTGGTTGAGATAAATTTTGGAAGGAACTTGATTGCCCGAAAAAACAAGATCTGGTAAATTGTCTTTATTGAAATCGGCAACTCCTACCCCACCACCATTATATATATAATGAAAGTTGAGGATATTGAAGTCTTCAGTTTCTTGGATTTGGTTATTAAAATTAATGTTTGTGTGTGAGGGTGACAATAGTTTGAACAAAGTATCTTCTTTCTTTTGGTTACAAGCCCCAAAAGTAAATAGTGCTACCAAAATAAAAATTTTGGAAAGGGTCTCTATGTTAAAAGAAGATGGCATTTTTTTGAAGCGTAAAATTAAGCCCACTCAAAATTTGAGTGGGCTTAATAATTTATGATTTTACATCAAAATATGATGTAAGAGGTTTTTATTAATAACCTGGATTTTGGATCAAACTTTCATTCGCTTCTAACTCACTTACTGGAATCCAAATATATTCGTGTTTGTCGCTTTGGAATACACCACCGCTTAATGATTTAGGATGATCGCCATGTAAAGAGTTTGCTCCTAAATAATCATCGGCCAATCCCCAGCGTACCAAGTCAAAGAAGCGATGTCCTTCGCCTGTCAACTCCAATACACGTTCATCAATAATGGCTTGACGCATAGCAGCCTGATCCATACCTGTTTTTGGTGCAACTTGAGCACGTTCACGTACCATGTTGAGGAACATCTCCGCATCACCTGTTTTACCTTGCTCGTTTAAGGCCTCTGCGTGCATGAGCAAGACATCCGCATAGCGGATGATGCGCCAGTTGTTTCCTACATTAGTACCTAAGAAATCTACATCATCACGTACACCAATGTCCATACCTGCATATTTGCGAGTGAAGATAGGTTCCATACCATCCGCATTTGCTACGGCAATGTCGCCTTCAAAATCTTCTAAAAATGGAACACCACCATATCCTGTTGAACCATCATAATCATAAGCCAAAGTTTGGTCACGACGAATAGTTTCGCCATTGGCCTCAAAGAGGTCTTTGACCCAAGAATTAATAAAGTGACTTTGGTCAGGTGATTTTTCTGGTGGAGCATAATCAATGTGGAAATTCCCCATTGTACCTACACCTGGAATGTCAACTCCCCAAGCAAAGGATTCGATCCCTAAATATTGCAATTCAAAAATTGATTCTTCATTGTTTTCATTCGTCTCATCAAAATTTTCGTGGTAACGGTCGGCTGGCAAAAGGGCATAATTGCCACTACCCACAACTCTTACAAATGCCTGTTCTGCACCTGCATAGTCACCTGAATATAACTTACTTTTACCTACAAAAGCCGCAGCCGAACCTGAAGTAGGGCGGCCTAAATCTGCACCTGACCATGTGCCAGGGAGCAAACTTTCTGCTGTTTCAAAGTCCGAAATAATTTGCGCCCAAGCATCAGATTGAGATGCTTGTGCAGGGAAAAAGTCATCTTCCGAAGCTGCAACAGAAGTTATTACAGGTACATTGCCATATAAATTGACTAAATACCAGTGACAAAAAGCACGCATAAAATAGGCTTGTCCGACAAAACCATTGCGTTGAGCAGTATCAGGTACAGCCGTTTCTGTTACATTTTCGATAATAGAATTGGCTCTAAAAATACATTTATAGGCTTCTTGCCAAGGTTCGGTTGCCCAACGTGCAACTCCTGCCTCTCCTTGAAAAGTGGACATGGCTGTGTTCGTACCAAAAGGTCGAACATTGAAAACATCTGAACGCAACATTGCTCCTGTGTGAATAATACGTCCCCAAAAGAAAGTATTTGTAATAGGATGATACATACCATTAATGGCTAGGGCAACATCATTGGGGTTGGCCCAAAATGTACCTGTCGAAACCGTATTGGTATTGACTTGGTCGAGGAGGTCTTCCGTACAACTTAGCGGTAGGAGCATACACGCTATGATAGGAAGTATCCATATTTTGTTATATTTTTTCATTTGAAAAAAGTTTTAAATAATAATTTTTTTAAACAGATGAAATTGTTTTCTGCCTGTTTAGATTTAACAAACTTAGCTCTACTCAATTTCAACCCGCAAGTTTATCAAACCTCTAATTCTTTTAGAAGGTCGCTTGTAAACCAAAGATAAATCCACGTGTGTTTGGATATGCTCTCGCATCCAAACCTCTACCCAATAATGGGTTGACATCTACACGTGCTCCTGTAAAACCAGAATCACGGTTGGCACGACCACCATTGGTTGAAGAAATATCTGGGTCATAGCCACTATATCCTGTGATAGTAAAGAGGTTTTGACCTGTAGCAAATAGTCTCAAATTGTCCATCCAAGCTACAGAAGTCATATCAAGTGTATAACCAATTTCTAAAGTTCTCAATCGGAAGTACGAGCCATCTTCGACGAAGAAAGAAGATGGTGCTCTGTTCTCGGCAGGGTCAAGCGTTGTTGCTCTTGGAATCTCCGTATTGGTATTAGAAGGAGTCCAAGCATCCAAAACATCAACCAATTTATTATCATCTGCCCAGAAAATATTATAGAATTTATTTAGGTTATAAATCTCATTTCCTTGTACCCCTTGAAAGAAAACTCCAAAGTCTAATGCACCTGCATTTCCTGAGAAATTGATACCGTAAATAAAATCAGGAGTTGGATCACCCAAAACGGTTTGGTCGTCAGCATCAACTACACCGTCACCTGTAATATCTCGACGGATAAAATCTCCTGGTTGAACTTGTGATTTACGAGTAGCATCATTTGCAATATTGGGATCGCTATCAATGGCTGCTTGGTCAGCATATACTCCATCTACCATAAAGCCCCAGTAAACTCCTGGTGCTTCGCCTTCGATAAAACGATTGACTCTTGTCAAATCTTCGGAAGTAGAAGGCCCAACAATTGGGTTTGGAAGACTCACTACTTCAGAATTGAAGGTAGAGAAGTTTACACCTACATTGTAATTGAATGAAGAACTACGACCTTTGTAAACTAAATCTAATTCTAAACCTGAGTTTTGAATTTCACCTACATTTTGGATAACTGGCTCACTAAATCCAATACTTGATGGTAAAGCAACGCCAACCAAAACGTCTTCGACGTTTTTGATGTAGTATTCAGCAGAAAGGGTCATTTTATCTTGCCAAAATCCTAAATCCACACCAACATTGGCCGTTTTAGATGTTTCCCATCGGAGGTCTTCAAGTGCCAAAGAAGTTTGGGCATAACCAGGTGCAGAACCATTGTTGAAAGAAGTAGAAGAATTTAGGTTAAAGACTGATTGGTACGCATAATCAGGAATATTTTGAGAACCTAACTCACCATATCCAGCTCTGATTTTGAAGCGGTTGATGGTATTGTTTGACCAAAAAGATTCATTATGTATGTTCCAACCTACAGAAGCAGAAGGGAAAATACCTACTCTAAAGTCAGGTGCAAATTTTGAAGATGCATCACGGCGTACTGTAGCCGTAACTAGGAAACGATTGTCAAATGAATAGTTGATACGACCGAAAACCGAGCGAAGTCCGCTTACATTGTTGACACCTCCCAAAGCCTGAACATTGTCAGGCGTTGCAGCTCCTGTTACTTGAATACCATTATTAGGTAATCCCTGTGAGTAAACAGCTAAACTTTTGAAGTCAACTTTTTGCTCTGTTAAACCAACAACTACATCGTAACGGTTTTTTCCTGATTCATTGTTGTAACTCAAAGTAGGTTCGATCATTGTCAACAAGGTTTCAGAACGAGCTTCAGTAAGGTCGTTTTGATCATTGACATTGAAAACGGCATCAGAATTACTCATAAAGAAAGTTGGTACAAAGAAGAAACTATAATCATTTCTATAGTCAGCACCTAAATTTAAATTCGCACTTAATCCATCTGTGATTTCGTAAGAGAAATTCAAGTTTCCTAGTAAATTACGAGTTGTCAATAAGTTGTCCTCAATGACAGCTTGTGCGTAGTCATTGAGTCCACCAAAATTGTGAACATCAAATTCGGGTGCAGAAAAACCACCTTCGTTTCCAGGTACTGATTCTGGTAAAATTGGAGCAGTAGCTCCATCAAAACCAAACCAGTTATTTTCTTCTAATTTGGTTTGAGCCAAAGAAAGTGATTCCGAAACGGTCAAACGTCCGATTTTAAATTCACTATTTGCTCTAAAATTTAGCCTCTCAAAGCCAGAGCTAACCAAGATACCATCTTGGTTATAGAAATTGCCTGAAATAAAATATTTTGAATTTTCACCACCTCCCGACAATGACAAGCCATAATCATTGATAGAACCAGGATTGAGGGAAAGGTCTTGCCAGTCGGTATTGATTCCTTCGTCAGGAAACTGGAAACCTGTACCGTCATTGGCTTCTAATTGGCGACGGTATTCTACAAACTGTGAACCATTGAGATAGTCCAAGTATTTGCTAGGAGCTTCTACCCCACCACGCAAATCTAAAGTCAGTTTTGGCGTACCATCACTTGAACCACGTTTAGTCGTAATCAAAACGACACCATTGGCAGCACGAGAACCATAAATAGCTGCTGAAGAGGCATCTTTTAAAACTTCCATTGATTCAATGTCTTTTGGATTTAGGTAGTTCATGTTTTCGACTACTGTTCCATCCACAACATAAAGCGGATAAGAGTTGGTCAAAGAACTCACCCCACGTACAAAAACGTTGGCATCGCCACCAGGCTGACCACCATTGTTTTCGACTTGAACACCAGCTAATTTACCTTGAAGAGATGAAGTAGGATTACCTGCTACTACTGCCCGAATGTCGGCACCATCTAGCGAAGCGACCGAACCCGTTAGGTCACTTTTGCGAACAACACCATAACCGACTACAACAACTTCGTCAAGCACTGCGGCATCTACACCAAGGCTAACATCTACTTTTGAGCGTCCGTTAAGAGCGACAATCTGCTCTTGATAACCTGTGTAAGAGACAACAAGCTCCGTTGTTCCATCGGGCACATTGAGGGTATAACTACCATCAATGTCTGTAACTGTCCCAGCAGTAGTCCCCTTTGCTTGTACGGTAGCACCGATAAGCGGCTCGCCCGTCTCATCGGATATTACCCCCGAAACGGTTTGTCCTACTAGAGTCGAAGAACAAAAAAGTAACAACAGGGAGGCAAAAAGGCTTAATTTGAAACGTTGCGTACTTATACGCCAACTGGCCCTAACCTTAGAGAAGGTTTGAGAATTCAATTGTTTCATTGTACTTTTGTTTTTTACATTATATAATTAAATTGATAGCAATCTGTCTTGTGGCAACAAGGCAGGTTGTTTTTTATTGGATAGTATGATGAAAGTATTTTT
>JAHDEQ010000080.1 GCA_020628755.1 Saprospiraceae bacterium
CTCTATTAATTCGTCTCGGTATTGCATAGCGTCAGCAGATGCATAGCGGTACTTTTGAAGCACCGCCCGCTGCCCAATTCTAAACAAGGAATCACCTAAATACCCTCTCATATTGTGTAACATTGCTGCCCCTTTTCGATAAGTATGTGTTCCATAAATATGTTCAAATGGTATTTGCGAAAGCGGCTGAAATCCATCGTCATCAATATGTGCCGATTGCAGAACTTCTGATAAATGGTTATCTTTTACTTGGTCAATAAATGCTTCTTTACCAAATTGAAATTCAGTCATAAGGTGTGCTCCGTATTCGGCATTTCCTTCTTTGACCCACATATCACGTGCCGAACCTACAGTAACGATATCGCCCCACCAACAGTGTGCCAACTCATGAGCCATTAAGCGGCGATGACCGAAGGTGTTGCCTGCCGTAGCTATGGAAACAGGATAAGCGATATTAGTGGGATGTTCCATCGCTCCAATGGGTGTTGCAACATAGCCTACACGCTCCCAATCATACGGGCCATACCAAAATTCGAGTGCATCAATAGCTACACCTAAATCCACAAAAGTACTGTTCATAGCACTAATATCGTTTGGTTGGGCAACGAGTTGGGTCGGTATCATGCCCGCTTCACCAGCGTGCATACCATTGGCTTCGACATAATTGGACACTGCTATGGAAGACAAATAGGTTGGGATGGGCTGTGCCATCTGGTAAGTTCGTTGAATTAGGTTGTTGCCTAAATCTATTTCTTCTATAAAAGAGCCTACGCAATAAGCTCGATTGGGTAAACGACTAATGATGTTGAACTCATAAGTGGAGCGTTCTACAAAATTATCGAAACAAGGAAACCAACTTCTACCAAAATTAGGCGGATTGGAAGTTAATCCTATTCCTAAATTATAAGCATAGCCATTTTGGAAGGCGAAGCCCCCAAAATCGCTGGGGTCGGTATCAGGCGTTCCATTATAAAATACTTGAATTGCTGTTTCATCGCCCACATTTAAAATAGTAGGTAAGTCTATGTGCAGTAACAATCCGTCGTGCAGGTATGTAAGCTGCTGGTTTCCCATTAGGACTGAATCAACGGTTAGGGTTTGTAAGTCTAAATTGATATAATCTATAGCGTCCATTTTGGAAGCAAAACTTACAATGCAATTGCCATTGATTGTACGATTGGTAAAATCTGTAACATCAAGAGTAATGGCATAATCCAATATATCTATAGTATCACTTCTTTCGGCACTAGCCTGCAATTTTATCTGATCGGCTTGGCTAAGTGCTTGCATACGATGATGGTTATGCGCATGGCGGCAACCAATATGTGCTTTGGGTTGTGCCTGAGCAAAACAGAAACAAAAGAGTAAAACTATTGTTGTAAAAATTTTGATAGCATTCATAACAAAAAGGTAATTGAAGGAATGTTACTAAGCTACTATATAATGTTTATAAAATGAAAAAGGCGATACTAAAATTTAGTATCGCCCTTGACATTCTATTTATTTCTTCAAAGAAGTTCTTATTCTTCTTCCTTTACATCGTCAATTTTTTCAGCTACTGCTGTAGAAGCTACCGCTGCTGCCGTGTCACTTGATTTGTTTTTACCTCCACGACGACGACGTTTTTTCTTCTTGCCTTCTGTGCCAGAAGATTTTCCTGAGTAGATTTCGTTGAAATCTACAAATTCAATCATAGCCATTTCGGCACCGTCTCCTTTTCTGAAACCCGTTTTCAAAACTCGAACATAGCCACCAGGACGCTCACCTACTCTACGTGCTACTTCGGTAAACAATTCTGTTACAGCATATTTGTTTTGCAAATAGCTGAATACAACACGTCTATTGTGCATTGTATTGTCTTTGGCTTTGGTTACCAAAGGTTCGATGTATCGGCGTAGTGCTTTGGCTTTGGCAACTGTCGTGTTGATGCGTTTGTGTTCAATCAAAGCATTAGCAAGGTTTTTTAAAAGTGCCTTGCGGTGGGCAGATTTACGCCCTAAATGGTTTACTTTTTTTCCGTGTCGCATTACTTATTTTTTTGCGAGTTTTGAAAATGGCCTCAGAAAATAAATTTTCTGGACGGTTATCTTCGTAGCACCTTATTTGATTTTAGAATTATGATTGCAGATTCTTTATTTAAGTTTTGCAAGCACTTTATACAAATGGTTACTACAGTAATTTTATAATTTTACTCTTCGTCTAATTTATACTTAGACAAATCCATTCCGAAGGTTAAGCCCTTTTCTACAAGTAATTCTTCGATTTCGACCAAAGATTTTTTACCAAAATTTCGGAATTTCAATAATTCGTGCGTATCATATTTTACCATTTCGGCGAGGCTATTGATTTTAGCTGCTTTCAAACAGTTGTATGCACGTACTGATAAGTCGAGGTCTTCCAAAGAAGTCTTTAACAACTTACGCATGTGTAAGATGTGCTCATCAACGATATTGTCTTCACGAGTAGAAGCATCATCGAAAGTGATATTTTCATCCGTAATCAACATCAAGTGCTGAATTAAGATGCGAGATGCTTCCTTAATCGCATCTTCAGGGTGGATTGTTCCATCCGTTTTAACTTCGATACCTAATTTTTCGTAATCCGTACGTTGTCCGACACGTGTGTTAGAAACACTGTACGCCACATTTTTGATAGGCGTATATATTGCATCAATTGGAATTACACCAATTGGGGCATCTTTAGGTAGATTTTCGTCTGCAGGAACATAACCACGTCCTTTCGTAATAGTTAACTCCATTTCAAGATTTACAAATGGTTCCATTTGGCAAATCAATAAATCTGGGTTCATTACTTTGAAAACGTTGGTATGTTCTTCGATATCACCAGCACGAAATTCTTCTCTACCATTGATAGTTAAGTAAATTTTCTCATCGGTTACTTCTTCCTCAGCAATCAATTGTTTTAATCGAATTTGCTTTAAGTTCAGAACTATGTCAACTACATCTTCAACAACTCCTTTGATAGTTCCAAATTCGTGTTCGACTCCTGCTATACGCACAGCAGAGATAGCAAACCCTTCTAAAGATGACAATAAAACTCGACGTAAAGAGTTACCAATAGTTTGGCCGAAACCTGGTTCGAGTGGTTTAAATTCAAAAAGCCCTTCAAAGTCATCGGCTTTTTGCATTATAATCTTATCGGGTTTTTGGAAATTTAAGATGCTCATATATTCGTAATAATTGAGGAAATTAAAATAAAGAATATTAGAAATGGCGAAGCAAGCTATAAATGTGTAGCTTGCCAAATATGAGAATACTCATTACAAGCAAACTATTTGCTTGTAATGAGTTGTAATATGATTATTTAGAGTATAATTCGACGATTAACTGCTCGTTAATTTTTTCTGGAATTGCCTCTCTTTCAGGATATTCCAAAAACTTGCCTTCCATTTTGTCAGGGTTGAATTCAATCCAACCAAATTGGCGTGCGTTTGATTTTCCTCCAACACTGTTGGTTATCACTTCCATACCTTGTGAGCGACCTCTAACTGCAACGACATCACCTGGTCTCAATTGACAAGAAGGGATATTGGTTATTACACCATTTACAGTAATATGTTTATGTGAAACCAATTGGCGTGCAGCATTACGTGTGGACGCAAGCCCCATACGAAATACAATATTGTCTAGGCGTGCTTCTAAAAATTGGAGTAAAACCTCACCTGTAACACCTTTTTTTCTACTTGCTTTTTCAAACAAATTTCTAAACTGACGCTCTAATACACCATAGGTGTACTTTGCTTTCTGTTTTTCCATCAACTGAACAGCATAGTCAGAACGTTGTTTACGTCTTCTGGAGTTTCCATGCTGACCTGGAGGATATTTTCTTTTATCGAAAGCACGGTCAAAACCATAGATTGACTCGCCGAATGCTCTTGATTTTTTTGTCTTAGGACCTGTGTATCTTGCCATTATCGGAAAATATACTAAATTAAACTTTTACTATTTTATACTCTTCTACGCTTCGGAGGACGACAGCCATTATGTGGCATTGGTGTCACATCATGAATAGTAGTAACTTTGATTCCTGCTTGGTCAATAGCTCGAATAGCTGCTTCACGTCCTGAACCAGGCCCTTTCACGAAAACCTGAGCCGAACGCATACCTGCTTCATAAGCCGTTTGTGCAGCACCACCTGCTGCAATTTGAGCCGCATAAGGGGTATTTTTCTTTGAACCTCTGAAACCAGACTTACCTGCTGAACCCCAAGAAATAACATCACCTTTTTTGTTACACACGGAAACGATGATATTATTAAAGCTAGCTTTGATATGAACCGTACCTTCTGGTTCGATTCGTACTTTTCTTTTTTTAACTACTTTTCTTCCTTTTGCCATGTTGCTATAAGACTTAATAAGACAAACTTGAAATTTGCCATGAAGGATTTACTAAGATTATTTAGTTGCTTTTTTCTTGTTAGCAACTGTTTTACGTTTACCTTTTCTTGTACGAGCATTGGTTTGTGTACGCTGACCTCGCAAAGGTAAACCTTTACGATGACGCAATCCACGATAACATCCAATATCCATTAAACGTTTAATATTCAATTGAACCTCAGAACGCAACTCCCCTTCTACTTTGTATTCGTTTTGGATGATACCAGAAAGGCTTCTGATATTATCATCATCCCAATCGACTACTTTTTTGCTCTCGTCAATTCCTGCTTTGTCAAGAATTTCCTTTGCTCTTGAAGGACCAATACCGAAGATGTAAGTCAAACCAACTACACCTCTTTTGTTTCTAGGTAAATCTACACCAGCTATACGAGCCATATTAATTAAAATTAATTACCCTTGACGTTGTTTGAAACGTGGGTTTTTCTTATTAATAATATATAATTTTCCTTTTCTTCTAACGATTTTGCAATCAGCAGATCGTTTTTTGATTGATGCTCTAACTTTCATGATTATAAAGTTTGCATTAATTAATAATTCCGAAATTTATTTATAACGATAGATAATGCGACCTCTTGACAAATCATAAGGAGACATTTCTACTGCTACTTTATCGCCTGGAAGAATACGAATATAATTCATTCTCATCTTTCCAGATATTGTTGCTACGATTTGATGATCATTCTCTAAACGCACTCTAAACATTGCATTAGAAAGTGCTTCTTCGATTACGCCATCCTGTTTTATAAGATCTTGTTTAGCCATATGCGGAATTTCGGAGGGCAAAGATACAAAAAAATATCACAAAGCCCAATTTGAGGTTACAAAAGAACGAAGTTTTTTGAAATAAATTACTCATTATCAAACGACTACTTCTTCTTTCAGAAAAACCTCTTTCACATTAGGGTTATTTCGGATATTATTTTCGATACCAACATGACTCGAAAGAATATCTGCTTCCCCTCTTTTTACAGCTATAGTATGCTCAAAATGTGCAGAAACTTTTTTATCCTTTGTTATAATTGTCCAGCCATCATCAAGCTGACGAACTTCTTTTCTGCCTAAATTTATCATAGGTTCAATTGCAATAACCAAACCTTCTTGTAGTTTTACTCCTTTTCCTCTTTTTCCATAATTTGGAACTTCGGGAGCTTCGTGTAAATTACGTCCAATACCATGTCCTACTAATTCCCGAACAACTCCATATTTATGATCTCGCTCACAATATTTTTGGATAGCAAAACTTATATCTCCCATACGAGCACCCGAAACGGCTGCTTGAATCCCTTTATATAAAGATGTTTTGGTAACATTTAGCAATTCCATTACATCTTCGCTGACATTGCCTAAGGCAAATGTATAGGCAGCGTCGCCATAAAATCCATTTAGCAATGTCCCACAATCTACAGAAACTATATCCCCATCTTTGAATTCGTAATTCGTAGGTATCCCGTGAACTACTTGCTCATTAAGAGACACGCAAAGTGTTGCTGGAAAATCTCTATAACCTTTAAAACCAGGAACTGCACCGTGATCACGGAGTAATTCCTCTGCTTCTCTATCAATTTTGCTTGCATTGACACCTGGGCCAATGACACTAGCAACGTGTTCGAGTGCTTTGCAGTTTAGTAGGCAAGCTTCGCGAATCATTTCAATTTCTTCGGCAGTCTTGTAGAAAATCATTTTATGAATGGAGTGAGTGCTGTAATTTATAATTATTAAAATCTACAATACAACCATTTCAATATTGAAATGGTTTTCAAAAATTGAGTTTGTCTATAGTTTAGTCTAAAGTAGCAAGCCAAAAACTTGATAAGTTTTTTGATTTGGCACTTAAAAAAATAAAGTTTACATTTTGTAAGGTTTAAAATGTAAACTTTATTTTCAAGTCTTTATCTTATTTATAAAAGACTTTCTATATGCTCAAATATAAATTCAATTTTGAATCCTACATTGGGGCACCAATTCCTTGCATACGACTACGACCTTGGATTCTTCCTGATTTTACTAGACCATCGTACTTACGCATAAGTAAGTGTGATTCGATTTGCTGAAGTGTGTCTAAAACAACAGCTACTAAAATCAATAGTGAAGTTCCTCCGAAGAACATTGCGAAAGCAATGTTAACACCAAAAGCTGCGGCAACAGCAGGAAGAATCGTGATTATTCCCAAGAAAATAGAACCTGGCAATGTGATTCTTGTCGTAATATTATCAATAAAATCTGCTGTGTTTTTACCTGGTTTGATACCTGGAATAAACGCATTTTGACGCTTCAAATACTCAGCATATTGTTGTGGGTTTACTAATAAAGCTGTATAAATATAAGTAAACACAACTACTAAAAGGAATTGAATAATATTATAAGGTAAAGATGTAAAATCTTCAAATGCTCCGAGAAACGAACTAGCTTGTGCATCTGGTCCTGCTGCATATCGAGCAATTGTAGCTGGTAAGAACATCAATGCTTGAGCAAAGATAATAGGCATTACACCCGCTGCATTTACCTTCAATGGAATATAGTCTCGATTACCTGCAACTGGCATTTGATTAGAACCTCTACCAATCATACGTTTTGCAAATTGGATAGGAATACGTCGCACCCCTTGTACAATCAAAACTGTTGCTAATACAATAAAGAACAAAGCTGCTAACTCTAATACAAAAATAAGCAGACCGTTGCCTTCCAATTGTAATTGAAACTCAGAAACCAAAGCCAATGGTAAAGTAGCAATAATACCTACTGTTATCAAGAGTGAGACCCCATTACCAATACCTCTATCGGTAATACGTTCACCTAGCCACATGGCAAAGATAGTTCCTGTAGAAAGAATAATAATGTTGGAAAACCAAAATATTCCTTTTGGAATTGATGGATCAACTGCTCCTAGGCTTTGAATATATGTCAAATAACCTCCCCCTTGTACAAGAGTAATTGCAACAGTTAGCAAACGTGTTATTTGATTTAATTTTTTACGCCCAGATTCTCCTTCTTTTTGTTGAAGTCGCTGGAAGTAAGGAACTGCAAAACCTAGTAGTTGAATAATAATAGATGCCGTAATGTAAGGCATAATCCCTAATGCAAAAACAGCCGCATTATTAAATGCGCCCCCTGTGAATACATTAATGAGACCTAAAAGGTCATTAGGATTAGAATTTTGGGTAGCACTATCGAGTACTTCTGGAACAACTCCAGGGAGAACAACATAAGAACCAAAACGAAAAACCAATAACATTCCTAATGTAAAAAGAATACGATTACGAAGTTCTTCAATTTTCCAAATGTTTTGTAGAGTAGTAATTAACTTTTTCATCCGTCTTTTTTAAGCTAAATTTACACTTCCACCACAGTTTTCAATTGCTTGTTTAGCTGAGGCGGAACACGCATGTACTGTTACGTTTAATTTTGCTGTTAGTTCCCCTTTACCAAGTATTTTTACTTTATCATTTTTTCTAACGATACCATTATCAACTAAAGTACTCATATCAATAGTTGTAAGGCTATATTTTTCAGAGATGGCTTGCAAACGCTCGACATTAATAGGAACGTATTCAACACGGTTGAAGTTTTTGAAGCCACGCTTAGGCAAACGCATTTGAATAGGCATTTGACCACCTTCAAAATTTCTTTTACGGCTATAACCTGAACGGGATTTTGCTCCCTTATGACCACGTGTAGATGTACCACCTCTACCAGAACCTTGTCCGCGAGCAATACGTTTCTTATTTTTTACTGAGCCCTTTGCAGGTTTTAAATTATGAAGTTCCATATCAATTATAATAAAAGCGATGTCTAAATATACAAATTATAGTTCTTCTACTTGAACCAAGTGATTTACTTTAGCAACCATACCCAAAATTTGAGGTGTTGCCTCGTGTTCAACAGATTGATTCATTTTTCTAAGACCAAGTGCTTTGATTGTGTCTTTTTGTCTTTTTGAACGATCAATCGTACTTTTAACTTGTGTTATTTTAATTTTAGCCATGATTATTTTTCTTTTTTTTCCTAATTTGAAAGGAAAAAATCAAATTATCCATTAAACAATTTATCCATAGAAATACCACGTGTTTTGGCAATTTCCATTGGACTTCTCAATTTTGAGAGTGCATCAATTGTTGCCTTGACAACATTGTGTGGGTTTGAAGACCCTTGAGATTTTGCTAATACATTTTGAACACCAGCAATCTCCAATACTGCACGCATTGCACCACCTGCAATTACACCTGTACCATCAGCTGCAGGTTTAAGTAAGACTTTACCTGCTCCATATTTACCTTTCTGCTCATGTGGAATTGTACCTTTGTGCAAAGGAACTTTGATGAGGCTTTTCTTGGCATCGTCAACAGCTTTAGCAATTGCTTCGGAAACATCACGTGCTTTACCTAGACCTTGCCCCACTGTACCGTTACCATCTCCAACTACCATGATTGCAGCGAAACTAAATGTACGTCCACCCTTGGTTACTTTTGCAACTCGATTAAGGTTTACCAATTTTTCTTTTAATTCCGTCTCGGTAGGTTTTACTCGTTTTGGAGTTCTATCTGCCATTATATTTTTTATTTAAATTATTATTATAGCTGTAAACCACCTTCTCTTGCACCATCTGCTAGAGCTTTCACTCTACCATGATACAAATAACCGCCTCTATCAAAAACTACATTAGAAATATTTTTAGCCGAAGCTTTTTCTGCAATTAACTTGCCAACTGCTTTGGCTTGTTCTGACTTATTTCCAGAAACGCCAGCTTCTTTTGAAGAAGCTGCTGCTAAGGTCACGCCTGCTTCATCATCAATTACTTGACAATAAATAGCTTTATTTGAACGAAAAATACTCAAGCGAGGCCGAGCTGCTGTTCCTGATATTTTTTTACGAATCCGTTGTTTGATTCGTTTACGACTTTGAAGTTTACTGATTCCCATTTTATCGTATCTTTATAAGGGTCTAAACTTTTTATAAGTAGGTTAGAAAGTAAGTTATTAACCTGCTGTCTTACCTTGTTTTCTTCTAATTTCTTCGCCTTGAAAGCGAATACCTTTTCCTTTATAGGGTTCAGGCTTTCTGAAAGCTCGTATCTTGGCAGCAATTTGTCCAATCAACTGCTTGTCATTACTCGTTAAAATCACTGTAGGAGGATTCCCTTTTTCCATCTTTGTTTCTAGCTTCACTTCATCAGGAAGATAAAACATAACAGGGTGAGAATATCCTAACGACAATTCAAGTAACTGACCTTTATTTGAGCATCTGTAACCTACACCATACAGTTCTAAAACTACCGTATAACCTTCAGACACACCAATAACCATGTTATTTATCAATGAACGGTATAGACCGTGCATTGAGCGGTGACGTTTTTGGTCAGTTGGTCTTTTTACAGTCAACTGTCCATCTTCAATTTCAACAGATAAATCTGGGTCTATTTGCTGCTTCAATTCACCTTTAGGCCCTTTGACTGCAACGATGTTACCATCATTAACCTTTATTTCTACACCCGAAGGTATTGCGATTGGAGCTTTTCCTATCCTTGACATGGCTATAAAATATTATAATTATTAGTAAACGTAACAAATCAACTCTCCACCGACATTCATCTCTCTTGCTTTTTTGTCAGTCATCAAACCTTTTGAAGTAGAAACAATACAAATTCCTAATCCATTGATAATTCTAGGAATTGCTGTTGCTTTAGAATATTTACGTAGTCCTGACTTACTAATACGTCCAAGTTTACGAATTGCAGGTATTTTTTGACCGTCGTATTTTAGTGCAATAGAAATGACACCTTGCTTGCCTGCATCGTCATCAAATTTGTATTTAAGAATATATCCTTGATTATACAAAATCTCTGTAATACTTTTCTTCATTTTAGAAGAAGGTATTTCAACAACACGATGCCCAGCTTGTTGTGCATTTCTGATGCGCGTCAAATAATCTGCTATTGGATCTGTTACTACCATTGATTTAGTTCATTTAATATAGACAAAAAATTGTCTTGCTTATTGATTTGACACTCTACTGAAGCAGAGTAATTTTCAATTCTTACCAGCTTGCTTTGGTTACACCTGGAATTTTTCCTTCCAAAGCCATTTTACGAAATGCCACCCTAGATATACCAAATTGGCGCATATACCCTTTGGGGCGGCCTGACAATCGGCAACGATTGTGAAGGCGAATAGGGTTAGAATTTCTAGGTAGTTTATCTAGTTCATCCCAACGGCCTTCAGCTTTTAATTGCTTTCGCAATTCAGCGTACTTTTTAACTAATTTTGCGCGTTTTACTTCTCGTGCAATAACTGATTTACGTGCCATAATTTAATTTCTTTGATTCTTAAACGGCATACCAAATGCTTTGAGCAAAGCTAAAGATTCAGCATCAGTTTGAGCCGTTGTTACAAAAGTTATATCCAATCCTGTGATTTTTGATACTTTATCAATATCAATTTCAGGAAAGATAATTTGTTCTGTGATTCCCATAGTGTAATTACCTCGTCCATCAAAACTCTTATCATTGATGCCTCTAAAGTCACGTACACGAGGAAGTGCAACCGTAATAAGACGATCCATGAATTCGAACATTTGATTGTGGCGTAAAGTCGCACGAGCACCAATAGGCATTCCTTCTCTTAACTTAAAGTTAGAGACAGATTTTTTCGCTTTGGTTGGTACCGCTTTTTGTCCGACGATAAGGGTCATTTCCTTCAAAGCGTTATCTACTAATTTTTTATCACCAGTAGCATCACCAACACCTTGGTTAACACAAATTTTCACCAATTTGGGAACTTGCATTATCGTTTTGTACTGAAATTGTTCCATCAATTTAGGTACAATTTCTTCTTTATACTTTGTTCTTAGTCTAGGTACGTAACTCATTATTTAATAATTTCGCCTGATTTCTTAGAAAAGCGCACAATTTTTCCATTCTCAACTCGTCTTCCAACTCTAGTTGGCTCGCCTGTTTTAGGGTCAATCAACATTAAGTTAGAAATATCTATTGGAGTTGCAATGTCATTAATACCACCAGGATTATCCTGTGTAGGTTTGGTATGTTTTTTACGAATATTCACACCCTCAACAATTGCTCGATTTTTGACAGCAAATACTTGAAGAACCTCTCCCTCTGTTCCTTTATCCGCTCCAGCAATAACTACCACTTTATCGCCTTTTTTAATTTTCAACTTTGGAGTAAATCTCTTTTTCACTTTTATAAAAGTTTAAAAGTTAATAATTTAAAGTACTTCAGGGGCAAGAGATACAATACGCATATAGTCTCTTTCTCGAAGTTCTCTAGCAACAGGTCCAAAGATACGAGTACCTCTTGGTTCGTCGGAATTATCTAACAATACCACTGCATTGTCATCAAAGCGGATATAAGAACCATCTTTGCGACGAATTTCTTTTTTGGTACGAACGATTACTGCTTTTGAGACTGTTCCTTTTTTGACACCTCCTGGTGAAGCATCTTTAACAGTAACAACTATTTTATCGCCAATAGATGCGTAGCGTCTTTTGGAGCCTCCCAATACACGGATACAAAGTACTTCTTTTGCACCACTATTATCTGCTACTTTTAATCTACTTTCCTGTTGAATCATGATATAAAAATTTAAAGTAAGGGTAGTACAAAAAATGCTTGCCCCAACTTGTATCAATATTATTTTGCTCGTTCTAATATTTCCGTCAATCGCCAACGCTTACGACGACTCAATGGCCGAGTCTCCATAATTTTTACAGTATCACCCACATTGCACTCATTATTTTCATCGTGTGCCATGAATTTTTTAGATTTTTTTACGAATTTACCGTAAATAGGGTGACGTAGCTTTCTCTCGACTGTTACAGTAATGGACTTGTCCATTGATGTACTGGCTACAACGCCGATTCTTGTTTTTCTTAATTTAGTATCTGCCATGTTACTAATTATATTATTTGCGATTTCTTCTTCTTCGACGAATTTTTGAACGACCAGCTAACTGCTCTTCATTCATTTCAGACAATTCTCTTCGACGAACTTCTGTTTTCAAACGAGCAATATCTCTACGAACTTCTCTTAAAACAAGAGGATTATCCAAACCTGTGATTGCGTGATCAAAGGTAAGTTTTTGATACTGTGACTCAGTTGCTTTTAGTTCAGCGACTAAATCATCTTTTGAAAAATCTTGAAGTTCTAAAAACTTTTTGGTTGCCATTGTTATCTATTTTCAAATCTCATGAAAGAGATAATTGATTCATAATTTTAGTCGACGTAGTCGCGTCGAACAATAAATTTTGTCAAAACAGGGAGTTTTTGAGCTGCAAGTCGAAGAGCTTCTTTTGCTACATCAATCGGCACTCCATCCATTTCAAACATGATTCTGCCTGGTTGTACCCTTGCTACATAATGGTCAAGTGCTCCTTTACCCTTACCCATACGTACCTCCAAAGGCTTTGCAGTGATAGGTTTGTCAGGAAATATTCGAATCCAAACTTTTCCTTCCCTTTTCATATAACGAGTCATCGCAATACGAGCAGATTCTATCTGACGATTTGTAATAAAACCAGCATCCATTGACTTGAGAGCAAAAGACCCAAAGGAAATTGTACTTCCTTTATAAGCCAAACCTCTATTCTTTCCTTTCTGCTGTTTGCGATATTTAGTTCTTTTTGGCTGTAACATTGTTTATAAATTTAAAATCAATGTATTTTTTTACTTAACTCGACAAAAAATTAAATCATTGATTATCAAGTATAAATCATTCTAATTTTGACAAACTTTACGCTGCATTAGAAAAAAGCGACGCAAAGGTACGTGTTTTTGAGGTATTTTTCCTAACGTCTGTTGTTATTTCTTCTGTCATTTCCTCTTCCACCTCCACGACGACGATCTCCTCCTCTTCTATCGTTTCCTCTTCCACCTCCACGACGACCACCTTTATCTTTCTTATCAGCACCAGCATTTGGAGATAAATCTCTCTTACCTAAAACCTCACCATTACAAATCCATACTTTGATACCAATCTTCCCATAGACCGTAAGAGCCTCACAAAGCGCATAATCAATATCTGCTCGAAAAGTGTGTAAAGGTGTACGCCCTTCTTTATACTCTTCGGAACGTGCCATCTCTGCACCATTCAAACGTCCAGAAATACGAACTTTAATTCCTTCAGCACCTGCACGAATCGTTGATTGAATCGACATTTTGATTGCACGACGATAATTGATACGTGCTTCAATTTGTTTTGCAATTGATTCGCCAACAATATAGGCATCCAATTCAGGTTTACGAATCTCAATGATATTGATTTGAGTATCTTGGCCTGTCAATTTTTTCAGCTCTTCGCGAATACGATCGACTTCTTGACCTCCTTTACCAATGATAATACCTGGACGTGACGTATGGATAGTGACTGTAATACGTTTAAGTGTACGTTCGATAACAATTCGAGAGATACCACCTTTGTGAACCCTAGCTCTGAGGTACTTGCGAATTTTTTCGTCTTCAACAACTTTGTCGGCAAAGTTGTTGCCACCAAACCAGTTGGATTCCCAACCTCTGATGATACCTAAACGATTACCTATTGGATTTGTCTTTTGACCCATTCTATATTATTTATAATGTTATTCTTCTTCTGATGCGTCTGCAATTGCAGTCTCATCGATTGGAACTTGATTTTCAACAATAATCGTAACATGATTGGTACGCTTACGAATTCTGTGCGCACGACCATGCGGAGCTGGTCGAAATCGTTTGAGCATTGTACCACCATCTACAAATGCAGTTTTGATTTTCAAATCATATTCATCTGCATTAAGTGCCATGCCATTTTTATACTCCCAATTGGCAATTGCTGACAAAAGTACTTTTTCTAACCACTCTGCCGCTTCTTTTTTGGTAAAGCGAAGTATGTCTAATGCTTCGTCAACATTTTTACCTCTAATATTATCTACCACTAAACGCATTTTTCGTGGTGACATTGGGCAATTTTTCAATTTAGCTACTGCTTCCATTATTAAGATGGATTTAAGTAAGTATTTTATTATTATTTCTTCTTGTTACCTGCGTGACCTCTAAAGTTACGCGTCGGTGAAAACTCTCCTAATTTGTGCCCTACCATGTTTTCTGTTACAAAAACAGGAACGAAAGTTTTTCCATTATGAACACCTATTGTTTTTCCTACCATATCAGGAATAATCATTGAAGAACGTGACCAAGTTTTGATTACGGTCTTTTTATTAGACTCATTAGCCTTGTCAATTTTCTTCAACAATTTGTGAAAAACGTATGGTCCTTTTTTTAGTGAACGTGGCATTAATTCAAATTTTGATTAATCCAAGAAGTAAAGCAAAGCAAAACTTCAAAAATTATTTTTTAGATTTCGTCTTACGTTTAGAAATAATCAACTTCGTAGAATGCTTCTTATTGTTACGTGTTTTCTGACCTTTGGCCATAACCCCTGTACGAGAACGTGGGTGACCACCAGAAGCTCTACCTTCACCACCACCCATCGGGTGATCTACTGGATTCATAGCTACACCTCGAACACGTGGACGACGACCAATCCAACGACTTCTACCAGCCTTACCTAAAACTTGAAGTCCATGATCTGCATTGGAAGTTGAGCCTATTGTAGCCCGACAAGTCAATAAAATTCGACGCACTTCACCCGAAGGAAGGCGAATAATTGCATATTTACCTTCACGCCCCATCAAAGTTCCATAAGTCCCTGCACTTCTTGCCAAAGCTGCTCCTTTACCTGGTGTCATTTCGATGGCATGTATTACAGCACCTAATGGAATTTTAGATAAAAACATGGTATTACCAACAGTTGGTGCAGCACTTTCCCCAGATACAATTGAATCTCCAACTTTAAGACCATCTGGAGCAATGATATATCTTTTCTCGCCATCAGTATATTCTACCAATGCAATAAAAGCTGTTCTGTTAGGATCGTACTCTATGGTCTTGACTGTTGCTGCAATACCATCTTTATTACGCTTGAAATCTATAATACGATAGCGTCTCTTGTGTCCACCACCTCTGTTGCGCACAGTCATCTTACCAGAACTATTACGACCTCCTGTTCTCTTTATAGGGGCTAATAAACTCTTTTCTGGCTTGCTCGTAGTCAATTCTGCATAAGCGTTTCCGACGCGTGTACGCAAACCTGGAGTTACTGGATTGTACTTTTTAACGGGCATTATATATGCGTTTTATAACTAATTAACTTAGAATTAAATATCGCCGAAGAAATCAATTTCTTCTCCTTCAGACAAGGTTATTACTGCTTTTTTGTATGCAGCGACTCTACCTCGAATCAATCCTGATTTCGTATTTCGGACTTTTGATTTAGAAGGCATTATAGCAGTATTGACTGCTTCTACACTCACTTGATACATATCTTCAATTGCCTTCTTAATCTCAATTTTATTTGCCTTTTTATCGACAACAAAAGTGTATTTGCCCATATTTTCGGACAAATGTTCTGACTTTTCTGTCATCATAGGCTTTATTAATATCTTCTTTGCCATTTGCTAAATGATTTTCTAATTTGGATTAACCAAAAATCTCTTTAATTTTTTCAACTGAGCTTTCAGACAGAATCAAAGTTCCTGCATTTAACACATCATAAGTGTTTAAATCCTGCGCTCTTGTCAAAGAAGCTTTTGGTACATTTCGGCTCGACAAATACAAAGTTTTGTCGTGGTCACCTGTAACAAATAAAGCTTTCTTGCTATCGAGATTTAAGTTCTTTAGAATATTGACAAATTCTTTTGTCTTTGGAGCATCAAACGTAAAATCCTCCAATACTACCAAACCGTCATTTGCTGCTTTCGTAGAAAGTGCCGAATTGCGAGCCAAGGTTTTAACCTTTTTATTAAGTTTGATATTATAATTTCGAGGACGTGGTCCAAACATACGACCTCCTCCACGGAACAAAGGATTCTTGATACTACCAAAACGAGCAGTACCTGTACCTTTTTGTTTTTTTATCTTTTTGGTTGAACCAGCAATTTCGCCACGCTCTTTTGACTTGTGAGTTCCTTGACGCTGAGATGCTAGGTATTGCTTTACAGCTAAATACATAGCATGTTCGTTGGGTTCTACTCCAAAAATAGAATCAGGCAATTCTATCGTTTTACCTGTCTTACTACCTTGAATATTAACAACATCAATTTTCATGATACAATAAATATTTTGATGGGTAAAGAACCCTTATTTTTCAATTACGACCATAGCTCCTTTATGACCAGGAATTGCTCCTTTAATAAGGACTAAGTTTTTCTCAGGAAATATTTTTAATACTTCTAAGTTTCTAATCTTTATACGAGTGCCGCCCATACGACCTGCCATACGCATACCTTTGAATACACGTGCAGGATAAGAAGCTGCACCGATAGAACCTGGAGCACGTTGTCTGTTGTGCTGTCCGTGCGTAGCATCGTTTACACCTCGGAAGTTGTGTCTTTTAACAACCCCTTGAAATCCTTTACCCTTGGTAGTTCCGTAAACACTTACCACATCACCTTCTGCAAAAACATCGTCCACAGTGATTTCACTACCTAAAGCGATTTCTTTTGTTTCTTGCCCTTCCTCAGACAATAAACCATCAACATCAAAATCTCTAAACTCTACTATTTTACGCTTGGGGGTGGTAGTTGCTTTTTCAAAATGCCCGATTAGTGCATTTGAAGTATTCTTTTCTTTCTTTGTGCCATAACCTAATTGTAAAGCAGAATAACCATCTGTTTCTTCTGTTTTGATTTGTGTTACAACACAAGGCCCTGCCTCAACAACTGTACATGCTATATTTTTACCAGCTTCATTGAAAATGCTGGTCATACCAATTTTTTTACCAATAATTCCGTTCACGATAAATGAATTTTATGGTTAAAGATTAAAGCTGTAAATATTTAAAAGTCCAGCTAAATCTTACTTTTTCAGATAATAAATCCGAACCTAGCACATAATCCTAGACCTAAATCAATGTTTTTACATTGTTTAGTGCTTTGACCTTAAATTAGAGGTGACCTAAAAAGCCACATAATAAGTTAAGTCTTAAAAATTAGAATCAGATATAGATTCGAAGTCTCCTTCCAACAATTATAGATAAAACTAAAACTACGTCAGTTTGACTTGAATATCAACACCACTCGGCAGTTCTAACTTCGACAATGCATCTACTGTCTTCTGTGTAGGAGTGTAAATTTCGATTAAGCGTTTGTGGGTACGCAACTGGAACTGCTCACGGGATTTTTTATTGACGTGCGGAGAGCGCAAGACGGTAAAAATCTTTTTTTCCGTAGGCAGCGGAATCGGGCCAGTCACAACAGCACCGCTTGTACGAACTGTCTTAACTATTTTCTCCGTTGACTTGTCAACCAAGTTGTGGTCATAAGAACGAAGTTTGATTCTGATTTTCTGATTCATAACCTAATTTAAATATAAACTCAATAGCGAGTATATCAAAATGGAGTGCAAAAATAGCACTCCATTTTGTAAATTCCTAATATTTTAACATTAAACTTTCACTTCTCCTTTAGCTTTTGCAATAACTTCGTCTGCAATGCCGCGAGGAGCAGGTGCAAAGTGACTAAACTCCATTGTAGAGTTAGCACGACCTGATGTAATTGTACGTAAATCCGTAACATATCCGAACATATTACCTAATGGCACATCTGCTGAAATAGAAACCGCACCACTTGACAATGGCTCTTGTCCTTTAGGCAATCCTCTACGTTTGTTCAAATCACCAATTACAGAACCTACATACTCTTCAGGAGTAATAATTTCTAATTTCATGATTGGTTCTAGCAAAACTGGTTTTGCTTGTACAGCAGCAGCTTTGAAGCCTTCTTTTGCACAAAGTTCAAAAGCAATTGGTTTAGAATCCACTGCGTGCATACTTCCATCAAAAACACGAACTTTCATGCTATCAATGTTATAACCTGCAAGGATACCATTAT
>JAHDEQ010000081.1:0-10120 GCA_020628755.1 Saprospiraceae bacterium
CTACGCAAAAAAATCTTATTTACCTGTTTACACTCCAATAGGTCAATGAACTTTTATAATGTCTTAAAATTAAGACATTTTGCACTTGATGAAATCAAGTATTGCATTTCTGTAAATACAACCCTCTCTCGAAGGGACTGCAAAGATAATACAGGTTTCCTAAATAGCAAAGTTTTTGTGAGTTTTTTTTCAAGGTAAAGCTTTGTGTTTTTTTTTATGTATCAGTATAGAAATGATTAGCCAATTTTTATTCTGTTACTCTTTTAATAACAAGGTATTTTAATGGAAAAATTGCAGTTATTTCAATAGAAAAAATTTATGCTTTAATCTAAAAAATATTCTACTTGTGCAATTTTGTTTTCCTTTTGAGTTGTTCATAAAGTGTTACTAGCAAAAAAAGCATCAAAAATCCATATACTGAATCGTCTAATGGTACGGAAGTTATTCTTAACCCTATATATTCCTCTGGATTATATATTACAATTGGTTGTTGTGTGTAACCTCCTGTCAAAACTCCGTTTACCATAAAAAAGGGAATAAGGGCAACTAAGTAAGATTTATAAAACTTGCTGCGATAAGTATTTTCATAATTGAAATAATGAAAAAATAGAAAAGCACTTGTTAAAAGAAAAGTTGTACTTGTATATATATGGTGTTGATAAGTCAAGCCGACTGCCAAAAATAAAAGCGCCAGTCCCAATGTAATTGGGGCATCTACCCTTGCCAACGAATCGGACGGGAAATAATAATTTAAACATTCATAAATAAAAATACAGGCAAATGGTACAGTAAAAAAGAATAGACATTCTTCTAAAGGAAGATTAAAAATATGAAGTCCTGTAACATAGGTTTCGTTGAAGCCCCAAACTTGGTGTTCTGTAAAAAAAACATCCCAAGCGATAAAAGGAATCGCAACTAAGATAATAGCTGGTATGAGATACTTCCAGTTTTTGTAGTAAGCTACTCGTTTATCAAAACTCAGTAAGAAAACTGGAATGAATGTGAAAAGGTGTATATATAAATATAGTGTCTTAGTTTCTAAAACTGCCTGAGGATATTTCCAATTTATATTATAAAGTAAATTATTGGTTTGAATATCATCTGTTAACCAAGTGAAAATAACTAATAAAACTGGAGCTATAATTAGCAATAGCTTTACTAGCTTAGTTAAACTAAATTCAGCAGTATTGACTTTTGTATTCAAGACTGTTTTCACAGATTATCTCAGATTTTGATTAGAGGATATTCAGACTATTGCGTAAAGCAGAACTAAACAAAAGCATGACTTTGCGTCCGTCATTTACTCGAATACGTTCTTGCTTGACTCTTGCTGCAGTTGCTTTTTTGATTTTCTTGAAGAGCTGAATATAATAAACATAAGCCAAATAAACCCCTAAGCGCGCGCCGTCAGGCAATTGAACAATCCCTTTATAGGCATCATCAAAATCTTTTTTGATGTCGGCTTCGATAATAAATTTATCTTCATTGGTAAATTTCGTAAAATCAACTCCTGGAAAATAAACACGACCTCGTTCTTGATAATCGCTTTTCATATCACGTAAGAAATTGATTTTTTGAAAAGCTGAACCCAATGAACAAGCTGGTGCTTTTAGTTTTTCGTACTCTTCTCTATTTCCTTCGCAAAAGACTCGCAAACACATCAAACCTACCACCTCTGCCGAGCCGTAAATATATTGTTTATACAAACTATCTTCATACTTATGAAAATGTAAATCCATTTCCATGCTATCTAAGAAAGCATTAATTAATTCTCGTTCGATTTTGTATTGATGTACAACTTCTTGAAATGCTTGTAAAACTGGATTAAGGCTAATTTTTTGTTCGATTGCCTTGTAAGTTTCTTGACGAAATTCTTCTAATAATTGTGCCTTTGGAAAATCGTGAAAAGTATCTACAATTTCATCGGCAAAACGCACAAAACCATACACGGCATAAATTGGCGCACGAAATCGTTTATCAAAGGCTTTTATTCCCATCGAAAAAGAAGTGCTATAATTATTCGTTATCAATTTGCTGCACTCCATACAAGTCGAACTATACAATTGCATCTGCATCATAGCTTTAAAATTTAGGGTTTTATGGATTTGTAGATTTCTTTGGCAACAACCTGTCCTGATATCAACGAAGGAGGCACGCCTGGACCAGGCGTGGTCAACTGCCCTGTGTAAAACAAGTTGCTTACTTTTTTACTTTTCAATTTTGGCTTCAAAAAAGCCGTTTGCATCAAGGTATTTGCCAAGCCGTAGGCATTGCCTTTATACGAATGATAATCTGATTTGAAATCCCGATGAGCAAAGGAGCGTTTGTAAACCACTGCGTCTCGAATCGATTGTCCTGTTCGATTTTCCAAACGCTCCATGATGACATCATAATAGTGTTCACGCATCTCGTCGGTGTCTTCTAAATCTGGTGCAAGGGGTACGAGTAAGAATAGATTCTCACAGCCTTTTGGGGCTACCGAAGGGTCGGTCTTAGATGGACAACAAGCATAAAACAAAGGCTTGCTAGGCCAAGCTGGGTCATCATATATTTCAACAGCATGTTGGTTGAAATCTTCGTCAAAAAACAAATTGTGATGATGTAAATTATTAATACGCTTATTGATACCTAAATAAAAAAGCAGAGACGAAGGCGCCATAGTTCTTTTGTCCCAATATTTTTCGGAATAATTTCGGGTTCGAGCTTCCAGTAGGTCTTGGTCAATGTGGTGGTAATCGGCTCCGCCCACCACCACATCGGCATGATATTCAGCATTTTCAGTAATGACTTTACTCGCGTGACCATTGGGAACATAAATCTGCTTAACCTCTTCGCCCAATTTTATTTCTACACCCAATTCTTCAGCAAGCGAGACCATTCCTTCTATGATTTTGTGCATTCCGCCCATCGGATACCAAGTTCCTAAAGACATATCTGCATAGTTCATCAAACTATAAAGTGCAGGTGTATTTTGAGGAGTTGCTCCCAAGAAAAGTACAGGAAACTCTAAGAGTTCTATTAATTTTTGGTTCTTAAATAGTTTTCGGATATGGCTTGAAACGGAGCTAAACATTTGAAGTCGGAAAAGACTTTTCAAAACTCTCAGGTCAGCAAATTCAAGTATGGAATGACTGGGTTTGAATACAAATTCGTTCATTCCCACATCGTATTTGTATTTGGCTTCCGCCAAAAACTGCTTTAACTTTGCTCCACTTCCTTTTTCGTAGGATTCAAACATTTGGACAAGTTCGTCCATTTTGGCAGGAACGTGCATCACTTCATCACCTTCAAAAAATACCGAATAAGAAGGGTCTAATCGAACTAAGTCATAATAGTCAGATACTTTTTTTCCAAATTGGGCAAAAAAGTTTTCAAAAACTTCGGGCATCCAATACCAACTCGGCCCCATATCGAAAACAAAGCCATCTGTTTCAAACTTTCTCGCACGTCCACCCGCACAATCATTTTTTTCTAAGATGGTGACTTTATAACCTTCTTTGGCTAAAAAACATGCGGCAGATAAACCCGCAAAGCCCGAACCAATTACGATAACTTTTTTAGACATTTCGTGATACTATTGTTTGTTTACAATCAAGGTGTTAACAGTAATACACTAAGTTTGTTTAACAAAATGTCATTTTTTAAAAGAAAAGATTAAACAAAACAGAAAACAACTTAGATTTATGGTTTCTATATACATATTAGTGATAATCCAACTCCACTTATGCTAGTTGTTTGATTTATAATTTCCTAATTTTGGTCAACCGTTGAAACTAATAAATCTAAAGTCAGAAATCTAAAATCTAAAGAATGAAAATCATCAGCGCAGGGGCAGGCAGTGGAAAAACTTATCGTTTGACACAAGAAATGGTAGCTTTTCTACAAGAAGGCAAGGTGCGAGCTAGTGGCATCATTGCTACTACCTTTACCAAAAAAGCAGCAGCCGAATTGCAAGAACGAGTTAGAGTCAAACTACTCGAAGAAGGACTCAGCAGCGAAGCCGACGAACTTGCCAATGCACTCATCGGAACCGTTCATGGATTGGGAGTCAAGCTGCTCAAACGCTTCGCTTTTGAAGCAGGTGTTTCGCCCGAGGTAGATATTGTTGCCGACGAAGACCAGCAAATTATGTTCAATCAGTCTCTTTCAATGGTTTTGACCAACAAACGAATCCGACTTATGGAAGGACTCGCCGACCGACTCGGACTCAACAAATCTGAACGCTACGATTGGCGCAAGGAAGTCAAACGAATAACGGATGTCATACGCTCCAATGATTTTTCAAACGAAGTTTTAGAAAAAAGTAAAATCAACTCGTACCAAACTTTAGCCGAATTTTTAGGGGAAGTTTCTAAAAAGAATAAGGAACAATTTACCACCGAATTACTCCAACACCTTGACCAATCCATCGCTGCCCTCGAAGCCAACGAAGATAGTACCAAAACAACTCAAACGGCTACAAGCAACCTCAAAGTCATTCTCAACGAACTCAATTTGCGAGGCCAACTCAATTGGCATCAATGGGTCAAAATTGCAAAAATAAAAGTTGGTGCAAAAAGCAAAGATGACGTTTTTGAGCTCCAAGAATTTGCTTGGAAACACGACACACATCCGCAATTTCATCAAGACATAAAAGATTTTATTGGAGGCATCTTTGATATTGCATCCGAAGCCATCCAAGAGTACGATAAGTATAAAAAAAGTCGTGGTCTGATAGATTACATTGATATGGAATTGCAAGTTAAACGCTTGCTCGACCACCCACATGTACAAAAAGTCCTCGAACAAGAACTCGACCTTTTGATGGTGGACGAATTTCAAGATACAAGTCCAATTCAATTAGAGATTTTTTATAAACTATCTCGTTTTGCCAAGTTTTCGGTTTGGGTGGGAGACCCAAAGCAATCCATTTATGGTTTTCGGGGAGCTGACCCCAAACTCATGCAAGCCATCATACAACAGCAAGGCGGCATTGACCCCAAAGACATTCAAAAATACTCTTGGCGTTCGCGTGAAGACCTTGTCTTTGCGACCAATGCTATTTTTTGCAAAGCCTTCCCCGACTTGGACGAAGCCCAAGTTGCCCTCGAACCCAAACGCCTCAAAAAAGCTACTTCGGATAGTAAAAACAAAGAGGACGAACCCTTTGAGTTGGGCAATGCTTTGATACACTGGCACTTTGAATTGGACAGTGAAAAGAAACGACATCCTGCAGGTTGGCTCGAAAACGCCATCGCCGAGCAAACTCGTATTTTGATAGAAAGACGATTTACTGTTATTCCAAAAGACGAAGGGCCGGCACGTCCTGTGCGTCCTGGCGATATAGCCGTGCTTTGCCGTTCCAATAATGCTTGCCTCAAAATGGCAGAAGCACTACATCGAGCAGGACTCAAAGCTGCTATTTCTAGGGCAGGTCTCTTGGCGACAGCCGAGGGAAAATTGATTTTGGCTTGTCTAAAATATTTTCTCAATGAGGCCGACTCGCTCTCTATTGCTGAAATTCAATTGCTTGCTTCGCACAAAAATATTGAGTCCATTATAGAAGACCGTATTGATTTTTTAGAAAAAGCCAAAACCGAAAAATACCTCAAGTGGGGACTTACCGACCCCATCATACAACGGATTCAAGAGCTTCGGCAAGAAGCCATTGAATTTTCAAGTTCTGAAATTTTAAATCTTTTATTAGAAGAACTCGACCTTCGTCGCACCATTGCCTCTTGGGGCAATGTGCAGCAACGCTTTGACAATATTGATGTCCTACGCAAATGGGCTTTGCAATACGAAGATGCTTGCAATCGCCTACACAGTGCTGCTTCTTTGGGTGGTTTTTTGCTGTGGCTCAATGATTTAGAAGCTCGTACCGAAGACAAACAAGGCTCGGGCGAAGGTACGGATGCCGTTAATGTGTTGACTTATCACAAAAGCAAAGGTTTGGAATATCCTGTTGTTATTCTTTTTAGTTTAGAAGGAAATTTAAAAGACAATGTTTGGGGAATGCACTTGGTACAAGAACAGGAAGAAATTGATTTGAATAATATTTTAGGCAATCGTTGGTTGCGCTACTGGGTTAATCCTTATGGTGATCAAAGCCGCAATACGCCTTTGGTTGAACGTATTGATGCACACGCTATCAAACAAGAAGCCCGTCAAAAAGCACTCGAAGAAGAGGCTCGTTTGCTCTACGTTGGCATTACAAGAGCAAGAGATTTTTTAGTTTTTCCGACCCGTTCCAAATCTACACAATGGCTCAATCGTGTATGGCATAATGGACAAGGCGACTATCCGACGCTCGATGCTACCACCCACGAAACACCCTGGGAATGGAAGGGCAAATACCTCGAAACCGACTTAGAAGTAACACCTTATGGCCCCGACTTTGCACATAGCGATATTGCTCAAACTGAGATTTTTGCACTCGAAGAAAGATTGGGTAAAGAAGAAAGTTTACCCTTTAAAATTGATCCTGAAAAAGATATTTTGACTCAGCAAATTCAGTTTCAAAAAGTAGAAAAAACTCAGATTTTCACCAAACCCCTTTCGGTAAAACAAGATGCAAATCTCTATCAAATTGCCAAAATGCACAAGGCATTTTTGACAGCCGACCGAAATACTTACGATGCCAAAGACCGACAAGAAATGGCAAAGGCATTTTTGGAACGATACGAAACCTCGGATATGCTCGATGCAATTGCGATGATTCAATACAGCAACGAATGGCAAAATTTCACGACTAAGAATTTTAATATTCAAAAAATCCATCGCAAATATCCCATTCAATTTACGAGAGATGGCCGCCTTTTTAAAACGATTATTGATACGCTTATTGAAATGGATTCGGGTATAGCTATTATTCAAAATAGTGGTTTCTCTGGTGAGCAAAAAAAATGGCGTGGCAAAGCGCAAGAACTCAGCCTTTGGCTAGAGTTGAGTAAGCAAGCCATTCAGCATCATTTTAAGGTAGAAAATATAGAAACCTATATCCATTTTGTATTAAGTGGAGGCTTAGTACAAATTAAAACTGAAGAGAAGGTTTTAGTATAAAAAAACTGGACAATTGGTAAAAGTAACACTTGGCACAATTTTTTTATATTATAAAAATTTAACTTTCGTCGAATTAGTAATATATTGTGATTAAACTATTTTGGAAAAGTTACAACTTCTAACGAATAGAGTCTAAAATATAAATACTATACCTTCTTAAAAAAAATACTATGGTAAAACGAATAATTATTTGGGTACTCGTCATTGCATTTGCATATTTTTTCTTTTCTACCATTGCTTCTACTTGCAACAATAAGGTAGGTGATGCGGCTGGCACAGCCGCTTCTACGATAGGAAGTGCGGCTTCTATTGCCAAAGATGCTACTAATTCTGCTATTGATAAAGGAAAAGATATTGCTTCTTTTGAAGATGATGATACTTATATCAATGATGAAGAAGATGACCGTTCGAGTAAGTCAAAACTCGACGACGAAGACCGAGCTTATGATGATGATATAGACGATGAAGATAGTGCCTACGACGACGATGCCGAGAATGAGGCTAAAATGAAAGCCCAAGCTGCTGCAAAAAGTGCAGCTCAGGCAGAAGAAGATGAAGAAAGAGAGGAAGCAAGGTCATCTAGCTCAAGTTCTAGTAGTTCCAGTTACGCCTCTAGTTCTTCAAGTACCTCTGGTTTTCAGAAATACTTAGTTGTAGCAGGTAGCTATCGAGAACGCAGCAACGCCGACAATATGGTAGCCAAACTCAAAGGCTTGGGTTATTCGGATGCTGAGGTTTTTACCTTTGATTTTGCAGAGTATTACTCCGTGACGGCCGGTAAGTATGAAACCAGAAGTGATGCCAATGATGCAGCCAGCGAACTCAAATCAAAAGGTATTGATTGCTATTCTCACAAAATGCGTAGTAAATATTTTGACTAGAAAAACAAAAAGGCTTGTGAAAATCACAAGCCTTTTTTGTTTTAGGAAAGTTCTTGATTTTTTAGCAACTTCTCATATTCAGCATAGCCCTTCTCTGTAAAATAAGGCTGAAGTAAGCCCCACAAATTAGCCGCCATATTGTTGGCGGTCAAATCAGTGTTGCCTCTTATCAAATTTTTGGTTTTCCAAAGGACAACATTAGACCAAATAATTTCGGTTAGAAACTCTACATCTTTAGGAGTCATATCAAAATTTCCATCATCTACATTGAGTTGAAGTATAGCACTCGTTTGTTCAAATTGTCGTTTGATGTGCTCGCGATGGCGGGCAGCGATGTCAGGATAAGCCCGAAGCAATTCTAAAGTATCTACATAAAAGAACGAAAATTTCTCTTGAAGGTAAAAGAAAAATCGTATCTGATTATCAATCAAAGAAAAGTAAGATTTTCGCTCAAACTTCTCCCATATTTTATTGATATTTTTGGCCAAATGCTCATAAACTGCAATGACTAAATCATCTTTTTTGGGATAGTGATACGTAAAATTACCCAAACTCATTTCCAAGTGTTCGGCAATATGCTGAATACGAACATTGGAAAATCCATCTCTATTAAACAACTCTATTGCTGTTTGTATAATTCTTTCTTTCGTCCTCATTGACTTAGTTTACAGGTTTTGGTTCTAATAATCTAATAGTTGATGTATAGCTACTTGTACTTTTTCAATAGATGGAATCATGGTTTTTTCGAGGACTTCGTTTAGAGGGATGGCGGGCATATCTTCGGAACCTATCGTACGTATGGGCGCATCTAAGTATTCAAAACAATTTTCTTGAATACGAGCTGCTATACTTTGTGCAAACGTATTACTAACGGGTTCTTCTGTTACAACCAAACACTTATTGTGTCGGCGAACAGCCTCATATATTGTATTCTCGTCTAAAGGATATAAAGTTCTTAAATCTATAATTTCAATTTGTTGGTCAAAGGTTTTTGCTGCGTTCAACGCCCAATGTACACCCATGCCATACGTTACGACCACAAGGCTATTGCCTTGTGCGACCTGTTCTTCAGCAGCTTCCTGAACAATTCTTGCTTTCCCGAAAGGGATAATATAATTTTCGTCTGGTTCAATTGAACGTGCGGCATCTGTACCTCGCACTTTTGACCAATACAAACCTTTATGTTCAAAAATAACCACAGGATTGGGTTCGTAATATGCTGCTTTCATCAATCCTTTCATGTCGGCAGCATTGCTAGGATAGGCAATTTTGATGCCACGTATATTGCAAAGCACCGACTCCACACTCGACGAATGATAAGGGCCACCACTTCCATACGCGCCAATCGGCACTCGCAAAATCATACTGACAGGAAACTTGCCATTGGATAGATAGCAAGAACGACTGACTTCGGTAAATAACTGGTTGAGTCCTGGCCAAATATAATCTGCAAATTGTACTTCTACAATCGGTTTGAGGCCAACCGCCGACATACCAACCGTACTCCCAACTATAAATGCTTCTTGAATTGGTGTATTGAAAACTCTATCATCACCAAATTTTTGAGCCAAAGTAGCTGCTTCTCTAAAAACACCTCCTAGTCGTCCACCAACATCTTGCCCGTAAAGCAAACACTCTTTATGCTTGCGCATCAACTCTTCTACTGCCAACAAAGCACAGTCAACCATGACTTTTTCGTCGTTGCCTGCTGGCGAACGCTCTCCCAACTCTTCTACAACTGGCGTAGGCGCAAAATCATGTGTAAACAAGTCTTCGGGAGTTGGGTCGGGCGCACTAGTCGCTCGTTCAAAATCTTCGAGTACCAACTTACGAGCAGCCTTTTCTAACTTGGTTATCGTTTGTTTGGCAATGCCATATTCTAATAATTGTTGCTTAAAAAATGGATAAGGGTCACGTGTTTGGTGTTCTTCCAAATCGTCTCGATACCATTCTTTACGAACGCCCGAAGTATGATGATTGAGTAAAGGAACTTTGATGTGAATGAGGAAAGGACGGCGTTCTTGGCGAACGATTTTGACGACTTTTTCAATTTCGGTATAACATTCAAAAAAGTCACTTCCGTTTAAACTTATAGCATCTAAGCCTTTGAAACCTTGGGCATATTCGTAGGCATCTTGCGCACGAATCTCCTCAGCATTGGCTGAAATATCCCATTCGTTGTCTTGTATCAAATAAAT
>JAHDEQ010000081.1:10220-11556 GCA_020628755.1 Saprospiraceae bacterium
CTGCCTTTTTCCTGATATAACTGCTTTATTTTGGGATAGTAGCTGACCAATGTATCACAAATAAACCTATGCGGTAAATCCGCATAAGTCCCAAACTCTTCTAAGTATTCCATAAAAGTACCTCCTTCTTTGTCAAATTCTTGAAAAATAGCATCCGTTTCTCCATCAAAAGGCAATGGTTCGACATTAAGTTTGGCACACAGTTCTTTATTAAAAACGGGCGTGGCTTTGACCCATTTATCTTCTATAAAAACTTCGGCATAACCATGTGGAACGAGTTCGTCAGTCCCTAATTGTTCGACTATTTTTTCGACTCCAATGTGATTTTTGACTTTGGCCAAACACAGGCGGGCTGGAATGCCCGCCGCCCTGCAACAAGTCAGAAACAAAGTACTTTTGTCAATACAATGGGCTTCTTTTCGGCTCAGAATATTGCTGGCACAATAGTCTTTTTCTTGAAGGGAAATCTTGTAGGGATGATAACGCCATCCGTCTCGGATGGCGTAGTATAATTGAATGGCTTTTTCTTTTGAGCTTTGGTTAGAAGATGTATTTTGCGCTACAAATTCTTGGATATTTTGATGGTTAGAATCAAAATAATATGTTGCTTGGGTGTATTTTTGAACGTTTTTCATAATGTATGCTCAATCTAAAGATTGAGTCACTATCTAGTTTTAAACTTAGCAATCGCATTTTTGGTAAAGTCGGAGAGGACGAGTTGGCCGCTTGCGGCAGCTCGTTGGTCGAGCAATTCGTCCCAATGTTCTGTACCTTCCCAAAAAGCAGCTTTCATCATACGCATCGCTTCAGGGTTAGACTTTGCCAATTTTTGAGCTAAGTCTTCAATCGCTAAATCCATTTGTTCGGCATCTTCATAGACTTCTGCGAATAAGCCATTTTGTTTGGCCCATTCTGCTGAACGAAACTCTGTAGCATTTATAGCTAACTGAGTCATAGCAGAAGTTCCTAGTTTGCGTTCTACGGCTGGTCCTACGACAAAAGGGCCAATACCAACGGCCAACTCACTCAATTTAACGGCAGAAAATTTAGTAGCGAAACAATAGTCCGTTGCCGAAGCTACTCCTACTCCCCCACCGACGGCTTTGCCTTGGACTCGCCCAATGATAAATTTTGGGCATTTGCGCATGGCATTTATCACATTAGCAAAACCGAGGAAGAAGGTTTTGCCTATAGCCAAGTCCTCAATAGATGCCAATTCGTCAAAACTTGCTCCTGCACAAAACGTTCGGTCGCCACCACTTTTTAAAATAATAACTTTGATAGCTTTATTCTCGCCTGCGGCTTGAATGGCATCTCTAAGTTTGGCTAATAGTTT
>JAHDEQ010000081.1:11656-18249 GCA_020628755.1 Saprospiraceae bacterium
TGACCAATGGAGACTTCGAGCAATCCTTCGATATTGTCGTTGAAATATTTGAGGTTGTCGAGGTTGAGGTCGTGTCCTGCATTGATGCCAATTCCGACTTTGTTGGCTTCTTGGGCAGCACGTACAAAAGGCGCAATGGCTTTGGCTGGGTCTGCATCAAACTGGTGTGCATAGTCGCCTGTGTAGAGTTCGATACGATCGGCTCCTACTTTTTTTGCGCCTTCGACCATTTTTTCGATGGGGTCAACAAAGATAGAAACTCTTATCTTGGATGCTTGTAAACGAGCAATGGTTTCTGTTAAAAAACTTTCGTGCTTTATGGTGTCCCAACCTGTATCGGAAGTGAGTTGGTCGGGCGAGTCAGGCACTAGGGTACATTGGTGTGGCGGATTCGCCAACACCAAATCAAGGAATTTTGGTGTGGGATTGCCTTCGATGTTAAATTCGGTTGTGGTAATTTCTTGAAGGAGTGGCACATCGCTATAGCGAATGTGGCGTTCGTCTGGACGTGGATGAACAGTTATTCCTTCGCCTCCAAATTTTTCAATATCTCTAGCTACTTGCACCAAATCGGGCAAATTGCTTCCTCTTGAATTTCGTAGCAGTGCTACTTTATTTACATTTACACTAAGTCGAGTCATTTCTTTAGGTTTGTACGTGTTCGGGTGTTCACGTATTCACGTTGCGTATAGGACATGAACATCTGGATACGTCAACACAAGTTTGAAACAAAGGTACTATTGAATTTTGAAAAGGATTGGGTGGAATTGAAAAATTACGGTAATTTTACTTCACAACAAGATAAATATTATCCTCTCGATTGATGCACAAACTGAAGTATGTGCTACTAAAAATAGAATTTATGTCGTTAGAAAATCCTATGCCTCGAAGTTCGGTACACGAAGAAATGCATCCTGCGATGGTGTTAGTTATACTATTGTGTAGTATTGTTTTTTGTTTGATGATTGGTTCAGGCATCATGCTTTGGTTGGTCGCTTCCAATGGTTTGGCTTTTGATGATATTGCTGGAATGTTGACGGATAGCAGTACGACTAGCGATAGAAACTTATTTAGAAGTACAATTTTGATTCAGCACCTGACGATGTTTGTCATTCCATCATTGGTTACTGCTTTTATTGTTTATAAATCGGATTGGGTTCGGCAACTATGGTTGGATAAATTGCCGAGTTTGGGTAATTGGGGTTTGGGTGCGCTTCTCATTTTTGCTGCTTTTCCTTTGGTACAATTTACTTATTGGCTCAATCAACAGTTGCCATTGCCCGATTGGGCATTGGCAATCGAGGCAGACACACAAGAAGCTATTATGCAAATGCTCAAAACGGATGCTTCTTATGAATTGATTTTTAATGTTTTTATCATTGCCGTCATTCCTGCTATTGGAGAAGAGTTGGTTTTTAGAGGTTTTTTGCAAAATAAATTGGGAGACTTGTTTAAAAATCAACACTTAGCAGTTTGGGTAGCTGCCATTATTTTTAGTGGATTTCATATGCAATTTGAGGGTTTTATACCAAGAATGTTGTTGGGTGCTTTGTTGGGCTATTTGTTGGTTTGGACTAAGAATTTGTGGGTACCAATCATAGCTCATTTTATCAATAATGGTTTTCAGGTACTTGCCCAATTTTTGTATGCCGAAGAAATGTCGAGTATTGACTTGGAAGAAGTGGATCAAGTCAATATACCACTGACATTGCTGTCAGTGGTATTGGTTGGTTTTTTGGGGCATCGCTTATGGCAAAGGAATAAACGTTTGGAAGAATCTATATAAAATTTTTATTGAACTAAAAATCGCTTAGTTTTTCTTCTATTGTTACTACTAATTTCTATAAAATATACGCCTGCAATGTCAGGACTTGCTAGTTCATAAGTGTTATTTCCTAAACTTCCTTTTTGCATTGTTTTGGTCAAACAGTGACCGAGCGTATTGTAAATGCTGATTTCAAAGTCAATGGCTTCTAAGGCATCGAATTGAATCGTAATGGTTTGATTAACACTTATTGGATTGGGAAATACCTGAATATCTTTGACGGCTAGAAGTTCCTTTGTAGAAACAATTGCTTGACAAGAGCAATCTTCTTGAATAACTTCGTCTGTAGTCGAAACATCGCCATCGTCGCAGGAAGCACCAATTTGTGCTTCGCCAGCACACATTTTTTGAAAATCGCCCTCCCAGGGTAGCAGTGGATTGCCCGTAAAATTATAACCTTCTAATCCGTAAAAATATAGTCCATCTTCAAAGAAAGTCGTGTCTATATGATTTTCTACAAAGTCCATATCGCACCAGCCCATCAAGTCTTCTTCGTAACAGCTAGAAAGATTATTGTTTTGTAAAAAGATACGATTCAAGTTACCATTAGTCAGAAGGTTGGCAGGAATATGTCCTGTCAATTGATTGTCGTTCAAATAAAGAGAAGTCAGACCTGGTAGATTTTCCAAATCACTTGGTATTTCTCCTGTGAGTTGATTGTTGTTTAAAAATAACCACGTTAGTCCTGCCGAATTGCCAAAACCTGTTGGGATTGTTCCCGACAGTTGATTTTCTTCGAGTTGTAAATAACGCAAATTCGTAAGGTCGGCCAATTCTTGAGGAATTGTCCCTGTAAGGTTATTTCGTTGGAGCGTAATAAATTGCAAGTTCTCCAAATTCCCAAGCGCATTAGGAATCAATCCAGTTAATTGATTTTCGTATAAACTAAGTGAAATTAAATTGGGGAGATTTCCATATTCTATAGGGATTGTTCCCGACAATTGATTGCCGCCTAGCCACAAACGCTCCAAATTTGACAGTTCACTATATTCAACAGGAAGTGTCCCTTCTAAAAGATTGTTGTTGATAGACAAGAGTGTTAGCTTGCTCAGGTTTTTAAGTTCAATTGGCAGGAGACCTGTCAATTGATTACGGCTAATAACAAGAGCTTCTAAATTTTCCAAATCACCTAATTCTAGAGGTATATTTCCTGTAAAAGCACAATCGCTCAATAAGAACAATGTCATGTTGGAAAAATTTCCATATTCAGTAGGTATAGTTCCTCCAAGATTTTCATTACCTCTCAAATCTAATATTTCTAGTGAAGTAATACCTCCCAAAGATGCAGGTAAAGTACCTTGTAGGTTGTTGCCTCTTAGGTCAGGAAATAGTTCATTACTTTTTAAGTCAATCTCTACGACACAGCAATTATCATTTAGTGTGATTCCATACCAATTTCTGACGGGTTGCGTCAAGTCCCAGGGCGTAAACCAATTTGCGCCATCTGTAGCATTGTACAAATCAACCAAGGCCAAAGAATCGCTTTCAGAGCAAATATTGCAAAGTTCAATCTTATTGGACAACCAATCTGCCCCATCAGTACGTGTCAATATAGTTTGAGCAGCCTCTTCATAGTCATTTTGCCAAGTAAGCGTCAAGGTTGGACCATTAAAAACTTGCTCGGTTATCGTGTAAGTTTCGCCCCACTGACTAGCACCAATCATAGAAAGTGTAGCACAATCATTTTGAATAAATAAATCTCCATTCGGCAAACTTATTTGACTATCTGTACCATAACAGGCAAAATATGCTCCCATAGTTATGTCTTCATAACGAATCCCATTGTGATAAGAATACACTTTATAGGTTTCGTCCTCTTGTAACTCCCATTCTACCGTACCTTCCCAAGTATTTCCATCGCAAGGATCCCAAACATTACCATCATCAAGACTAATCGTAGTTGTAACTACTGAAAACGCTCCTTGAAATTCGCCATAGCAATTACTGCTTAAAGTAGTCTTTGAATTATTGATTTCTAAAATGGATTTTTCTTCTAAATCAAATATTTGCTGTGCATAAATGATGTTTGTAAAAACTGTAAACAGTAAAAGTGCTGATAGTTTTAGTAGTTTCATTTGTCTTTATTTTAAAAGGATTTATTGAATAATTATTCGTTTGGTGATTTTGTTTTTTTGGTTTTTAATTTCCAAAAAATAGGTTCCTGCGGATAGTTCAAGCGTAGATAGGTGGAGCGATTGCTCCCCTATCGAACCTTTGTGATACATCTGTTGGTGCAAAGTTCCTCGCAAGTCATATACATTTATAGTAAAATTTTCTTGCGTTTTTTGATAAAATTGAACTTGAATGGCTTGATTTTTCAATACAGGATTAGGAAAAATATCTACATTTTCTAAGCTGGCTATTTGTTGACTGGCAACAGAAATACAGGGCGTAGAAAACCAATGCGTACCGTCTGTGCGAACCAGTTCGGTACGGGCAAATTCGCTATAGCTATTTTCCCAATCTAAAATCAAAAGTGAATCTTGAACGATTTGGTTAGTGATGGTATATTCTTCGCCCCATTGGCTCGTACCAATATATTGAATGGAATCACAATAATTTTTCAGCATAAGGTCTCCACCTGGAGGCGAAGCATGCTCCCCAATACAGTGAGCATAAAAGCCCATACCTGCATCTTCGTATATAGTGTCAGAAAGAACCGTAAATGTGCGATAGATTTCGTCTTCTTCTTGCTCCCAAATAATCGTACCTTCCCAATAACCACTAGCACAAAAACCATAGTCATCTATGTACGGATAGGGAATGGTCTTAGCCTGAAAAGTTCCTGCCAAATTACAATGGCAGTCTCTTTCTTGAGCAGAAACAGCAAAAAATGGAAGACAAAAAAAGGTAAGTAATAGTAATGTGTTTTTCATAACTCGATTTTTTAAGTGGGCACTTACATTATATGTCTAAATGAAAATTTAGACGTTCAAAATTGAGTTACAAATTGGCTTTGTACATCTACAACGGCTTGATCCTTTAATACGCTTCTTGGAGTCTGTTATTTTTTTAAAATCCAACCATCTTCTTCTATCAAAAGTCGAGTTTCGGGAAAGTCAGTTTTGGTAAGTTCTATCAATTTCTTGGTGGCTCTTGCTTGGACATCCACTTTGGGGCCATGCGTTTTGCCTTGATAAATAGGTGTAATTTTTCCATGTACAAAACCTCCATATTTATCAACGGTTACATTGACAATTGGAGCTATACCTGCTGGCCCACGCAGATTAAAGCGACCGTAAGTACAAAAATTTCCTAGACTATACATGATAAGACGATTGTTGTACAATTCCATTGCACGGGTCACGTGAGGGCCATGCCCAAAAACAATATCTGCTCCTGCGTCTATGACTGCATGTGCAAAGTCATAGACATTGCCTCGGTTTTCGCCGTAGTACATTTCTGTTTTACGGGTAACATTTTGATTTTTTTCGCCTTCGGCTCCTCCATGAAAAGAAACGATAACAATATCAGATTGTGCTTCGAGGCGTTCTACAATTTGTTTGGCTCGGCTGATATTACGAATATCAACTGTGCCTGTATTGGGCGCAAAAGCACAAAAACCGTACTTGATACCATTGCGTTCAAAAATAGTAGTCTCGTCAGTTCCTGCCAATCCTGCATAAGCAATTCCTGATTCGTCCAAAATACGTTTAGTAGTACTTCGGCCTTCGGCACCAAAATCGCCTGTATGGTTGTTGGCAATGCTGACTACATCAAAGCCCGCTTCTGTAAAATGATTGATGTAATTTTCGGGCGAGCGAAAAGCATAGCAAAGCGATGGATTAGAGCAGCGTTTGACATTGCCACCTTCATTGAGTAAAGTACCTTCGAGGTTGCCAAAAGTAACATCGGCATCTTGTAAAATAGGCAATACATCCTGCAAAAGATCTCGTCCGCCATTGGCTGGCAAATATGACTCGTTGGGATAGTTTGTACCCAACATCATATCGCCTACTCCTACAATACTGTAGAGTTCTATTTTGTTAGAATCTATAGGCGTTTTTGTTCCAATAGCTTTGCTATTGGATGGACTTTGAGCTGGCTTGTCCGTTTGGAAGGAACAAAAAATAAAACAAAAACTTAGGGAAAAAAGAAAGAGCAATTTTTGAATATTCATAACTTTAGTAACGAATTTAGAGTTAGCAAAATTACAAATAAAAAGCTCAAATTCAAGTATCAAGTTCAAGTCTAACTACAAATAAGTCGTTTTGAACTTGATACTTGTGTTTGTACCCAATCAGCTTTCGTGGTAAATCTCTACTTTATTTTTATCAGGATCTACCACAATACTACGATAAAGACCATTGCCTCGTTGAGTAGGTTCTGACTCTACAGTATAGCCTTCGTCTCCAATCCAATCGGTTAAATCATCAACCTGAGTACGGTTTTCAAAGCGAAAAGCAATTTGGCTTTGCGGATGAATGATGGGTGTATTTTTTGGCAAATCGGCTATTTCATTTTTGCGCTTGACCGCTAAAGCGGGGCCATTGCCAAAGGTAATAGAGTATTCGTCCGATTCGTTTAGTTTGTTTCTTGATTTGCGTTTTACTTTACCCGCAAAAAAACGGGTGTAAAACTTACGAGAATTTTCAACATCCTCTGCCCAAATGTTGATACGTTCGAGGTTCATAGTGCGTACGTTTGTTTATTAAATAATAGGTTTCTGCTAAATTGGACTCAAAATAATATAAAAGTTTTCTATATAAGTCTGTAAATTATGCAACGGTAGAGTTTTCTTAGGGATGTGTTTTTTTCAATGATATTT
>JAHDEQ010000082.1:0-9229 GCA_020628755.1 Saprospiraceae bacterium
TAAGTTTACTTCATATTTTGATACCCCCAAACTCGCATACTTTCAATAATTGGCATTAAAGAATTGCCTAATTCTGTCAAAAAATATTCGACACGAGGCGGAATTTCAGCGTAGATTTTTCGGGTTAAAATTCCGTCCGCTTCCAACTCCCGTAATTGCTTGGTCAGCATTTGCTTGCTAATACCCTCGACTCCTCGATGTAAAATACCAAAACGATTCATAGGTTTCTCAATTGTACTTTGACTAATCAAGTATAAAATAATAGGTTTCCACTTTCCTCCAATCAAACCCATCGTAAAAGTAACAGGACATTGATGTAATCCTACTAATTTATTTTTTTCCTTTTGTAAAATTTCTTTACTCATAATTGTTTGATTATCAATAATAGTCTATTTTTATTGACTAGGTAATTTAAATATAACTACTTGTTTTAGTAAGACTAAATTAAGAACTTTGTATCATAATTTCAATTATTAATACAAAATTCTAAATATGAATACGATACAATATCCGAGTGTACAAAATACACTCAATCAATTACATCATGAAGCATCGCGAGATATGGGAAATGTCATGCGTGGCATGGCTAAGGCAGTTTTTCGCAAACTACAGCCTTCGGATTTGAAGCATGCTTATATTGCGATTTCTCCCGAACAAGGACAATTCGTTTATGATTTATTGATTAAGAATAATTCAAAACACATTGTGGAGTTTGGGACTTCCTTTGGAATCTCTGCTCTTTACTTAGGAGCTGCCGCCAAAAAGAATGGAGGCAAAGTCATCACAACAGAAATCCTCCCTTCCAAATGTGAAGTTGCTTATCGCAATTTTGAAAAAGCAGGACTCAATGATGTTATCGAATTGCGTCTAGGCGATGCACTCGAAACTTTAAAAAATGTCGAAGATGACATCGACTTTGTCCTTTTGGATGGCTGGAAAGATTTGTATTTGCCACTCCTAAAAATGCTCGAACCCAAATTGAAAAAAGGAGCAATTATTTATACCGATAATGCCAATATGGCAAGTGCTCAACCTTTTCTTGATTATGTGAGAAACAGTAATAAATACCAATCGAGGTATATGCATCATCATGGAGCGGAGTTGTCGGAGTTTTTAGGCTAAAATAAAGAGAAAGCCCCAAAATGGCATCGCCATTTTGGGGCTAAAACATAAATACGTAAACACGTAGATACGTCGGTACAAATTTTAATATCTATAATACTCAGGCTTAAATGGCCCCTCTAAAGGAACACCAATATAATCCGCCTGATCTTTTGACATTTCTTCGAGTTCAACACCAATCTTAGCCAAGTGCAAACGAGCAACTTTCTCATCCAAATGCTTAGGAAGCATATAAACTTTGTTTTCGTACTTGTCGCTATTGTTCCAAAGCTCCAATTGAGCAAGAACTTGATTCGTAAATGAATTAGACATTACAAATGATGGATGACCCGTTGCACAGCCTAAATTCACTAAACGACCTTCAGCCAATACAATCAAATCTTTACCATCAACATTATATAAATCAACTTGTGGTTTGATTTCAACTTTGCTGTCGCCAAAGTTATTGTTTAGCCAAGCCATGTCGATTTCATTGTCGAAGTGACCGATATTACAAACGATAGTTTTGTCTTTCATCGCACGGAAATGCTCTTCAGTTAAAATATCTTTGTTACCAGTTGCCGTAACAACGATATTTGCTTCAGGAGCAGCGTTGATCATTTTCTTAACTTCAAAACCATCCATTGCAGCTTGTAAAGCACAGATAGGATCAATTTCAGTTACTATTACACGACAACCTGCGCCACGTAGTGAAGCAGCTGATCCTTTTCCAACATCACCATAACCTGCAACGACAGCTACTTTACCAGCCATCATAACATCCGTAGCACGACGAATCGCATCTACACAAGATTCTTTGCAACCGTATTTGTTATCAAATTTTGACTTTGTTACAGAGTCATTGATATTGATAGCTGGCATGGTCAAAGTGCCATTTTTCATACGCTCATACAAACGGTGAACACCAGTTGTCGTTTCTTCACTCAGACCTTTGATGTCTTTAACCAATTCAGGAAACTTATCCAAAACCATATTGGTCAAATCGCCACCATCATCAAGAATCATATTTAATGGTTTACCGTCTTCAAACGCAAAAAGCGTTTGCTCAATACACCAGTCAAATTCTTCTTCGTTCATACCTTTCCAAGCAAAAACTGGAACACCTGCTTTTGCAATTGCAGCAGCAGCGTGGTCTTGCGTAGAAAAGATATTACAAGATGACCAAGTTACATCAGCTCCAAGGTGAACCAATGTTTCAATCAAAACTGCTGTTTGAATGGTCATGTGCAAGCAGCCCGCAATACGAGCACCTGCTAAAGGTTTGCTATCGCCATACTCTTCACGAATAGACATCAAACCTGGCATTTCTGCCTCAGCTAGTTGTATTTCTTTGCGACCCCAATCCGCAAGATTGATGTCTTTAACTTTGTAATTCAATGTTGTTTGCATTATTTTTAATAAATTTTGGAAATAATTATGGATTAAACTTATAACTTCAAAAAGCGGCGCAAAGTTACGACTTTACTAGAGAAATTATGCTTATTTAGACGCTTGTATTTTATGAAAAGTCAATAAATACGGGCAAAAAATAGCCATATTGTGCTTATAAGCACAATATGGCTATAAATGAGACTAAAAAGGAGTAAGGAATTATTGGACGACTATTCGTTTACTCAGCATACCTTTGGAATGCTTTATTTTGAGCAAATAAATTCCTTTGGGAACATTGCTTAAATCGAGTGTGAATTTTTCATCGAAAGGATTAGATTTAGATTGAATCATTTGCTGTCCATTTAAACTATAAATTTCAAAAAGTAAACTTTCTTGAAAAGCTCCTTCCAATTCAATATTTAATAATCCACTTGTCGGATTGGGATAAATATTGATTTGGCTTTCTAAGGTTTCTTCAACTGGCACTAAATTACCTGTTGTAAAAGTAAAAACATCCGAAGTTACCTCGCCACATTCGCTTAATGTGGTAATACGCCAATGATAAGTCATAAAATCTTCTAAAAAGTCAGGGTATTTATAAGATGTTCCTTGTACGGCATTGGTATGAACAATATTGTCAAAATTGCCATCAGTTGCTATTTCTATAAAATATCCTGAACCTGTTGCTACATTCCAAGTAAAGGTTGGGTCTATGGCTACGTCTGTAGCCTCATCTAAGGGCAACATTAAGGTGCTGGTAGTTGGCATATCTATCAACTGGATAGTCATCAAGGACTCTACACTAGATGAACCGTCATTCCCTAGATATCCGACACTATATTCGCCTAGTTCTATACCAGTAAAATCAGCTATCATAGCGTTGATGACTGTACCGGGAGGTACAGCATTGATGTCGGCATCGTATGTTATTTTAAAAGGAGCATTTGAAGGAAGCACAGGAGTTAAAGTTACAGTATTGAAAAAACCATTTCCTACAATTATTGAAAACTCAAAAGGTTGGTCATTGCAGACTACATAATTATCTGAATCAAAAGAAATGCTAGGAAGCGTAGCACAAATCTGTAAACCCCAATTTTGGAGTTCCCCTCCATCTTGCGATGCACCGTCTTCTATTTGTAGTATCCAATCGCCTGCTTGATTTTCATTCTTAAAATCAGCAAGATTGCCTGCTGGCTGATAAGTCATACCATTGGTCATCGGACAAGGGAAATTACCACTGGCGGCCGAGTCATCAAAACTTATCATAAAGTTGTCAGAGTCGCCACATTCTTCATCCCAAAGCAATACACTCGTACCAGCAGGGCTAATCAACGAAACCGTTAAATCAGAGCTATAAGTATGTGTCCCATTAATGTTAGTGACGTTTATATCTTCTATTTTTCCATCGTTGGGGATATTGATAATGGATTCATATACGCCCGTTGGACCATCATCAATTTCGAGTGGTAGGCCAGTTGTAGCAGCTACTTGATCACAAATGGTATTAGCTGTCGTAAAACTAAAAACAGATGACCAGTTACCTTGCCCACAGGCATTACTTTGGCGGATACGCCAATAGTAAGTCGTCGAAGGTTCTAAAATATTACCCATAAAACTAAGCTCATTTGTATTTGCACTTTCTACTATTTCCGAAAAATTGGGCGTTTTAGATAACTGAATCCTAGAATTTGGAGCATTTTCTTCTACACTCCAATTAAAAATGGTCAAAGCAGGCACTTCAAAAGCTAAATTGCTTGGCTGCAAGAGCGTTGGAGTAGTAGTTAATGGTTCGGTAACCTGAATATTCAAGATGGAATTGCTAAATACATTGCCGTCTGTTGCTTCAATTTGTATAGAATAAAATCCACTCGAAAGATTATTTAAATTAGACAAATTCAGCTCAGTACTCGAATTGGGACTAATCGTTGAGTCTTCAAAAGAGGCATTGATACCTACAGGCACTCCCGAAAGGGAGAGGCTTACATTGCTCGAAAATTGAGCACCTACGCTCACTTCAACACTAGCGGATTGCGTAGTTGTACACGTTTCTAAAAAAGTATTCGCCAAGTTCAAACCACAATTATTACCGTCCATAGTGAGAATGCCAGAATTGAGCGGATCGAGCCAATCCTTGAGGCGGGTCTCTGGGGTGCCGCCACCTTCCCAGGAGGAGTGAAACCAGCCGTAAGTATCGTAATTGTCATTGCCACAAGCTGCACCTCCGCCATGCAATTGTCCGATGACACGCTTATTTTGGTCAAATAGTGGCGAACCCGAAGAGCCACCTTCTGTTGTACCAATGTCCCAATCAGCGACCACTACGTGGTCGCCATCAGGAATATTATCGGGCCCGCCCGCCCAAGTTCCTACATAAAAGTCATTATCGTTTTCAAAACTGATACGTTTTTCGCAATTACTTGGATGGTGTATCGCAATGGCACTTGTAGGAAGGGTGGGTTCGGCTGTCCAACCCGCAAAAAAGGCATCTGCTTCTTGCACAACGGGTTGGTCTAACTCTACCAATACAAAATCAGAAGGTTCATAACTAGAAACCAATCTAGAACCTGAATTAAAAGTACTCAACATACCATCACCATCTTGGCCGCTTTCGGTAGAGTTGGGTTGGCGACATTCGCTGTTCTGAAAATTCCAATAAGTGACTAAACTTGGAGCATCTTCGGCTGGAACATCACAATGATGGGCCGTCATAAAGTAAGGTTTACAATCTTGCCCTGTATTGTTGACCAAAAAACCTGTGCAGTTAGCAAAACCTAGAACATGCGTAAAGGCAACGGATTGGATAATATCACGATAATTATCAACAATTTCCCAACCGTCTTCTGCTCCACAAATGACATCCAAATTACAAGCTCCTGAACTTACTATTTCTTGAAAACCAACAAAATCATGATTGACCGCACTCAATTCCAGTTGTAATTCATGGCGATTGCCAAGTGGCAATTGTACTTCGATTACGATTTCATCGCTTTGCAGAACGGGAGTCCATAATTGTTCGTGTTCGGCATTGTCATATGGAGTAAATGGCCCACGAACTTCTTGGTAATCAGAAGTGTATAAAATCAAAGAACCCGCTTTGGGCATGATGTATTTTGTGAAACCTAAATTGAGCGATTTTGCTGTAGGAGAAGCGATTCGCAAACGCCATACATCCACTCCTTCGGGTGTTTGTTCCCAAACGCCATGCGAGTCGGGTGTGATGTGTACTTGCATAGGCACCGCAAAATGATTGGCTCGCCCACGACGACGTTCACTCATTTCTTTAGCCAATAGAGCTTCGTTGTTTTGAGCAGGCATCAATTGTTGTGGAACATAATTGAGCGCACGCAGACCTTGTGCTATTCGAGCATCATTTTGTGCAAAAATGAATGTCGTCAAAAGTGTAGTTATAAAAAGTAAGAATATCTTTTTCATAAAATGATTGGGTTGAAAAAATGACGGTTTTAGGGAATCAAATGTAGTATCTCTAGCACTTAGGGATAACGAAAATAGGAATACTTTACTTGTAATGGTAAGATTTTGAAGTATAATATTGTCTAAAATTAAGCACTTTGACCAAACTGTGATTGATTGGCAACACCTTTTTCAAAGCGTTGCAAGCTAAAAAAGCTAGGTAGAGAAGATTGATTTACTAAGAAACTTTGAACGAATTTTCCAACGGCTGGCCCCATTTTAAAACCATGACCAGAACTCCCTCCCAAAATCAAAGTATTCTCCATACGAGGATGATGGTCAATGATAAAATGCCCGTCAATCGAATTTTCATACTGACAAACACGGGCTTCGACAAGTGGTGCATTTTTCAATTTCAGAAAACGTTGGCCTATGTATTTTCTTGCATTTTCGACGAGTTTTGGAGTGGGATTTCTGTCGTCTTTTCTAGGGTCAAAAGGTATGGTTCGGTAGTCATAAGCTATTTTAAAACCTCGATTGTGATGCGAAGGCAAACCATAGTACAAATCGCTATCAGGATTATAATCCAACCAAATTGGAGCATTTTGAGCTGTATAATTGTTACTGTCTTGTTCGGGTAAACCAAAATAATAGACCTCTTGGCGAGAAATATATTCAATCTCGCTCAACAGATCTTGGAACTGGAATAAGTTCCAAGGGCCTAGCGCGAATACAAAAAAATCAGCTTCTAACTTAGAACCATTGGATAAGGTAATGGAAGTACATTTTCCATTTTTTTCTTCAATTTTTTCCAGTTTAGATTGAATGAATTGACCGCCATTTTTTACAAAAGTGCGTGCCAGCAATTGACAACAATTGCGAGCCTCTAGCAATCCTGCTTTTGGTTCAAAATAACAATGCTTTACATCATCCAAATTAAAAATAGGAAAGCGTTTTTGAGCCTCATCAATGGCAATTTTTTCTAAATCAAAACCCCATTTTTCCATCAAGGGCGCACAATCATCCAGATAAGCGGTATCGTCTTGTGCCATCCAAAGCAAGCCCGTTTCGGTATAAAGATTGGTCTTAGTTTCTTCAAATAATTCTTCCCATAAAGGATAAGACTCCGCCACCATTTTGACATAAATTTCGTCTGTTCCATATACACTTCTAATGACTCGACTCTCCCCTCCTGAACCCGAACGAGAATTGCCTGCTCCAAACATATCAATCAAAGCAACATCCAAGCTTGCTTGCTGTAGCAAGTAGGCTGACCATGCGCCCCAACAACCTGCCCCAATGACGGCTACTTTCATAAATATTGGTTTTTAAAATAGCTTTACTAAACCTAGCATTCTGATTTTAAGTTCGTCTCAGTTTGTAACTGAGGTGCGTTATACAAAATAACAGGAGGTATCACGTTACAAACGCTTTATTTCTGCACCAATAGCTTGCAAACGAGTATCAATGTTTTGATAACCTCGGTCAATTTGGTGGATGTTGCGAATGATACTTTTTCCATTGGCAGAAAGTGCCGCAATCAATAGTGCTACTCCCGCCCGAATATCGGGCGAGGTCATCTCAATACCTCGAAGTTGGTGCTTGCGATTGAGTCCAATAACCGTCGCACGATGCGGATCGCACAAAATGATTTGAGCACCCATATCAATGAGTTTATCGACAAAAAAGAGACGACTTTCAAACATCTTTTGATGAATAAGAACGCTCCCTTTGGCTTGCGTTGCCATGACCAAAATAATACTCATCAGGTCAGGTGTAAAACCTGGCCAGGGCGCATCATAAATCGTCATAATCGAACCATCAATAAAGGTCTGAATTTCATGATTATCTTGAGCAGGAACATAAATATCATCTCCTTTTGTTTGAAAATCTACGCCCATTTTTCTGAAAACAGGAAGAATATTGCCTAACTCATCAACGGCACAATCCTTAATCGTAATTTCGGATTGTGTCATCGCAGCCAATCCAATAAAACTACCAATTTCAATCATATCGGGAAGCAAACGATGTGCTGTTCCTCCTAGAGATTCCACTCCTTCGATGGTCAATAAATTAGAACCAACTCCACTGATTTTTGCGCCCATACGGTTGAGCATTTTGCACAATTGTTGGAGGTAAGGTTCGCAAGCTGCATTATAAATCTGGGTCTTGCCTTCGGCAAGAACCGCTGCCATGACCACATTCGCAGTACCCGTAACCGAAATTTCATCCATTAAAATAAATGTCCCTTTCAGTTGAGGCGATTCTATAAAAAAAGTATTGTCCGATTCGTCAAAACGAAATTCTCCACCCAACATTTTCAAACCATGAAAATGCGTATCCAAACGACGGCGACCAATTTTATCGCCTCCAGGTTTAGGCAAATAGGCTCGTCCAAAACGAGCCAACAAGGGGCCAATCAACATGACCGAACCTCGAATCCGTCGGGCATCGCGTTGAAATTCTTCGGACTTAAAAAAATCTAAATCAATATCATCTGCCTGAAAAGTATAAGTATCATCCTTAATTTGTTCTATTTTAACACCTAAACCTCTCAATAAACTCAATAAGCGATTGATGTCTAAAATATTGGGAACATTGGAAATTGTTACTTTATCAGAAGTCAATAAAGTTGCACAAAGGATTTGCAATCCTTCGTTTTTTGCACCTTGAGGAACCAAGTCTCCTTGCAATGATTTTCCACCAATTACTTCAAATGTATCTGTCATGTTTGTTTTATTCAGTTTAAAGTATAATTTTGGGTCGAAGATAGTATTTTTTGTGTTCATGTATTCGAGTATTCACGTGTTCACGTTCTTATTTAACTCGAATACGTGAACACGTGAACACGTGAATACGCTAGATGATAGTTTCCACCATAGTTGCAGTTGCACAAGATAATGTCATAGGGAGAACATCCCACAATGATATTCCTTGGTATTTGCCAGCGGATTTGAAGTATTTTAAGAAAACGACTTTGAACCACCATATTATTATGGGGAGAAATTGTTATACTTCTATTGGTCGCCCTTTACCCAAGCGAACAAATATCATTATTACACGTAACCCTTATTTTGTGGCCACGAATTGTTTGGTCGCATATTCGATTGAGGAGGCTTTAGGTATAGCCTTTGATAATGGCGAAGAAGAAGCCTTTATCATTGGTGGAGGGCAGATTTACGAGCAAAGCCAAGATTTGTGGGATAAGGTTTATTTAACAGAAGTTGACTTGAAAGTAGAAGGTGATGTTTTTTTTCCTATCTTGAGTCCCGAAGAGTGGCAATTGTGTTCTGAGGAGAAGCATCTGCCAGATGAAAAAAATGAA
>JAHDEQ010000082.1:9329-13824 GCA_020628755.1 Saprospiraceae bacterium
AGATGCAGTATCATTTAAGTATTATCAAACAGACTAGAGCGAACATCATAAAATTGACAGATTCTTATGATATAGAGATGCTCAATAAAATTCCTGAAGGGTTTAATAATAATCTGATTTGGAATTTGGGACATGTGATTGCAACACAACAATTGTTGTGTTATGCTTTGTCAGGAAACAAAACAATTATTCACAGTGACCTTATTACTGCTTTTCGAAAAGGAACAAAACCAGAAGGCAATGTTGGAAAAGGTCAATATGATATGCTCAAAGAATTGGCTTTTTCGACACTAGACCGTTTGGATGAGGACTATCAGGCAGGTTTGTTTGAGGAGTTTAAAGAATATCCTACCAGTTATGGTATTTCGCTAAATTCTATTGAAGAAGCTATTCAGTTTAATACTATTCATGAAGGAATGCACTTTGGTTATTGTTTGGCTTTGCGCCGAGCTTTAGAAAAGTAATTGCATTTTCAATGTGCTTTTGCTTTATTGATAAAAAATACACTAATCAAAAGTATTGCAGCAGCTACGAGCGACTGCGACTCAATGATTTCTTCATTTAGCCGCCAACCCAAGAATAAAGCAACGACTGGATGTACATAAGAAGAAGTGACGACCTTGGTTGGTGAGACGTTTTTCAGCAAATAATTAAAAGCCGAAAAGGCCACGATAGACCCAAAAAACAATAAATACCAAAAAGCTCCTATCACTTTTGAGTCAACCAAACTCCAATCGAATTGAGAATATTCTCCAAAGAAAAAACTCAGCAATAACATCATTGCTCCTCCAAAAATCATTTGTAAAGAAGCACTTTGAAAAAGATTTTTAGGCAAATCTGCTTCGGGAAGCCAAACCGAAACATAACCCCAAGCAATCATAGCAATAAATATAGCTCCGATGCCTTTCAAAACTTCTAAACTTGATGAAAAATTGGGTTGTCCGACCAAAATCACCATTCCTACAATTCCCATAAAAATCCCAATCCATGTCAATGCTATGGGCTTTTTATTTTTGATTTTCCGTAGCAGGAGGGCGACTATCAAAGGTTCGCTGGCAATGACCAAAGCTGTGATGCCTGAATCTACATATTGCAAAGCCCAAACGACCAAACCATTGCCCACCGCAAACAGCAGGAATCCTGCAAAAGCCGTATTTTTCAATTGTTTTGAAGTGACTTTAATGGGACTCCAAAAATGAGTTATGGCCAATAGGATAATTCCTGCCATCAGAAATCGTACTCCTGCAAACAAAAAAGGCGGAACTACCTTTACGCCCCAAGCATTGGCCAAATAGGTTGAACCCCACACCAAATAAACGATGATAAAACAGAGTACGACTAACCAAAAAGAACGATTGTTTTCTGACACAGGCTTTAGTTTACTTTCTTTATTCCAAAATAATTTGCAATTTTGATTGTTGTATCTAAAAATATCTAATTCTAATGAACAAAATAGCACTTTTTTTCTCCATAATACTCTTTTTTTCTTTTCAGTTTCCTGATAAAAAGAAGGTCAAATTTACCTGCGAAATCACCAATGTAAAGCAAGGCGATTCGCTTTATTTATATCAATTCAATGGTTTGGGTTTTGAGCTTTACCAACAAGTTGCTACTCAAGATGGCCAAAACTTCATCTTTGAAGTTCCAGCAGGTGAGGCTGAGTTTTATTATGCGGGAACCAAAGATATGAAAGTCAAATCAGCTTTGCTAGGCGAAGAAGCCGAAGTTTTGATGAAAGCAAGTTTACAAAATATGCGTCGGGCCAAATTTGACTCTGGTATCAACGCTTTGTACAATAAAGCAATGGAAGATTCTCGGCGTTTGCGCAACGAGCAAATTACCTTGAATCAACAGTTTCGCCGAGTCATGAACAATTCGAAAAGCATGGCAGAAGTGAGCAAAGAAATGGCTTTGTTGGATGATAAAAAACGCAAATTGCTCGAAGACACCACAAAAGAAAATGCTTTTGTGGGCAAAATCATTGCACTCTACACTTATCTGAGTTTTCAAAACAACAATACTCAAGATTACAAATACGAATTAGATTATTTTATCAATGAATATTTTGCACAAGCCAATTTGAAAGATAAAGACTACGATCGCACGCCCATGTTGTATGATGCCTTCAACAGTTATACTACGATGTTGTGCAAAACCAATGCTCTTGATAAAGAAAAAATGGGCGAAGTATTAAACAAAACATTAAGTCGTTTTTCAGATAAGTCTATAGCTTATAAGTATGCTTTGGGAGGAATGTGCAAAGCATTGCAAGCCCAAAACCATTCTTCTTTTTTGGATTTTGGAAATAAGTATGTCGAAAAATATAAAAAAGATAAATCAGCAGCGATGCAGCGATTTGCTACGCAAGTCGCCAACGCCAAAGCATTTTTGCCAGGTGGAGAAGCACCCGATTTTACACAAAATGACCCTACTGGAAAAGCTGTAAGTTTGAGCGATTTTAGAGGGAAGGTTTTATTGGTAGATTTTTGGGCGAGCTGGTGTGGTCCTTGTCGTAAAGAAAATCCTCATGTCGTAGAGTTATACCACAAATATAAAGATAAAGGTTTTGAAGTGCTTGGCGTGAGCCTCGATAAAGATATGAATCGTTGGGTGCAAGCCATTGACAAAGACGGTTTGGAGTGGAGTCATGTCAGTGACCTCAAAGGTTGGAAAAATGAAGTGGCTCAATTGTATTCTGTTTCTTCGGTTCCACATACCATTTTATTGGACGAAAAAGGGCGAATCATAGCTCGCAAACTTCGTTCGCAGCAATTGGAAGCCAAGTTGAAAGAGATTTTTGGAGAGTAATGAATCTCAACCAAATCACTGTTCCTGTACTTGATGTTCCTAAAGCGATTGAATTTTATAAAAAATTGGGTTTAGAATTAATCGTTCATACGCATAATGATTATGCTCGATTTTTGTGTTCTGATGGAGGAAGTACCTTTTCTTTGCATCGGGTAAATGCCTTGCCCAAAGGCAAAGGCATTGCCATCTATTTTGAGGTCGAAAATCTTGACCAAAAAGTAGAAGAATTACAACAAAAAGGGATTCAATTTGACGAAATGCCCAAAGACCAATCATGGCTTTGGCGCGAAGCCTACCTCAAAGATTTAGATAATAATCAAATCATTTTGTACTATGCGGGTGAAAATCGAATAAATCCACCTTGGCGGAAATAATTTTGTAGAGCTGTTTTTTACAAAAAAAAACAGCATGAAAGAACACAAGCCCTTTCATGCTGAAGAAATAAGCGTCTCAATTGAGACGCTTAATGATTTTTATATTATTGAACAATCAGTTTTTTAGACGTACGTTGTTTTCCATTTACTAAATGTACGATATAAATACCTGGTGTCAAGTTGTTTACACTAAGTTTTAATTTGGTATCGGCAGTTGTCAATTGTTGTACAACTGTACCACGAATGTCCGTTATTAAAACATTGGTCGCTTGGTCAGAGTCAACATTAAAGGTCAAAGTAATATTTTCTTGAGCAGGATTTGGGAATAATTTCACTTCAGATAAACTTACTTTGTCTTCGATAGTAGCTGCTGTTCGAGCAACAGTTTCTGTTTGGAAGAACTCTCGGTTGTTGTCATTTACACAAGCATTGATGACGACATCATCAATATATACCCAATCAGAATTTCCAGAAGCATCGCAACGGAAACGTAAGCGAGTAGCATCACTAAATGGCCCAGGAATCACAACAGAGTCAAATTTGCGTTCATTGTTTTGGAATTCATCACCACGATTCCATTCTTCGACAGTGGTATAAGAACCGCCACCATTGGTAGATATTTGTAACCAAAAATCTTCACTTGTATTATCCATACTTATACCGATATAAGAGAAATCAATAATTAACTCTTCAACATTTGAAAAGTTCAAATTGTCGGTTGTCATAACAGAAGAGTTTGTATTGTCTCTTAAACGAATAGAATAAGTTCCACTATTGGCATAGTTGGAATAGCCACTTCTAAAAGAATCAGAACCTCCATCGTTCCAGATACCCCATCCAGATTCAAAATCATTAGAATCAACTACCGTATAAGCACATTCGCCACCTGTATTGCAAGGTTCGCAAGAACCACCACAATCAACACCTGTTTCATCACCATTTTGAATGCCGTCATTGCAAGTCGGTGTTGGTTCAACTACGTCGCCTCCAATACAGAAATTAGTGGTTTCGCTTGCTCCAAATGAGCCACCAGAAGCAACCGTATTGCCATTGACTGATACAGCATAAGAACCACTACCATAATCACAGCAGATGCCATCGCCATAAGAATCATCTATAGTGAAATCATAACAACCATCTTCAAGACATTCTATAAAAGTAAGAGTTGCGCCATTGGGTTGGCCGCCATAGTTGCTACCAGAAGCTACTGTTTGACCAGATGTATTTTTGATAGACCAGCTTGTTTCAGCCGCATAAGAATCAAAAGTAATAACAATATTTACATCTGTACAGTTTCCGCCTGTATTACAAGG
>JAHDEQ010000082.1:13924-18223 GCA_020628755.1 Saprospiraceae bacterium
CCTCCACAATCGACACCTGTTTCGTCACCGTTTTGCATACCGTCATTACAAGTGGCGCAAGGAGCGCAAGAACCACCGCAGTCAACGCCTGTCTCGTTGCCATTTTGTACACCGTCGTTACAAGTCGGTGTTGGAGCACCAAAACAGAAATTAGTGGTTTCACTAGATGTAAAAGAACCACCTGAAGCTAGTGTGGAGCCATTGTTGCTCACCGTATAAGAACCACTACCATAAGAACAGCAGATACCATCACCGTAGGCATCATTAATGGTGAAGTTGTAACAGCCATTAGGAACACACAGCTCTTCTACATAAGTAGAGCCATCGGCTTGAGTCGCATACGTTCCACCAGACGCAACAGTTTGTCCATTTTCATTAGCCAAAGACCAGCTTGTTTCTTCAGGATAATTATCAAATTTGATAGAAATGCTAACCACATTATCATTGCAGCTTGTAGCACAAGGCGTACAAGAGCCTCCACAGTCAACGCCTGTTTCATTACCATTTTGAATCCCGTCACTACAAGTTGGTGTAGGTGTAGTGCTATATCCACATCCGTTTGAACTCAATAAGCTTGCACGGAATCCGCCTGTTGTAAACAAAGCACGCATTCTACTTTTTTGTCCTTGTGTGTATAAGTTCATACAATCATCATTAGAGTAATCCATATAATTTTGAATCATATCGGTAGAATTACAAGAAACATGACCTGCCGAACAACCATAATTTGGAGCATCTGAAGATGGCGTATCACTGACAAAATCGTCGGCACTACAGTTGCCATCGCCCCAAATGTGACGTAAATTGAGCCAGTGTCCTACTTCGTGTGTTGCCGTACGACCGCCATCAAAAGGTGCAGTAGCTGTACCTGTTGTACCAAAATAACGATAGTCCATTACGATACCATCCGTTGCTGCTGCGCCACCAGGAAACTGAGCATAACCCAAAATATTATCTCCAATAAGACAAACCCACATATTGAGATAATCAGAAGCAGGCCAAGCATTTGTACCGCCTTGCGAAGCATATTTTACACGGTCATTCGTACCAAAAGAACTCACGTTTGTAGCTGTTCTTGTGATACCATTGGTTGGGTTTCCGTTGGGGTCAACAGAAGCCAAACAAAACTCAATTTCTGTATCAGCAGCTTGCGCCCAAGTGTTGTTGGCATCTGAATTTTGGCGGCGAAAATCAGCATTTAACACTTCTATTTGCGATTGTATTTGTGCAGCAGAAATATTTTGTGAATTATTGTTATAGACAACATGTACTACAGTAGGAATCGTAATAATTCCGTTGACTTTTAGGTTATCGTCAAATTGTCTTTGTTGGGTATGTTTTTCGATTTGATTGATTTTGTATTGGTATTTTGGATTTTCTTTGATTTGCTGATCCAAATACTCCATTGAACCACAATTGCGTTGCGCAAATGTGTTGTTGCCAACTAAAGCGAATAAAGCTAAAATTAAAATTGTTGAGATGTAGTTATTTCTCATTCTCATAAGACATTAAGGTGTTAATAGGTAAACAATAAAAAAATATCACGTTTGCCAATACAATATAGTCTGACAATAGACCAAGTCATGTACCGTCAAAAAGCCTTTGTTCAAAAGTGTTGCTAAATGTTGTGTTTGAATTATTGTTTGTGTATGAGTAACTCTATAAATGTCATCTTGAGCAAAGCCCAAATGCTAAACAGGGAATTGTAACAGAATTTCAATTCTGTAGTTGATAGGTTAAAATTTGTAAGATTTATTGTTGAGGGGAGAACAATAGATAAGTTTTGTAAGTTTGATGTTACAAAATTGCAGAATTATTTTTAGAAACACAAGTAAATTCTATATTTTTTTTAAAATTTATGGGTATTCGTGTCTAACTAAAATTACATATAACTATTTTGTTTAATGCTTTTGTATGAAAATATTGTTGAAACACATCTTTTCATTCTCAAGTGTACCATCTTCAACTTTATTGATGCGTTCTTGAAAGGAGTGCATCGGTTTTTCTTTTATATTCATCCATTATTTTCTGTGCTTATTTCAACAAGTTTTTATCTTTGGAAAAAACAAGCATCCATGAGAATTTATATTTTAGGAATATTGCTTTTTCTGGCCTTTGCTTGTGGCGATACCGCCACAAGCCCAACCACGAAAGCTCCGCAGACCAGCCCTGAAAAAATAGTAAAAAAAGAAAATCCTCCTAAAGAACGTAAAAAATCCATTATCTTTTTTGGTGACAGTATCACAGCGCATTATGGTTTGGAAGAAGAGCAAGGTTATACGGCGCATATTCAAAAACGAATTGATTCTTTGGATTTAAATTATAAGGTCGTCAATGCTGGACTTAGTGGCGAGACGACTGCGGGCGGTTTGGGGCGCATCAATTGGATTTTGAAACAACCTGTTGATGTTTTTGTCTTGGAGCTAGGTGGAAATGATGCTTTGCGAGGAGTTCCTACGGAGGAAAGCTATAAAAATTTGTTGGAAATTGCAGATCGAGTGCAAAAAAAATACCCCGAAGCTCAACTTATTGTGGCTGGTATGGAAGCACCGCCCAATATGGGCAAGGATTATGTGCGTGCTTTTCGAGCGAATTTTGCCAAAGTAGCAAAGGAGAAAAATGCCTTACTGATTCCTTTTTTGCTCGAAAATGTAGGTGGCATTCCCGAACTCAATCAGGCCGACGGTATTCATCCGACAGCTAAAGGGCATCAAATACTGGCCGAAAATGTATGGAAGGTCTTGAAAGATGTGTTGAAATAGTCTTTGCTCATGAAAATCTCATCTCGATATATTGCTGCTATTTTTTCCGTCCTTTTGGTCGGATTGATTATCTATTACTTTAGTGATATTGTAGCTTATGTGATAGTAGCTTGGGTTTTATCTCTGATTGGACAACCCTTTATGCGATTTTTTAAGCGATATATTCGTATTGGAAAATACGAAGCAGGTACGACGACCTGTGCAATTTTGACCTTGTTTTCTTTTATGTTGATATTGGTGCTGTTGTTGCGAATGCTGGTGCCGCCTGTGATTCAGCAAGCCCGAAATTTGGCAGAAGTAGATTATGCTTCTATTGCCGAAGGGCTCGAAGAACCCATCAACGATTGGAACAATTGGGCCATTGAAAAGGGCTTGATTGAGGGCGAAATTCAGCCTTTGCCAAGTGAAATGGACAGCGATACGACTTCGCAAAATGATACCATTGCAATTGATATTCCTATACCATCTCAAAAGGAAGAAACAAATATTGTAGAAACGACAACCATTGCAATTGACTCACTCCTCATGGCCAATGGCGATACGATTGCCAAAACGAATATCAATCTTAATATTTTAGTAGAGCATCGAGATCAAGGACAAGCAGCCAAAGTTGCAGACCCAACGGCTGTGGTCAAAGAGTCGGACAGTCCAATTGAGCGTTTGCAAAAAGAGCTATTTTCTCTGTTTAATCCATCGCAGATTCAAACTTTATTTAGTTCTATTATTGGATTTTTTGGTGACTTGATGCTGGCATTGATGTCCGTTTTATTTATTACGTTTTTCTTTCTCAAAGAGCAGCAACTATTTGTACGTTCTATCATGAAGGTCGTCCCCAATCGCTTAGAACAAAAGGTAGATAGTGCATTTACAGGCATCACGGCGATGTTGACTCGCTATTTTGGAGGTATTTTTATACAAGTTACCATCATTACACTATATGTATCGGTGTGCTTGGGACTTTTGGGTATCGAAAATGCCTTACTAATAGGATTTTTTGCTGCACTTATCAATGTAATACCTTATGTCGGACCGACTATCGGAGCAGCTTTTGGGGTTTTTATCGTTATTTCAGCTAATATAGGAATGCCCTTTTATGATGAGATGCTGCCCTTATTATTGAAGGTTTTATTGGTTTTTGCAACCATGCAAGCTTTAGATAATTTTATTTTGCAACCCTTTATCTTTTCAAATAGTGTTTTGGCTCACCCTTTAGAGATTTTTATCATTATTTTAGTTGGAGCAAAATTGGGCGGTATATTGGGCATGGTACTCGCCATACCTGTGTACACGGTATTGCGTGTCGTAGCTCGTGTGTTCCTGAGCGAATTTCAAGTCGTTCAAAAACTCACCGAAGGAATGAAAATGTGATTTTTATTTCTCGTTCATCGTAGGTTGGAAACCATAACGGTCAGGATTAAAAATGACAGTTGATTATCAGTTTTTACAAAAAAACGTTTCTGTTCTAATGCTTGTCGCAGATTGCATCTGCGATATTATACGCTCAAAAGAAAAACAAAGCGTATGGCATCGCAGTTTG
>JAHDEQ010000083.1 GCA_020628755.1 Saprospiraceae bacterium
AAATAAGGTTTGAGCTTCTCAACAAAATCTTCTTTAAAAGCGCGTATTTTTTTCAAATCGTCTAAGGTCTGATAATCTCCATGATTTTCACGGTAGTTGACAATGATTTGGGCTTGTTGCCAAGTCAGATAAGGATGTTTTTGAAGTTCCTTTGCAGCAGCAGTATTGATATTGTATTTTTTGATAGTAGCTTCTTTGAGCACCAATTGTGGTTTGATTTTTTGAAAAACACTATCAGGCAAACCATAGGCTTCACCTACTTGTTCAACACTATAAAATCCACCTAATTTTTCTCTCCAATTGACGATGCGTTTTCCATAAGTAGGGCCAACTCCTGCTAGGAGTTGCCATTCTTCCTGAGCAGCAAGGTTTATATCAATAGCTACTTTTTCAAACTTCTTTTTTCGTTGAACTGTATCTTTTGCGACAGGGATTTGGGGCTTGGCAGATGTTGGGGCAACATCTTTGCGTTTGGGCTTTTCGATTGTTATATAAGGAAGTAAACGACGATAATCTTCTTTTGATAAACCAAATATTTTTTGAAAATCACTGGGCTCACGAAAACTACCTTTTGCTCTAAAATTCAAAATAGTTCGAATAACTCTATCCGACAAGCCCAATTGACTCAATTGGGTTTCGGTTGCTGTATTGGGGTCAAACGGAAAATTGACAGGTTCGGATTTTGGAGGTGGGGGAGTGTTTGTATTGTCATAAGACTTTGGTACATCCTTGGGAACAGCGTAAGCTGTTGGCTGATTTTCTATTTCAATATAGGGAGCTAATCTAAAATAGTCTTCTTCCGTAAGGGTATAGATTTTTCTTAAATCTTTTTTCTGTTCAAACTGACCAACTTTTGTTCTATAATTGATAATGTTTTGAGCAACTTTTGGCGAAAGTCCTAGTCGAACCAAATCATCTTTGCTAACCTTATTAGGATCAAAAACAAAAAGCTCCGAATTTTTTGGAGAGCTGACTTTAGGAGACGAGCTAGAAGGTAAAGTCTTTATCGTGATGTCGATATCTGTTTTTGGAGCAAAATAGGTTTGATATACTTTGGGAAGTAAGGCCAAAATGATGCAAGCGGTAAGCAAAACGATAAAACCATTGCGTTCTTGGCGAGTGTAGTGAAAATAATCTTTAAAAGAATTGCTCATAGTAAGTCAACTGTAGTTTGGACAAAAATACAAAAAAATCCCCACCTACAAGGTAGGTGGGGATTATACTTTTTTGATTTAAAACTTGTAAACAATCATATCTTTACGGTCGCATTTTTACAAATTTCTTTGCAATTGGAGTATCATCTCCATTGATGATTTTTAACAAGTAAATACCATCAGGCAAATTGCGCAAATCAAAATCAAGTTGTTCGTTGTCAGAAGTATGACCAACAACTTTAGTTTGATGCAATCGAGATTGCATATCTAGTAACTGTACAGTAATCACATCGCCATAATTTGAAAACTCTTTAGTATCAAGAGACAACGTAATTTTAGTGCTAGCTGGATTCGGGAAAACGGATAAATGTGCTTTAGCAGCTTCAGTTTCTGTAGAAGTTTCAACTTCAACTTCAATAGCATCATCATTATCATCTTCCGAGCTTGCTACTAACTCAGCAGATTCATTAAGTCCCATTTCAGACATCAAATCGCTGTCGTAATCAATAGAGCTTAAGAAAAAGCCAGTTCCACAAGAAGTAGAACCTGTACAAGGGCCACAAAAATATTGACCTGATGCTAGTAAGTCTTGCGTAATTGTACAAGGAACTTGTACACTACACAAAATAGTACCAGAACCAGTGCCACCACCACTGTAGCAAAGTGTTGTCAAAACCTGTCCGTTTGCACAGCAAGGATAATCATTACACTCTCTTACATGAATCAGTTTGCGAGTAGTATGCTCACAACCATTAGGTGAGGTAGCAGTCAAATCAACATAGTAGTCACCTGGCTCAAACCAAGTAATCGTTGTTGTGTTGTCAGTAGAAGAAGATATAGTACCTCCTTCGGCATCCCACTCATAAGATAAGTTTACACTAAAACTACCTGCTTCAAAAGTGATAGCTTCATCAATGCAAAACTCTACATTATTGGGTGTGACAATAGGCACAACACAATTGCCAACTTCTATAACAATAACATTCGATTCTTTATAGTCGCTTGACGAACAACCCGCCAAACGATAACAAAGTACAAAGTAAGTATCAGAGAATATACCGCCTGGTGTATAAGACATCTCATTGGCACCAGGTATTGGCATCCAACTAGAGAAGGCAGTTTTTTTCATCCACTGAAATTCATAATCTTCAGGGTGTGCAATATTCGGAGCTAAAACAGTCAATTCATCAGGAGCTTCACCTGTACCAACCACCTGACCATTTCCAATGGTCAAGCTCGGAATAAATCCAGCACAAGGATTCATCAGACCTGCATCTATAGCTCGCATTCCTACTTGATTGTCAAACATGAATGCTTCGCTCATATACGTGTCAGGGTCAAAATCGCTGTCCTTGTTGTCATTGTTTCCTGCGTTTTTGGGACAAACTACAAAACTAGCTGGAAAGCTAAAGTCATATAGTTTTACAGCATATTCGCCCGACTGTACTTCTGTAAATAAATATTGCCCATCATCGTCTGTCGTAGTGTAGTCTATCAGGACATCGTCATCAGTACCAAAGTCTCCATCAGGGCCTTTTTGATAAAGCCCAACGATGATATCTTTGATACCTTTTTCGTAGCCATCCTGAATTCCGTCGCGGTCATAATCATTCCATATAAAATCCCCTATGGTATCAGTTATTCCAACTGACGAATATGGAAGATCAGCTTCAGAGTAGTTAAGGTCATTAGTTTTCTCAAGGGCAACTACAGTTGTTGCCAAGTAGATTAAGGAAAAAGACAATAGCCACTTTCCTGGTCTCATGGCTGGTGTAAAAATGGACCGAAGTCGTTTAGTTCTAGCCATAAATTACGGTTTAGAGTTAAAAAAAATCTTTAAATACAGAATATTAAATATTCTGCTAATATTAAATAATCGTTATTCATAGAATACCAAAAAAATAAATTTAAATAAATCTTGCACAGATTTATTTTTAAGGATGTTCTATGAACAACATGTAATCAAAGTTTAGGAAATTAACTTGCACGATACCATAATGAGACTCATCAGAACGGCATCTGACGTTTCATTAGTGGCGTATAAGCATAAGGTACTATCATACCTTACCCTATGATAGGTCTTTAAGCGAATGATTCTTACAGAATTTTTTTTAATTTATTTCGCATTAGAATAGTAGTTAGTTTTCCCTATGACATGCGAAATCTGTATGTTATTTATTCATGGAGATTGTTACAGAACACTTCACTCTATTAAAAGAGTAAATATATATTAGACTCTTCTATAGCCTTTTTTATTTTCCCTGTGATACTTACTAAAATAATAGCTGAAAATTGTTTTCGAATAGATTTGGTTACTCAAATGTTTATTTAACTTTACAACAATGATACGAACTAAACTATTATTTTTCAAATTCTTAGTTGTTATATTGTTTTCTTCTTGTGATTTGACCCAAGAAAGCTCGCAAGGTAACACTTTTTTGTCGAAAAAGACAAAAACTTTTTCAAAATATAATTTTTTTCAGCCCGATAAAGTAGTAAAACTAAGCAATAAACTTCAAGAAATTTCGGGCTTAACTATTGATAATCAGTATGTTTATGCTGTTAATGATGAGCGAGGCAATATCTATTGTTTAGATAAGGGGTCTGGAAAAATACTAAAGAAAATTGATTTTGGCAAAAGTGGTGATTATGAAGGAGTAGAGCTAGTCAAAGATAAGCTGTATGTTGTTAAAAGTAGCGGAACGATTTATGAAGTTTTTGGCGATAGCCTCAAGCAAAAAGTAAAATACGATACACCACTAAAAACAAAAAATGATGTGGAAGGTCTCGCTTATGATGCGACTCAAAATATATTGTTACTTGCTTGTAAAGCTAATCCTAACTTAGAGCAGAATTTGACAGAAAGTAGAGCTATTTATGCTTTTGATTTGAATACGATGAAGTTGCAAAATGAACCCCAACTCATTATTCGTCAATCAGCCATAGCTGATTTTTTGGAACAGCAAGCCCACGAGGACATGATGAAAGATGATTTAGTTGCTTTTGTAAAAAGAGCAACTAAATTTGCACCATCAGCCATTGCCCTGCACCCCAAGAGCAAAAACTATTATATCCTTTCTTCTGTCGGAAAACTATTGTTGATTCTTAGCCCAAATGGTAGTATTCAGTACATCGAATTTTTAGATAAAAATATTTTCAAACAACCCGAAGGAATTTGTTTTGACCAAGACGGAACACTCTACATTAGCTCCGAAGGCGCAGGTGCTAAGGCCAAAATTTTTACATTTTTCTCAAATAATAAATAACAATCATTGGCTTTTATCCTTGTAAAAGTATATATTTGTTATACTAATTATTATTTTGACAACTTTTATTAATTTAATACGCTAATGAGTACCATAACTAATGCAATTCCTAAAATATACGACAAAGCGGCAGATTTTATGCCCATCAATGGCACAGACTATATCGAGATTTACTGTAGCAATGCCAAGCAAGCAGCTCATTTTTACAAGTCTGCTATGGGGTTTCAATCTTTAGCATATGCAGGTTTAGAAACGGGCTTAAGAGATAGAGAATCGTATGTGGTAGCACAAGACAAAATTCGTTTGGTATTAACGTCTCCACTTAAAAGTGGAACCGATATTGGACGACACATTGACCAACATGGCGATGGTGTGAAAGTAACAGCACTTTGGGTTGATGATGCTACTTATGCCTATAATACAGCGATGGAAAGAGGAGCTACTTCTTATATGAAACCTGTAACCGAAGAGGATGAGCATGGCAAAACAGTACGTTCGGGCATTTATACTTATGGTGAGACTGTTCATATGTTTGTAGAACGCAAAGATTATAATGGTATCTTTTTGCCAGGGTTTCGGGAGTGGAAAACAAGCTATAATCCTGAGCCAATCGGCTTAAAGTACGTTGACCACATGGTGGGCAATGTAGCTTTGGGGCGTATGAATTATTGGGTCAATTTTTACGAAGAAGTAATGGGTTTTGTCAATATTCTTTCTTTTGACGACAATGATATTTCTACCGAATATACGGCTTTGATGAGCAAGGTGATGAGTAATGGCAATGGTCGTATCAAATTCCCTATCAATGAACCTGCTGAAGGACTTAAAAAATCGCAAGTAGATGAGTACCTCGAATTTTATGAAGGCGAAGGTGTTCAACATATTGCTGTAGCAACTGACGATGTAGTCAAAACTGTTCGACTATTGCAAGCACGAGGAATAGAGTTTTTGAGAGTCCCAACAACTTATTATGACGTATTAGAGGAGCGAGTTGGTAAGATTGATGAGGACATTGATTCTTTAAAAGAATTGGGTATTTTGGTAGATAGAGATGACGAAGGTTATTTGTTACAAATCTTCACGAAACCTATTGAGCCTCGTCCGACGATGTTTTTTGAAATCATACAACGAAAAGGAGCAACCTCTTTTGGAAAAGGAAATTTTAAAGCCTTGTTTGAAGCGATTGAGCGAGAGCAAGAATTGAGAGGAACTTTATAATTAAAAAAGGCTTTCGCATTTGCGAAAGCCTTTTTTAATATTTTATACATGCTCCACTTTTGGTAAAATAGGAGCGTATAATTCACCTTTCAAAATACTTCTCGAAATAACCAATTTTTGAATTTCAGAAGTACCTTCGTAAATCTGTGTAATCTTAGCATCACGCATCAAACGCTCCACATGGTATTCTTTTACAAAACCATAGCCACCATGAATTTGCACAGCTTCTACAGTTTGTTCCATTGCTACTTTAGAGGCATATAATTTTGCCATCGAACCCGCCATATCGTAATTCATCCCTTGGTCTTTGAGCCAAGCCGAACGATAGACCAACAAACGAGCCGCCTCAATTTCGGTCGCCATATCTGCCAATTTAAAGGCAATAGCTTGATGTTTAGAAATCGGTTTGCCAAATGCTGTACGCTCTTGCGAGTAGGCGGTAGCCAACTCGTAAGCTCCTGCTGCAATACCGAGTGCTTGTGCTGCAATACCGATACGTCCACCCGAAAGGGTTTTCATGGCAAATTTAAACCCAAATCCGTCTTCACCAATACGATTTTCTTTAGGCACTTTTACATCATTATACATTATAGTGTGCGTGTCCGAAGCACGGATTCCTAATTTATCTTCTTTTGCACCAATCGTTACCCCTTCCCAACTGGTTTCAACAATAAGCGCATTAATACCACGATGCCCTTTTTCTGGGTCGGTTTGTGCAATTACCAAATGAACACCTGAAGTACCACCATTGGTAATCCAATTCTTTGTACCATTGAGTAAATAATAATCGCCCATATCAACAGCAGTGGTACGCTGCGAAGTCGCATCGCTACCAGCCTCTGGCTCGGACAAACAAAATGCACCAATCCATTCGCCTGTACAAATTTTAGTCAAATACTTCAGTTTTTGAGCCTCTGTACCATAAGCCTCCAAGCCATAACAAACCAAAGAATTGTTTACAGACACAATTACCGAACAAGAACTATCTACTTTAGAAAGTTCTTCCATTGCTAGAACATAAGACATGGTGTCCATACCGCCACCGCCATATTCGGGCGAAGTCATCATACCTAGAAAGCCCAATTCTCCCATTTTACGGACTTGTTCGGTTGGGTATTTCATGTGCGTATCTCTATCAATAACACCAGGTTTGAGTTCATTTTGAGCAAAATCACGAGCTGCCTCTTTTACGGCCAATTGCTCTTCTGTAAGGTTGAATATCATGATTTAGGATTTTTTGATTTGAATTAGCGAAAATACGCTATTTTGGTGAGAATTGCCAAAAAAAGAAGCGGCTATCCTGTAAGGATAGCCGCTAGTATTAATTTCTTCCAGTTACATCAACCTCAATTCGCTTGTCTCGATTGGCCAATTCCCAGACCGTAGCAAAAACGAGTTGACCGATTTTGGCCATTTTTTCAAAGTTAATTTTTTCTACCGTATCGGTCGTTCTATGATAGTCGGCATGCGTACCATTGAAATAGAAAATGGCAGGAATGCCTTTTTCTGCAAAATTATAATGGTCAGAACGATAATAGTAACGATTGGGATCGTCATCGGCATTATAGGTATAATCTAAAGTAAGATTGGTGTATTTCTTATTGACAGATTCATTGATTTTGTGCAGTTCGGTACTGAGTCTATCCGAGCCAATGACATAAATGTAGTTGGGATTGTCCTTGTATTTATCATCAACTCGACCAACCATATCAACGTTGACATTGGCAATGGTATTTTCGATTTTGAAAATCGGATTTTCGACGTAGTATTTTGAACCCAAAAGACCTTTTTCCTCGCCTGTAACCAACATAATTAAAACACTTCTACGAGGGCCAGCTCCTTCTTTTTGGGCTAAGGAAAGTGCCTGCGCCACTTCCAAAACGGTACTTGTTCCCGAACCATTATCGTCGGCACCATTGTAAATATCTTCACCTCTTTTGCCGAGGTGGTCGTAGTGTGCGGTCACAACTACGACTTCGTCTTTGAGGTCAGTGCCTTCGATGTAGCCCAGTACGTTTTCACCTGCCAAGCGATCCACTTTTTTAGCAAGATTGAGTTGAAGGTTTGTTTTGAGTAAAACATTTTTTGGTGCACCTTTTTTCTCTATTTTTTTACGAGCTTTTACGATTTTTTTATATTTCTTGCCCATCAAGGCTTTGGCTACGGTTGTAGAGATAAAGGCATTGTTGGCAAATTTGCCTTTGGGTTTTTCACCCTCGCCCAATTTTAGGCGAGACCCTAATAGAAAACGTCTATTATCCGCAATATTTTTCTTTATATCGCCATCAATAAAAAGGATTGCTTTTGCTCCTTTTTGTTGTGCTATTTTGAGTTTTTTGCGCCAATCTGTAGTCCAATCCGATTTCTCTTTCGTACCTGTTACATAAGATTTTCCACTGCCGTCGGTAGGTTCTCCCATGTATGATAGCAGTACTTTATCGGTCACATTGACTCCTTTGTAGTCGTCATAGTTTTTATCCGAAATACCATAACCAATAAATAAAACTTCGTTGGCCTCAATGCTAGGGACACTAGCATTGGTGTTGGGGAATGCGTAAAAATCCCAAAGATGACGATATTCCTTACCATCAATTTGCATTCCTACATCGTCCCACATTTCAGAAATAAAATTGACTTTTTGATAGTAAGAGTATTGGTGTCCAATATTGGGGAGTCCGTTTTTCTTGAATTGTTCGGCGATATATTGAGCTGCCTTTTTATTGCCTTCGGTGCCCGTTTCACGACCTTCGAACTCATCGGAAGCCAAGACAGAAAGGTGCATTTGCAAGTCGTCAGCTGTTATAGTTTTGAGAAATGGAGTAGGGTCAACGGCTTTGCTTCCGTCGGTAAATTTTAAAGTGCTTTTGGCTTTTTGCTTGGGTTTGATTTTCTTTTGGCCTTGAGCCATTAAACTTCCCAAAAGGAAGATACCAAGAATCAAATATCGTAACATAATGTTTAGAAATTGTATGGATAATTTTGTAGGGTATAAGGCAAGCAAAAATAGAGATAAAAAACGGGTATTCGGTTATGAGTACCAACTATTTGCGTTTATTGTCCTGATTTTACTTGTTGAAAACCTACGATTCGGTCGTAACGGTCGCCTGCTGGACGGTAATAAATGACTATTTGATAGTCATTTTCGGTTTCAAACCAATTGCCTTCCAGTTCGGCTAGGTCAATTTTAGGATTTTTTTTGTCCACATAAGCATACATATAATCATAGTAACCTTGTTTGAGCCAAGCCTCTGAAAAATAAATTTTTTCTTGCTCGTCGTATTGCAATTTAAACTCTTTTTTGAGTTCCCAATCAGTCATTGCTCCAAATATATACAAGTCGGCATCATAGTATTCAGTAGGCGACTCTAGCGCAAAATGTACGAGGGCATAATCATTTTGGGTGCTGTTGCGGCGTATGTCATCGTCGGTCCAAGAGCTACGACCAAACGAGGCTAATATGTCGCTCAGGCTTGCACCAGAACCAATATTGGTATTTGCTCTTCTTCTAAAAAGGTCTAAATTTTGAATCGCATATTTTCCATTCAAATCAATAAGCGAGTGATGAGCTCCAAAGGTTCTTTTTTTATCGGCATAAAGGATGAGTTCGTCCATATCTTCGAGCTGATTGATTTCATAAACCTGATTGGAACGATTGCGGAGGGAGCGAATATCGAGTTCGCGCCATTCTTTGAGTGCAGGAAAAATGATTTTATCTTGATAATTGAAATCAATACGGTTGTTGATAAAATTATTTGGGGACATGCCTATGAGGGCATTGTCCCATCGGCCATTTTGTAGTACTGTAGCCTTGATTTCACGTAGTGGACTTCTTATTTTTTGATTTTCATCAAAAACGATTCTAAAATCAATTTCATGGTGACTTTGTTGCAAACTGGTTTTGGCAGGATAAACAAATTGTGATTCGACTTTACCGATGTTTTCTACGACCATAAACCGACGTGTGATGACCAATTCTTTGTCACGGCCTCCTCGGTCTTCATATACTTTGAGTACATAGTTGCCCGATTTGGTCCAGCGCAAATCTTGGTTGGGTAGGGTCAGCCGATAATGCACATATTGTGTATTGACACGTGTAGAATAATCATAATTGCGGATGTCGCCTTCTGTAAACCCTTCTATATATTCTAGCTCTGATAAGGAACTTGGAGTCCAGTCATAATTGCACAATTGAACGGTGTAAACATAGTCTTTGACCTCATAATCAATATCGTCAAAATAAAACTCTAGTGCATTGGAAACACCTAATTGCACGATTGGATAAGAAACTTGGTTGCTTGCCAAATGCAAGCGGACGGTACGGAGGTTTTTTTTATAGACCTTATCTTCGTAAACGGATGGCTCGTTTTGAGCAAGGAGCAGTTGAGCAGATAAAAAGAATAAAAAAAGTAAGGCCTTTTGAATGAACATTGTATTTATTTTTTTCATTGAAATCAAAACGATAAAGAAAAGTAAAATATTGAATAAATCAATCGCAAGCTGCAAATCAATGTCCAGAAAACACAAAAAACCTCCTACGGAATAACCGTAGGAGGTTTTTATCTTCTTAAAATAAGAAATGAATAAGCTGTCAATTAATCAATCAGCACCATTTTTTTAGAAACCGTACCAAAGTTGGTTTTTACTTCATAGTATAAGATGCCGCTTGCATCGAGCGTTTTGCGACTTAGATTAATTTTGTTATAACCTGCTTTAAAATCTTCATTTAAAATCTGTAGTACCTTGCCTGAAGCATCGCTGATGCGAATGCTTGCTTCGCTGGCCTTAGGCATATACACCCCAATCATAGTAGATTCAGTAAAAGGATTGGGATAGTTTTGATACACTTCATATTTGTCTTCAAGGACAAGTGGTTCGTCCATTCCTTCGACACCATCAAATTGCAATGCAATATCCAACAATTCAAAATCAGCAGAGATAGCTTCTTCGGGAGTCAAGCGAGAGTTGATACTCAACAAATCTCTTAAATTGCCATTGGCTAGTGCTTTGAATTTGATGCTAAATACAACATCGCTTTTTTGCATTTCGTTTGTACCATTCCAACTCGTGGTAATCATACCTTCCTTAGCAAAAACTCCAAAGTTGCCTGCACCCAAATCTCGCAATTTGCCCGATTCTACTTCTACAAAACTTAGTACCGATGGGTCAAAATTAAGTGTAAACTGATAACCAATTATTTTGTCCAAATCATTGGCTTTGAATTGTACCGTATAAGTTTGGCCAGCAGCTACAGCACGATCTTGTACTCTAAAGATTAATTTATCATTAAGATTTCTATCTTCAAAACTATTGCCACCTAGTGGGTCTGCATCACCATTGACATCACCTACTTTGATACCTACAAAATCAGCTACCGCATCATTGGTCAATGAATTGGTCGTATAACTTTCAGAGAATGTGTTTAGAAAAGGATTGGCAGGATCTAAAAATACCTGATTGGCATCAACAAATCGCCAAGATGTGTTGCTTGGAAAATCTGGAATAATAGACAAAATAAGCTGACGCAATTCTATAATATCAAAAGTAGTTATATTGCCATCAGCATTTGTGTCGGCAGCAATAGTGCGGTAAGCATTTGATAATCCACTTACACCCAAAATATGGGATTGTATCAAAACCAAATCATAAGTCGAAACACCATTTAGAGGGTCATCGTCTTTAGATGGTGTGATAACATAATCGTAACAAGTTGGTACCGTAGCAAACTCAAAGCTGCCGTTATTATTGGTTGTAAAATCAGAAATCAAAGGACTACCTTCAAAATCAAGGTCAACATTACTCAAACCTGCTCCCAAATCATTGGCAATATTTCCAACAATGGTAACATTGGGCGAGGCTGCACCGCAGGCTTCTAAGGTGCTGTGATCCATAGCAGAAAATAAATTTCCTTGCATCAAAGTCACACCTGTATTGCGCATGATAATATCTACCAAACGAGTACGGCTAATTTCACTTTTTTCAGCATTTGATAAGGCATCATCAATCCAATAGTAATATCGATCGCCATCTCGCAATACTTGAAACTGACGAGCAATGATAGTCAAAGAAGTTTCGCCAAGTAAAGCATTAGGCATTTTGTCTTCTGCCACAAAACCTACAAAAGGATCAATGTCATTAATATCTCCATAAAGCGTTTCGAGTTGGCTGGCCAATGTCGAATTTGATGTGATTTCATCAAAACTATTATAAGGAGTCAAACCAAAGTTGCTTCTTACAGTATTGAAATCAGGGAAACCACGCTCACGACCTCTATTGATATTGATAGAGGCTAAGTCTAAACCACCTGCACCAGGTACACCAAATAAGAAATTGCGTAAATCATCAATGATTTTGCTATCAAAATCTTGTGTGATGAGTTCAGCCATTCCTTTAAAAAGTGGGTCAACGCCACCACCCGATAATAATTCCATTGGGTTGAAAAAAGCATCACGCAAACTCAAGTTACCTTGAGCAATGACATTGCCGTCATTGCCAACACGTAGTATTTCGTTATTAATCAAAGAATGCAAGCGATAAGCCGCCCCTGAAAAGATATTCATGATCGAAGGGTTTACCGTATTGTCATAACCTTCGTATTCGGATAACTGAATACCCATAGAAGGTAAAAACTCATTGTAAACAATAGACTGTATAAATCCGCCCACTTTTTTACGGGCATGTTGGTAGATCTGCTCATCCGACCAAGAAGGATTGTCAGATTTAATTTCTTCACAAAGACGATTGTGTTCTCTCACAAAAAGGGTATGAAAAGAGAGGAGCAATACATTTTCATTAGCTCTGGCATCACCTGCTACAAATATTTTAGGAGAAAGACCAACAGCGTCATCCATAAAAGGAGCGTCAGAATCAATACCGTCGCCCAATTCGCCAGTTGTTGTATTAAATGGCAAAAAGTTTCCTTGTGAAACTTTTAATTTACCATCTTCAAAAGTTCTTAACCAATCCGCAGCTTCTTGGTCTGAGCCATACACACCAGAACCATCAATAAAAGAAGTGATACTATTGCCATGTTGACGAGGATTAACAAAAGAAGTACCTGTACCTTCAAGCGGTTTAGAGCGTTTCATTGGAATATTAACACTTCCTGTACTCATAGGGTCAAACCAAGGGTCTCCCATTGGGACATTAATCATTTCAAATTCATTAGCCGCATCTTCGGTCAAATCAATATCATGATCTAGAAACTGCCCAAATGTCCAAATATAACAACTCAGGTTACTAGGTTCGTTCAAAAGACCATTTTGAGAAAAAAGCATATTGCTAATTGCTCTAGGATTGGGGCGATTAACACCCGCAGGAGAGTCAAAATTGTTGGCATAGGCTACATCAGTCACACGTACCAAAGGTGTGTGAGCAGCTCCCCACTCAGGATTCTCTAAGTTATTGTTGCTTCCGTCAATCGTCCGATTTGCCTGAGCATTAGCAAAGGCTGCAAACAGCATCAAGATTATAATAATACCAGTCAGTGTCTGTCTTTTTATCATCACGTCTTTAATTTTTAGTTCATAGGAGCATTTTGCAAAATGCCAGTTTATTGTTTGGGTCTTATAGTGATTGAAAATATTCTTTTCAGAATATTTTTCATGTAAATCAAAATTGAAAAAAAAGAATCTCACTTTCTTACAAACAAATCACCAAAAGGTGCTTTGAAAGAAGCAGTTGAGTAGAGTGAAGGTTTATGGAATGTATGCAAAGCTAAGTTCAAACGGTAGAATTGGGATACAAGAATGTCCGTGTGAAACACAGCATTTTTGGATTTTGAGTACAACACACAAATATAAGGCTTTTTTTGCTAAAATGACAGCCCCAAGACAGTCCTTTTGTACATTAAATCCCTAAAAGTAAGTTAAACTTCTTTTTAGCAATTTTGACCTTTGGCCAACAATTGCCAAATAAGCTCTTACCAATGCTTTAAAGTTTAGTTAAACCCAAGTCTATTATATTGTAGTTTTAACATATTTGTTTTCAAAAAGCATACCTTTCTTGTCAATTTTGATAAATTAATAATTTAATTTAACTAGTTGCTGTATAAGTGATTAAGTATTTGGATAAATTATATTTGTTTTGCTGTCTGTACCTTGGTACTTCCCTTTTTATTTTAAGAAATGAGAAAAATGCTATTTCTTTTTTGACAGAAAAGTAAATACCTTTAACAAAAAAATACGTCTTTTAGAAAGAAGTAAGTTAAACCCAATTCGTATAAAACCATCAAAATATCGAGCTTATGGAAGGCTTAATCAGAAAGAATTTATATTGGATACTTTTATTGACAGTAATTTTACAAGCGAATGCTCAAAAAAGCCATATTCGCTCACAAGGTTACTGGACTTTGGGACTAAATGGAGGATGGGCTTACCAACAAAGCGATGCCGAAGCATCCTTTGATGGTCGTGGATTTGGATTGACCCTTGCCAAAAATTTATGGTACAAACCAGGTGCGCCTCTGACCTTTGATTTACGTGGCCGATTTTTGTATGCCAATACCTATGGCATTGATGGCAATCCTTCTTTCGGAATCACTAATAATACGGCAATCAATGGCAGCAATGGCATTGATTATATCACCGAGCCTGGCTACGTTTTTTACAATCACAATACCAAGATTGGAGAGTTGGCACTCGAAGGGGTTTTCCACCTCAATCGTTTGCGAGAACGCAGCAAATTTGATGTTTCCATCTTTGGAGGAGTAGGGCTTGATTATTATAATACCAAAAACAACTGGCTCAACGCAGATGGCACTTATGCCACTGCCTTCTCAGAAATAAATCTCAATGGCAATGCACGCAATCAAGTGGTCAATATTTTAGATGACTCTTTTGAAACCAAAGCCGACGGCTTTCAAAATGGAGGAAAAATCAATGTCATGCCTGCCTTAGGAGCAGAATTGTACTATTGGTTTACCCCAAAATTTGGTCTTGGCTTAGGGCATAAAGCAACTTGGGCTAGAGCCGACAATTTGGATGGTCAGCAGTGGGACAGCGATAATAATTTGACGGCCGAAAATGATCTGTATCATTACACACATTTTGGGGCAAAATGGATTATTGAACCAGGTCGTCGAACAGTTCAAGAACCATTTATAACGATTACTGACCCTCAAATGAATCCTTTCCCTTCGCCTACGCCCGAAGGTTATGTGCGTGCAACTATTGAAAATGCAAAAGCAGACCAAGTGCGTTGTCAAGTCAACGGACGCAATGCTCGTTTCAATATGAATGGCGAAAATTTTAGAATTAGTTTTCCACTACGTGAGGGACGAAACGAAGTGGTCATAACGGCAACGAACTCTGCAGGGCGAGCACAAGAGACTCAAATCATTACCTATGACGAAGTCTATACGCCACCTGTTGTCACAACAACACCTCCAAGCGGTGATTTGCCTTATGTTCGTTTTATCAATCCGCCTTCTAATAATTACAATGTTTCCAATTCTAATTTTACGATAGAAGCAACGATTGACAATGTGGCTTCATCAGGAGATGTACAAGTTTTGTTAAATGGCAAACGCTTACGCAATTTTGACTTTCGTCGAAACAAAGTAACTGCTCCAGTAACTTTAGTTAATGGTAAAAATAGTATTTCGATTAGAGTTAGAAACAATCAAGGGCAGGCTACAGAAGAAGCATTTGTATATTATGAAACCGCAAATACCCAAACCCAACAACAACCTTCGGTTGTTATTACACGACCCTCGGCCAACCCTTATACAACAGATAATAGTAGTGCAAGAGTAGAGGCGACTGTCAAGAATGTAAATAGCAGAGACAATATATCTGTATATATAAGTGGACGAAGAAGCAATAATTTTGAATACGATACTCGTACAGGACGATTGACTTCAACCATCAATCTAAATGAAGGAGAGAATAAAGTTTATATCGAAGCCAAAGCCAATGGCAATGCTTCTGACCAAGTGACTATTATATATAAGGACACAACGCCGCCGCCACCACCACCTGCTGTAGAGCAAAAGCCAGTAGTACGGATTACGGCTACAGGTAATCCTGTACCAAATGATTGCCGAACGACTATCAAAGCTACAGTCAAAAATGTCGATAGTTTTAGAGATATAGCATTTATGGTCAATGGGCAGCGTGTAACCAATTTTGAATACAATCCTTCAACGGCTCGTTTTCAAAGTACGATCAACTTGCGTCAAGGACAAAACAATATTTTGATAGAAGCAGGAAATAGAGCAGGTAGAGGTAGTGATTCTGCAACAGTCAATTGTTCGGGTTCAATCATCAGTAATGATGATACACCAACGAATAACAATGCCAAACCTATCGTCACTATCACGACTCCAAGTAGTCAAAGTACAACTACTAAGGAATCAAGAGCGACCATCAAAGCAACAGTTAAAAATATTGATGCCAAAAATGATATAGCATTTATGGTCAATGGACAGCGTGTGACCAATTTTACTTATAGCACAAGTACTAAGAAGTTTCAGGCAACCGTAAATCTAAAAACGGGGAATAATGACATCGTCATAAAAGCAGGTAATAAATTTGGCAGGGGCGAAGATGGAGTAGGCATTCGCTATATTAGTGGAGTAGGCACAGCAACCTTGCCCAAACCTCCTATTGTGACGATTACCAAGCCGAGCAACAATGCAACGGTAACTACTGCTAAAACACAAGTCAAAGCAAGCATTAAAAATATGCCGTCCAAAAATGGAATTTCTTTATTGGTTAATGGTAGAGGTATATCGGACTTCTCATACAGTGGAGGCAATTTATCAGCCAATGTAAGCCTCAAAGCTGGCAACAATACTATACAAATCAAAGCAGTCAATAGCGACGGACAAGACCAAGCAGGAGTAAGTGTACGCTATAATGTACCTGCTGCCAAGCCTGAGGTTAATTTTACAAGCCCCAAGAATAATGCAATTGTCGAAACCATGCGACAGCAAATCAAAGCGACGGTCAAAAATGCTAAAAAGTCAGATTTGACATTTACCATGAATGGTTCTCGAATTACGAATTTCACTTTAAATGGAACAAACTTTTTAGCAACAGTAAATCTAAACAAAGGCCAAAACAAGTTGCAGCTTAAAGCTGCAACAGCAAGCGGCTCAGATACGGATAATTTGACCATTGTGTTTAACTCCAAACCTCCTGTGCCAAAACCAGTAGTTGCATTTACCAATCCTGCCCGACCAGGTAAGGTTGTTAGCGAACCATCTGCCAAGATTACGGCAACTGTTAAAAATGTAGCAGACAAGCGAGGTATTGTATTCAAATTGAATGGAACTTCTGTCAAAGGATTTCAATCTAATCCAGCTAGTTCTACAGTTACAGCAAGTGTCAATTTGAAAGAAGGTAAAAATACCTTACAAATTGTAGCTACGAATGATGCGGGGTCAACAACAGCCAATTCGAGCATTACATACAAAAAGGCAGCACCTGTTGCTACGCCACCAACGGTCAAAATTGAATCGGCAAGTCAGCCAACAGTTAATCCAATGAATCCTGGCGTAGGACGAAGCTCAATAGTGGCAACCATTAAGAATGTAACAAATTCTAATGCTATCACATTGACAGTTAATGGTAAGAAGATTACTAATTTTGAATTTAAGCCTCGCAGCAATACCTTAAAGGCTGTAGTTGATTTGGAAAGGGGTACAAATAAAATTGTCATTAAAGCATCCAATCAAGATGGGGTAGCTCAAGATAGCAAAACGGTCAGTTTTTAAAACTTAGATTTTTTCGCTTTAAAAACCTCAATAGTTGGTATCCAGCTATTGAGGTTTTTTTATTGTATCAAATCTAAGAGAAATTTTAGCAGACTTGGGATAAATGAAAATACTATGAATATGCTTGCTTGGGGAACTATTTTGCCTGCCAAAATTGTATGAATCATTGTACATTCTATTTTTTTTCATTTTTTATTGAAAAAAAGTAAAATATATTGGCAATTTTTATTTAAAAAATATATCTTTGCAACCGCTTAGGAAAAAATGATTTCCAAATACCATTTTTGGTATTCTTTTTGATAAGAAAGATATTAGCTTCAGGAAACATCTTTTTGAGTACAAAGTTTTTACTTGAAACTCAAAAAAGTTTTCTAAACTTATCTAAAACGCCGATGTAGCTCAGCTGGCTAGAGCAGCTGATTTGTAATCAGCAGGTCGGGGGTTCGAGTCCCTCCATCGGCTCTCTTTTTTTCTTATCATATTTGAAATTTTTTAGACTATAATTATAATATTATGCTGTTTTCAGCACAAGTGTTCGTCCTTAACACTCAATAATTATTATTGTAGTACCAAAGATATTGTTGGGGGTGCGCCGGAGTTGGAGAGCCGGGCCAGACTGTAAATCTGGTGTCTATGACTGAATAGGTTCGATTCCTATCACCCCCACTTCTTTTCTTAAAAAAGAATAAGTATTAAACATCATTTTTTTTGATGTTTTGTACTTGTGCTTTATAGGCGGGAGTAGCTCAGTTGGTAGAGCATCAGCCTTCCAAGCTGAGGGTCGCG
>JAHDEQ010000084.1:0-2197 GCA_020628755.1 Saprospiraceae bacterium
CACTTCTCAAAAAAACATCTCCCAATGTTAATCCAAATGAAGTAGCCAACTCACCTCCTCGAAGTGTAATTAAAAGTCGAGGGAGATTCATGAGAGCGGTGACGGCTAATGCTCCTAAAATAGTTATTTGGGTTTTGTTTTGAAACATTCGTTACTAGCTACTTTTATCCAGTTATCAACTTTTGGGTATTTATTTTACAGATTTTCGTTGATAAAATACTTCCTACCACCACTTTTCTACAACATCAAAAGACTATCAACAAAAAAAGGAATAGCAAAACGCCATTCCCTCAATACTAAATTTTTATTTGCTGTGAAGCAAATGGATTTGTAAGGATACAAAATCCATTATTTAGTCAGGGTTTTAAAAAATTCTGCACAAAAAACATCATATTCACCCCTTATAAAAGGAAAACGCCTTGCAAATCATTGATTTACAAGGCGTAACGTTGAGGTCGGTAGCGGATTTGAACCGCTGTAGCTGGTTTTGCAGACCAGTGGATAAGCCACTCTCCCAACCGACCGTAATTAAATTGGATTGCAAATATAAGTGTTTTTTTAATACTGTGCTGATTTTTTTTTAATCAGAGCAAAAAAGTTTTTATATAGCTATCAATACTTACAGTTCTATCTAAAACTATTCCAATAATAAAAGGCTGTTTTCTAATGCTTTGAGAGAGTAAAAGATGTTAAAACTACTTTTTTGGGAATTACTTAACATTATTCTGTGTTTTTTAACAAAATCCTAAATGTAATTCGCTATTTGGCTGCGTCTTTATAATGAAACGTGATTTGAATAAATAAGCTAGAATCTACACCTCCCATTACCGAGTTACCTAATTATCCCAAACCGATTTAGACTATTATTTTTTGAAACTCCAAGAGCTTCGGCTCTTGGAGGGACATTAAAAAAAGTATAAACTTATCTTATATGTAGCAATACTTACACAACCTTTAACCTCAATTAGAAGAAACTCGTTTTTCTAAAAATTGAAAAAACATTTTATTATGAGAAAACAATTGTTGTGTTCCCGACGGCTTTCTCAAAATTGTAGAAAGCAGCATCCCAATCCGACATCCCATTTGCTACCGATAAATTTTCCCAATATCAACAGAGAGGTCATTCTTTAAACCGATTTAATTTTCCCAAAACCGATTAATCTATATTGCCTGCCGATTTGTAATATTTCGGCAGGCAATTTTTTTATTCCTTTATCAGCCAACGAATCAATAGCGGAATCAATAACAAGTCACTGAAAAGTGCGGATAGCAAGGTCAAACTAATCAACAAACCTATTGTCACACTTGGCGGATGTATAGAAAAAAGCATCACCAAAAATCCAAAAAATAAGATAATCGAAGTCAAACAAATGGCTTTGCCTGTTTCCACAAAAGTGATGTGTATAGACTCTTCGATGGTTTTGCCTTTATCTCTTGCCAATTTGAATTTACTCAAAAAGTGTATCGTATCGTCCACCGCAATTCCAAAAATAACGGCAAAAACAATAGCAACTCCTGCTTCCAATTCAATCCCTAAGAAACCAAGTAAAGCCCCGCCCAAGAGTAGCGGAAATACATTTGGTACAATCGAAATAATTAACAACCTCAAATCTCGAAATAAAAATACCATCATAAAACTCACAATGACCATCGCCATACCCAAGCCCCACAACAAACTCTCTCGTACATAAATCGAGTTTTTGTCAATGATAAATCCCGTTCCTGTTCGTTTAAATTGGACAATATTTGGGTCGGTATTTTGGACAATCCAATCGTCAATTTTTCGACAAATTTCTTGATTGGTATCGGCTCCAAGATCGAGAATTCGAGAAGAAATACGCGCCTTATCTTGTTCTTTATTGACTAAAATATTAAAACTCTGTTCAGGTACTTTATTGGCAAATCTTGCATGTTTTTTAAATTCTTTTTCGTTTTTGGCGAGTTGGTAGGCTTCTTCTTTGTTACTTTTAAACATCTGATTGATGCTTTTGTATAAAGCCGTAACCGAAAGCACCGAACGAATGGATTCATAGGTTCGCAAATGCTGTTCGAGTTTGTCCATTTGTTGGAGTACTTCGTAGTCGGTCGCTTTGTAGCCGTCTTGTACAAAGACGGCAAATTCGAGAGGGCGAAAACCAGCAAATTCTTTTTCAAAAAATAAAAAGTCCTCCGTTATTTTTTCGCCTCTAGGCATATT
>JAHDEQ010000084.1:2297-15259 GCA_020628755.1 Saprospiraceae bacterium
AAACCCATAAACAAAAGCATACCCAAACCAATAGAAACTAGAGAAACAAGGATGCCGCCCATTTTTCTAAAAATCAGAAACATGACTATCGAAACTAAGATTCCTGAAACAAATGCCGAAACTAGAATCTCACGTTTCTGCATGGCCACTAATTCTTTTTGAAAATAAGGACGACCAATGTAATGAGACTCCTCAAAATCGTAGTTAGCAATCAATTTATCCAATTCCTGCATCAACTCTTCGGCTTGTTCAAGTTGGATGCTATTGATAATTTTGAGATTAATAACTAAGGTTGTGGCATCTGCTGAAATCAAATTGTACACAAAACGCTCATCTTGCAGAATGCGCTTTTTGTCACGTTCATACTTGGCTGGATTTTTTATATGAATGGCAGGTACGGTAGTGACTGCAAAAGGCGTTTTCAATGGATACGAAAACTTAGTCAAGGACTGACTTTCCAAAACATGCGGCAATGCTTTTGCTTTTACCGTAAGGTCATGAAAATCTTCTAAGAATTTTTGTTCAAAAACGCCATCCGCACGTTTAATGCCAACCAACAAAAAATTGTCGTCGGTCTCAAAGTTTTCAATAAAATCTCTAAAAAACTCCAAGTCAGGGTCGCCCGAAGGAAAAAATTGCTCAAAATCAAACGAAAATTTCAGGTGAAATACAAAATACACACTCAATACCGCAAGGATAGAGCAAATAATGATAGACCGTTTTGGGTTGAAAAGTTTCATGGATAAAGTTATGTTCTCCATTTCAACCCTTAAAAAAGATTTTAGTTTAAATAAAAAAGAGCTCTACACAAAAAAGTGTAAAGCTCCATCATCAACTTCCTTAGTTTAAATAGTGTGTTTATCCTTCCATTCGTCGAGGAGTTTGACTATCTCCTTCAACGGCTAAACGATTAAGAAACGCTTTAGGTCTCGTGGGTTTTCGATTTCCAGGCTCTACTTCAAAGAGGCCACAGGAAGAAAATACTGCATCTCTAGGGCTGTCCACAGCCTCATAGACATAAACAGTTTCGATACCCAATCTTCCTGCTTCAGCAAGGACTTGTTCCAGATAATCGGCTTGTTTTTCTTCGCCAACGGCTGCCGAGTTCCAACCAATTTCGGTTATACATAATTTGAGATTTGGATAGTTTTCATCTCTCCATTTCACCATGTCATACAAGTATTTGAACTCGCTATTTGGATTGTTCAAAGGTTGCTCAACCAGATTGATACTATTCAGTGAAAAGCTATACGGATGAATAGTAATCTCATCAATAAACTCTAGCATCCAATCCTCAAGAACATTTCCGATAAAGTCACCACTAGGATAAGCGCAGGTGTCACACTTCCAGCGATTGTCGGACTTGTATGCTTGATAAGCTCCTAAAGATAGTTTAATGTCGGAATTGACTTCTTGGAATCCATTAATCATTCCTCGGATAATCCACTTAGTAGCTTCAAAACCTGGTTCGCCCCAAGCTTCATTGGTAAATTCTAATCTTGATATGAATTCACCATACATAGCATCAATAGCCACTGCTAATTTTCGAGCATTTTCGATAATCTCCGTTGCATTTCCGCCCCATTCTGCACGACTAAATGACTTGTTAGGAAAAGGACGAGTTCGAATAACATCGCCAGTAGGTGTTTTTTCAAAGATTGATTCCAAACTGATTCGTATATCAAATCCTTGATTATGCATTTGTTTGAACCTATCTCGATAACCAGCCATAGATAGAGTAGGCGGAAATTCATCTAAATTGTCAGGATTGTATATAGGCTCGCTCACACTCGGAAATTTACCTCCATAAACTTCTTCGAGCAACAAAAACACCCTCAAGTTTTTAATGTAATTGACAATCGGGTGGTTGCCTCTTCTTTCGTCATACTCTTTACCAATATTGACGCCTAATATAGGATTGTCAGGCGGTGGTGGTGGCGGTGGCGGCTCATCTACGCATTCCAGCGATTCGATTAAGTTTTTTGCATCTGCTAAATCTTTCTCAGAATCAGAGATTAATCCTAAGATTCGCTCTTTTAGAGCTTTTGTTAATTTTTCCATAGTTTCTGGGTTTAAATTAATCAGTGAAAAAAATTGTTATATGTCTTTGCGCATAGACAATGAAATCCTAAGGACGAAACAGTCGAAACTGCTTATCTAATATGATTTTTTCTTATGTGTAATAGATAAGGTTACTAATCTACTACGAATTAGAATGTCGTGATAAACGGATTAATTTTTTTCTTTTAGGCTGATTCAAAGTTAGCTTCATGAACCTAGAACACAAGTAAGGCTGAAGATTACTAATTTTAGAAGTTACTTTAAATTTTTGATAAGAAATTTATAAATACATTTTTTGTATTTAAAATTCTCTAGAACACTTAGGAAGTTGAAAAGAAGTGAAAACTTCTTGTTTCTGCTATTATAAAGGTATGTAATAAAAACACATAAAGCAAATTTTTAATATGTAAAATGTTGTAATAATGTAAAATTGTTAAATAATTAACTATTGTTGAAAGATTTTTTAGAATATAATTTGGAGAAAATGATGATTAGTCTTTTTTTCTTTATTTTAAGACTATTCAAAAATATATTGTTTTGAATGTTAATACGATGTTAAAATTTGAAGGTTTTTGAAAGACAAACCTACAAGAAGGATAGATAATAGATATAGACAAAGTATTGCGATTAGATATTCTCTATAGTAGCTATTTTTATTTCTGTGCGAAATTTCGACTGTTTTTCAAGGACTTATGAAAATAAAAAATAGAAAAATCTTTAAAAAGAGCTTGTTTTTTGCAAAAATACAAATTACCTTTGCACTCGCTTTGGAAAAGCCTCCTTTCTTGATTTCAGAATGAAGACTTTTATACGAGGCTTTTTTAATTTCATTTAAAATTTTTTAATTGTGAATACATTAAGTTATAAAACACAATCTGCCAAAAAAGAAACCATCCAAAGAGATTGGTTCGTCGTCAATGCGGCAGGTAAAACTTGTGGTCGTTTGGCAACAGCAATTGCTCACCGATTGCGTGGCAAGCATAAGCCATCTTATACGCCACACGTAGATACGGGAGACTATATAATAGTACTCAACGCAGACAAGATACGTTTTACAGGTTTGAAAGAAGACCAAAAACAATACATCTGGCATACGGGCTATCCTGGTGGTCAAAAAAGAGCAACCGTAAAAGAAGTTCGTGCCAAGCAGCCTCAACGAATAATTGAGAGTGCAGTACGAGGTATGTTACCTAAAAATCGTTTAGGTAGAGCAATGTTCAAAAAAATGTTTGTTTACAATGGCAATGAGCATCCACATACTGCTCAAAAACCAAGAGAATTGGATATATAATTAAATCCAATTCGTCGGTCGGCTTCTGCTATCGCCGTCCGACTTAAACCTTATTAAAGAAAATTAATTTTTATCAATATGGAAATGATTAATGCCATTGGAAGACGAAAAGCCTCTGTTGCGAGAGTTTATCTGACCAAAGGAGACGGCAACATCACAGTTAATGGAAAACCTTACCAAGAGTATTTTCCACAAAAACATGTTCAAGCAACTATCACTGACCCTTTTGCAACAGTAGATGTTGAAACAAGCATCTACAACCTCAAAGTCAATGTTAGTGGCGGTGGATTCAAAGGACAATCAGAAGCAACTCGAATGGCAATTTCGAGAGCTTTGGTTAAGTTGAACGAAGAGTTCCGCAAGCCGTTGAAAGACAAGAAATACTTGCGTCGTGATGCGAGAGTCGTGGAGCGTAAAAAATACGGTAAGCCTAAGGCACGTAAGAGCTTCCAGTTCTCTAAGCGTTAATGCTTTTATTTTTCACTTGACTTGTTTACTTAAAATAAGATATTTAAAGATATGCAATCTCCAACATATAAAGATTTACTAAATGCAGGTGTACACTTTGGCCACTTGCGTAAAAAATGGAATCCTAAAATGCAACCCTACATTTTTATGGAGCGTAAAGGAATCCATATCATTGATTTAAACAAAACGACAGACTGCCTCACTCGTGCTTGCAATGCAGCACGACAAATGGCAAAAGCTGGACATAAAATTTTGTTTGTTGCTACCAAAAAACAAGCGCGTCATATTGTAGCAGATGCTGCACGAAGTGTAGATATGCCTTTTGTGACGGAGCGTTGGTTGGGAGGTATGATGACTAACTTTTCTACCATTCGCAAGTCTATCAAAAAGATGAACAACATTGACAAAATGTTGGCGGACGGTAGCTTCGATAGCATCACCAAAAAAGAGCGTTTGATGTTAACACGTGAGCGTGCCAAACTAGAAAAAGTTTTAGGTGGTATTGCTAAAATCAATCGTTTGCCTAAGGCAGCTTTTATTATTGACATTCACCACGAGCATATTGCTCTTGCAGAAGCACATAAGTTGGGTATGCGTACTATCGCTATGGTAGATACCAACTCTGACCCAAATCAGGTGGATTTTCCAATTCCTGCTAATGATGATGCTTCTAAATCAATTACAATTATCACAAATGCAATTGTAGAGGCAATCAAAGAAGGATTGAACGAGCGCAGAAAAGAAAAAGATAGCGCTAAGGCTTAATAAAAAAATAATTATAAACCATTTAACTATATTAAAAATATGAGCTTAGTAAAAATTTCAGCTAAAGATGTAAAAGCCCTTCGTGACCAAACTGGCGCGGGGATGATGGATTGCAAAAAAGCCTTAACTGAGGCTGATGGAGATTTTGACAAGGCTATTGAGATATTACGCAAAAAAGGACAAAAATTATCGGCTAAACGTGCTGACCGTGCAGCAAAAGAAGGTGTTGTAATTGCGACTACTTCTGCTAACCGCAACAATGGTGTGGTTGTGCGTTTGAGTTGCGAAACAGATTTTGTTGCCAAAAATGAAGATTTTGTAAATTTCGCAAAGAGTATTGCTGACATTGCTCTTAAAAAATTGCCTGCTGATTTGGATGCTTTATTGGCTACTGATTTTGGAGGTGGATTGACTATCGGTGAGAAAGTAACTGAGCAAATTGGTGTGATTGGCGAAAAAGTAGAAGTTGCTCAATATGCTAAGATTGAGACGGCTGCTGGCGAAGGTCAAGTATTACCATACATCCACATGGGGTACCGTGCAGGTGTAATTGTAGCTTTAAATTTAGAAGGTCCTCAATTTATGGAGCCTGGTAAAAACGTTGCGATGCAAGTAGCAGCTATGAAACCAGTTGCTTTGGATAAAGATGGTGTTGATGAAGCAATCGTTAAGAAAGAAATCGAAATCGGAATGGATATCGCTCGTCAAGCTGGAAAACCAGAAGCAATGCTCGAAAAAATTGCAATGGGTAAATTGAACAAGTTCTTTAAAGAAAATACTTTATTGAATCAGGCTTATGTAAAAGATGGTAAGCAAAGCGTTCAAGCTTATTTACAAAGCATTGACTCAAAACTTACAGTAACAGACTTCAAACATGTTACTTTAGGGTAAAAAGCCTAGCAAAAAAAAAGCGAACATTGATTCAATGTTCGCTTTTTTTATGTCTTTACAGTTTTTTTGTTAGAAAATACCCTGATTATAGTATTACTTGGTATCTGATTTGATTATAACTTTGTAAGAGTATCTTACTTCCCATATTTTGTAAACACATATCAAAACTTTAAATAAATATGTCTCTAAAATACAAACGTATCCTCCTAAAATTAAGTGGTGAATCTTTGATGGGGAAGCAAGGGTTTGGAATTGATCCAAGTATGTTGCACCATTATGCCGAGCAAATCAGAGCAATCCGTGAAGAAGGTGTTGAAATAGCAGTTGTCATAGGAGGAGGTAATATTTTTAGAGGCTTGCAAGCTAAGGACGCAGGTATCGAACGGGTACAAGGTGACTATATGGGCATGTTGGCAACCGTTATGAATGGCATGGCTCTACAAAGTGCTTTGGAACAATTGGGTGTTTACACCCGATTGGTTACAGCCATTAAGATGGAACAAATTGCTGAACCTTATATTCGCCGTAAGGCAATTCGTCACCTCGAAAAGGGTAGAGTTGTGATATTTTCGGCTGGTACAGGAAGTCCTTATTTCACGACAGATTCGGCTGCTGCGCTTCGTGCCAACGAAATCAGTGCCGATGTAATTCTCAAAGGCACACGTGTAGATGGGATTTATACAGCAGATCCCGAAAAAGACCCAAGTGCTAAGAAATTTGATAAAATACAGTTCTCCAGAGTGATTAGTTTGGGCCTCAATGTGATGGACATGACGGCTTTTACACTTTGCCAAGAAAATAACCTTCCTATCATTGTTTTTGACATCAATGACAATCAAAATTTGATGCGTATTATCAAAGGAGAGTCGGTAGGAACGCTAGTGGAAGGATAGTCAGTTTGTCAAGAACTGTGGGGAAATCCAGTTTAGCCAAAATTCATTTTTGGCTGAACTGGATTTTTTTTAGAGATTAAAGTACTTTCTCTACGTAATACATATCAATCATACCTTTATTTTTGGCAGCAATTTTCCCTCTATAATTGCAAGTAAATTTATAGCGTACTTGATTGTAGGTTGATTCCGAAATATTCACTTTGCCAGGGTCACAATTGGACTCCATGCGTGAAGCAATATTTACGGTGTCGCCCCAAATATCGTAGGCAAATTTGTTGAAGCCCACGACACCTGCTACAACTGGACCAGTATGAATACCAATTCGTGCCTCGAAAAAAGGAAGACCTTTTTTTCGACGATCTTCTTTATAATCGGCCAAAAACTCCTGCATTTCCATAGCTGCTTTAACCAAGTCGTTAGGCATTTGGCGGCGGTTGGTTAAGCCAATCGCACACATATAAGCATCACCAATCGTTTTAATTTTTTCAATACCAGGATATTGCGATATGATATAATCAAAAGCCTTAAAACAATGGTCTAATTCTGCTACCAAAGCCTCAGGACTAAGTTTTTCCGAAATACCAGAAAAGTTTTTAAAGTCAGTAAACAAGACCGAGACACTATCATATTTTTGAGCTTTGGCTTTGCCGTTTTCTTTGAGTTCGGCAGCAATGGGTTCAGGCAAAATGTTCAGCAAAAGCTCATCCGAGCGTTTGCGTTCGTCTTCGATTTGCTTGTTCTTTTCTTCCAATTTTTTCTTTGCACGGCGGTTTGCCCAAAGTCTAAGCAATGTCAACAAAATCAAAAAAGCTGCACCAAGCGCACCATAAGTAAACATTTGGTTTTGTTGCTCTTTAGCTTTTTCGGCTTTCAGTTTTTCGTTTTCAGCCTCTTTTAGAGCCAATTCTGTCTTAGCCACATCTTCACTCATTTGTTCGATGCGCTTTTCACGTCGTTTGGTACGAGCTTCAGCTTCTTCCTTTGCTTCAGCGACTTCGGCAAGTCTTTCCTCAACTTGGTCAGCACGTTGGCGTTCTTTTTGAATCTCGGCCTTTTGCTTGTCCAATGCTTTACGAGCAGAGCTAAAATCTACTTTTTCACCTTTTATTTCGGCCAATTGTTCTTTGAGACGAATATTTTCACGTTCAACCTGATTTTTTTCGTTGGCCAGTTTTACATTTTCATTTTCTAGTTTGATAACTCTACTATTATCAACACTACTACTCGAACTTGAACTCGATGAAGATGATGAACTACTGCCACTTACTCTTATGACATCGTTTAAGTACTCATAAGCACGTTTATAATCACGGTCTTTGTAAGCAAGTTTGGCAAGACCATTAGCACTTTCAGAAATTACACTATTATTTTTAGCATCTTTGGCATAAGAAAGGGCAGACTTAAAGCGAGCCTCAGCTTTATTGTCATCACGACGTTTCAAATGTATTTTGGCATCAAGCAAGGCAATTTTGCCTTGCATATTTTTGTCTCGCATTTTGTATGCAATATCGGCGGCATCTTGTGCATGACGAGCCGCTTTAGACAAGTCATTTTTCATATAAGCCTTTGCCAAATCATATTTGATAAACATCTTATCACGATACTTAGATGCTTTCTTGTAGCGAGCTTCTAGCTCACTAATAGATTGAGCCGATAAGCTGAATGTCAAAAAGAGACTACCAAAAATGAGGATATATCGGAGTAATGTCATTATTAATTTTTTACTACAAACTTCTGCAAAAGTAATAAGCCTCAGTACCAAATCAAAACCAATTTCTTTAGAAAAATACGAATGCTTCCAAACAAGGGTTCAAGCAAATTATAATTCTTGAATAATAACTTTTTTAGAAATAAAATCATTTGAAATGAAACTTTCCTAAAATCATTGCAAATCAAGGATTTGCAATTTGTAAGTTACACGTTTTCAGAACTTTACAAAAAGTCAAGACTTCCTTTAAAAAAAGCAAAAATTAGCTTTCATAAGAACATAAAAGTCGCTACCTTTGCAGCGATTTTAAGGAGGCATTCTCAAAGTGCTTAATAACTTAAAGACACAGAAATTCTATGCGACGATTTTTTCTTTGCTTAATTTATGCTTTTGCATTCTCTATAGGAGTTTCGGCTCAAGACCATTCTCACAACCACGATAATCATTCGCATGGCCACTCCCATCAAGGGAGTAGTCATAACCACTCGCATGATCACAGCAATCACAACCACAGCCATGATCACAGTGGGCATAACCATAATCACGACCATAGTGGCCATAATCATAGCCACGACCACAAACATGGAGCGCATGGGCATGATCATCATGGACATCATGCGGGATGTGGTATTAAACACAAAGAGTTTAATGCAGGCGATTTAGCTATTCATCACATTGCAGATGCTAATGTTTATAGTATCGGCCCTCTACAACTTCCTTTACCTTGTATTTTATACAATAAGGAATTAGGATGGAAAACTTTTATGTCTTCTAAATTTGGAATTGGACATCACGGCGACGGACATCACGCGATAGATGGTTATGTTTTGGATGGTGGTTCTGTTAAACGCGTAAAAGCAGGACAAGGATTTCCGATGGGAGAGTTGACAGTAAATGGTTTTAACCATACAGAAGATAAAGAAGGTAAATTTTTATCACAAGTTTGTTATGATAATAAATTATACGATTTAGAACCAAAAAGTACAGCGGATGGTGGAATTTTTGGCGGTGGAATCACTTCTTTCTATGATTTTTCATTGACCAAGAATGTGGTTTCAATGATTTTAGTTTGCTTTTTATTGGGTTGGTTATTCTTTTATTGTGCAAAGCAATATAGAAATAGAGATGGTAAAGCACCAACGGGTGTTCAAAACCTCATGGAGGTTTTTGTAACCTTTATTCGAGATGAAGTAGCGAAGCCATTCTTGGGACATAAGTGGGCGAAATTTTTCCCATTCTTATTATGTATTTTCTTTTTTATTGTAGGATTGAATTTATTTGGTCAAATTCCATTTTTTGGAGGGGCTAATGCCACAGGTAATTTAGCTGTAACAATGGTTTTAGCATTGTTTGCTTTTATTATTACAAATATCAATGGAAATGCACATTATTGGAAACACCAATTGTTTGCACCAGGTACGCCTTGGTTTGTAAAACCAATTTTGATTCCAGTTGAGATTTTAGGACTATTTATTAAGCCATTGACGCTAATGTTGCGTTTGTTCGCAAACATCACAGCAGGTCACATGGTAATTATCATATTTGTTAGTTTCATTTTTATTTTTGGAAAAGTGGGAACTAATCCTGCAGGTGCTTATGGTGCAGCAATCGGTTCAACTTTATTGACCATGTTTATGATGGCAATTGAGTTGATTGTAGCATTTGTACAAGCATTTGTATTTACAATTTTAACAGCATCTTATATTGGCGCTGCTGTTGAAGAAGAACATCATTAGAATTTTATTAATTAACCATAAAATTTTCCAATCATGGGAGGATCTATTGTAGCTATCGGAATGGGTATCGCAGTAATCGGTGCTGGTTTAGGTATCGGTAATATTGGTGCAAAAGCAATGGAAGCCATTGCTCGTCAGCCAGAAGCTGTAGGTGATATTCGTGCAAACATGATCTTAATGGCAGCCTTTATTGAAGGTGCTGCTTTGATCGCGATTATCTTATCATTCCTTGTAGCGTAAAAATCCAAATTAACTGACCAGTATGCGGTTGGCTGCTGGTCAGTTTCACAAATTTAGAAAAATCATAATTTTAATATATGTTAGTTTTATTAGCAGATTTTAATGTTATCAAACCAGATTTTGGTTTGCTATTTTGGACAACTGTTATTTTTGGGTTGTTCTGGTTTTTAGTTGGACGATTCGCTTTTGGACCTATCCGTGAGTCATTGCAGAAAAGAGAAAGCGATATCCAAGATGCGCTAGACCAAGCTGCCAAAGCACGCGAAGAAATGGCAAATATGAAAGCTGAAAACGAAAAGATTTTAGCAGAAGCTCGTGCAGAACGCAGCCAAATCTTAAAAGAAGCTAAAGAGTCTCGTGACGCAATAGTCAACGAAGCACGCGACAAAGCCAAAGATGAAGCCAAGCGCATTGTTACCAATGCCAAATCTGAAATTGAAAATCAGAAAAAAGCAGCAATGACCGAGCTTAAAAATATGACTGGTCAAATGGCTTTACAAATTGCCGAAAAAGTTATCAAAAAAGACTTAGGTAATGATGGCGAACAAGACCGCCTTATCAACAACCTTATCGACGATATTAAATTAAATTAAACAAAAGTGCGCACGTGCTCACGTATTCACGTATCTACGTCAAGTAAGAACGTGAACACGTGAACACATGAACACGTGAACACGTGAAAATATGTCTTTAGTAAGAATTGCTTCCCGTTATGCTAAATCATTGCTTGAACTTGCTCATGAGCAAGGCAAGCTCGACACGGTTATGGGAGACATCAAAGTGTTACAAGAATCTGCCGAAAACCGTGACTTATACTTGATGCTCAAGAGTCCTATCGTAAATGGAGGCAAAAAGAAACAAGTATTTCAAGCACTTTTTGGCGAGTCTTTCGACAAAATGACAATGGGTTTTCTCAACATCATTGTCAATAAAGGTCGTGAAAATTTCTTGCCTGAGATAGCAAACGAATTTGTAGAACAATATCGCAAGTTCAAAAATATCTCTACCGTCAAAGTGACTTCTGCCAAGCCACTTTCTGTAGATGCTTTAGACAAAATCAAAACGAAATTGTTGGCAAGTAACTCAACAAGTGAAAATGTGGAAATCGAAACACAAGTCGATCCAAGTTTGATTGGTGGATTTGTAATCGAAATTGGCGATAAGTTATACGATTCGAGTGTAGCACACAAACTAGCTTTGCTCCGCAAAGAGTTTGTTGGAAATATTTATGAAAAGCAAATGTAAAAAGTAAATAATCCGCCTTAGCGGAATATCTACTATTATTCGTAATAAATTAAAATCTATATAATATGGTTGGCGTAAAACCTGATGAAATATCTGCAATACTCAAGCAGCAACTTTCTGGATTTAGCACCGCAACTGAGTTAGAAGAAGTAGGGACGGTACTCCAAGTAGGAGATGGTATTGCGCGTGTGTATGGTTTATCTAAAGCACAAGCAGGTGAGCTTGTTGAATTTGAAAATGGCGTTCAAGCTATCGTATTGAACTTAGAGGAAGACAACGTTGGGGTTGTACTTTTGGGTTCTGGCGATGGCATCAAAGAAGGTTCTAAAGTACGTCGTACAAGTCGTATTGCTTCTCTCGAAGTAGGCGAAGAATTTGTAGGTCGTGTGGTAAATCCTCTTGGTGAGCCTATTGATGGTAAAGGGCCAATTGGTGGTAAAAAGTACGAGATGCCATTGGAGCGTAAAGCACCTGGGGTAATTTATCGTCAACCAGTAGCCGAGCCTTTGCAAACTGGAGTTAAAGCAATTGATGCAATGATTCCAATTGGTAGAGGTCAGCGTGAGTTGATTATTGGTGACCGTCAAACAGGTAAAACTGCTATTGCTATTGATACGATAATCAACCAAAAAGAATTTTATGATAGAGGTGAGCCTGTTTTCTGTATTTACGTTGCTTCTGGACAGAAAGCATCGACAGTAGCACAGGTAGCAAAATCATTAGAAGAAAATGGTGCGATGGCTTATACTGTTATCGTTTCATCTTCGGCTTCTGATCCAGCACCACTTCAGTTCTACGCACCATTCGCAGGTGCAGCAATTGGAGAGTTCTTCCGTGATACAGGTCGTCCAGCATTGATTGTTTATGATGACTTGTCAAAGCAAGCGGTAGCTTACCGTGAGGTATCTTTATTGTTGCGTCGTCCTCCAGGTCGTGAGGCATATCCTGGTGATGTATTTTATCTTCACTCTCGTTTATTGGAGCGTGCAGCTAAAATCATCGCAGATGATGGTATTGCGAATGATATGAACGATTTACCAGAGTCGTTAAAAAAAGCAGGTATCGTTAAAGGAGGCGGTTCATTAACAGCTCTTCCAATTATCGAAACACAAGCGGGTGACGTATCAGCATATATTCCTACCAACGTAATTTCGATTACAGATGGTCAGATTTTCTTGGAGTCAAACTTGTTTAACGCAGGTGTTCGTCCAGCAATTAACGTAGGTATCTCGGTATCACGTGTAGGAGGTTCGGCTCAGATTAAATCTATGAAAAAAGTAGCAGGTACGCTTAAACTCGATCAAGCTCAATATCGTGAGCTTGAGGCATTTGCCAAATTTGGTTCTGACTTAGATGCCGCAACTACAGCAATCTTAGGTAAGGGACAGCGTAATGTGGAAATCTTGAAGCAAGCCCAATATTCGCCAGTTTCTGTTGAAAAACAAGTTGCTATTATTTATCTAGGTACAAAAGGTTTATTAAGAGATGTACCAGTTAATAAAATCAAGGATTTTGAAGAAAATTTCTTAACTACTTTAGAGCAAAAGCATCCTGAAGTATTGAGTACTTTCAAATCTGGAAAATTAGCAAAAGAAGCTACTCAGGCAGTCGAGAAATTAGCTGCCGAATTAGTAAAACAGTATAAATAAGCCTGCATAGCAGGC
>JAHDEQ010000084.1:15359-17941 GCA_020628755.1 Saprospiraceae bacterium
CCATGGGTGCAAACTTAAAAGAAGTAAGAGAACGGATTACATCCGTAAAATCTACGCAGCAAATCACCAAAGCCATGAAAATGGTTTCGGCTGCAAAATTGCGTCGTGCACAACAAGCCATTCAACAAATGCGTCCTTACGCCAATAAGTTGAATGAAATGTTGGTTAATATACTTTCTAATTTAGAAGGAGACGCTTCAACCTCTTTTGGTACAGAGCGAGAAGTTAAGAATCCTGTTGTAGTTGTAGTAACTTCTAGCAGAGGTTTGTGTGGGGCATTCAACTCCAATGTTATCAAAGGAGCTGTTGCCAAAATCAACGAATCTTTTGATGCACAACGCAAAACAGGTAATTTGACTATCGTTTGTGTGGGTAAAAAAGGTTATGACTACTTCAAAAAACGATATGAAAATTGTAATATCGTTACAGATTATGTGGAGTTATTTAATGATTTGAGTTTTGATAATGTAGCGCAAGTTTCTCAAATGTTGATGGATGGTTTTAAGGCAGAGAAGTATGACGCTATCTATGTTGCCTACGGAAGATTCCGTAATGCTGCGATGCAGTTTCCTGAAGTTGACCAATTTTTACCTGTTAAGAAATTGGAGAAAAAAGAAGGAGATAAAAAAGGACATAAGGCAGATTATATTTTTGAACCAAGCAAAGAAGCATTACTCGAACACTTGATTCCAAGTATTCTGCAAACGCAATTTCAAAAGTACTGCCTCGATACACATGCTTCTGAGCATGGCGCACGTATGACAGCAATGGACAAAGCAACCGAAAATGCCGAAGACTTGGTAAAAGAATTGAAAATTTCATATAACAAAGCCCGCCAAGAAGCGATTACCAGAGAACTTTCTGAAATCGTTGGTGGTGCAGCAGCACTCGAAGGATAAAGTAGCGCATGTTTTAGCTTGCGAGAAAAATATTTCATAAAAAAAGTTCTGTGGCGAATGCCACAGAACTTTTTTTGTTTTTTTTTGAACTTTAGGGAACTAACTTGAAATTATAGTAGTTATTGGGTTGAATGGATTAGAAAAACAACAGATTCATTCCAAAACATGGAATTTTGTGTAAGAATTTATATTTCAGAATAGAGGAGAATTTTTTGTAAAAATTCCCACAAAGCACTACAATCATGTTAGTTTTAGCTAAAGAGAATTTAATGAAAGAACGTCACGATCAGATTTTTGAGCAAGAGTTTCTGCCACACGCAGATGCACTATATACTTTTGCTTATCACTTGACGTACAACGATGAAGATGCTAACGACCTCGTTCAAGAATGTTTCTTGAAGGCATATCGTTTCATAGAGCGTTACGAATTGGGGACAAATGCTAAGGCATGGTTGTTTAGAATTTTGAAAAACGAGTTTATCAATCGTTATCGAAAAGCAAAAAAACAACCAACCAAAGTTGATTACGAGGAAATCGTTAGCTACCAAGATGGCGAAAATGACACCAATTATGCAAGCTACACCGACTTGCGTGAGGAGATGTTTCAGCATATGATGGGCGACGAAGTCACCAATGCCATCAATGCATTGCCAGTTGATTTCCGTACGGTGATTTTATTGTGCGATATAGAAGGATTTACCTACGAAGAAATTGCAAAAATCGTAGATATTCCGATAGGTACAGTACGCTCACGCTTGCACCGTTCACGTAATATGCTAAAAGCGACATTACGTCAGTACGCATCAAGCAAAGGTTATGTAAAATAATATTTTAAATATACCTATAAGGGTTCAACTCGTTTTGAATCCTTATTTTTTTATATCATTTTTTCACCCGACTCACTTTTCCACAAAAAGATGTTACTACAAACTATCAGCATTGCAACAATTTGCTCCATATCCGACTCACCCATAGTCAGTTCGATAGGCTGTTGTAGTATAGATTTTGTAACCATTGGATCATAGAGAGTTGCCAAAATTTATTGTAATGGGGAATAATAATCAAACTTATCGCGAGCTCGTCCAAAAAGTCACCATGTATTTAGATAACGAACTCAATATTGACGACGAAAGAAAATTACTCCAAGAAATTCAACAAAACCCAGCTTACTATAAATTACTTTCCAAAGAAAAATCCTTTAGGGATTTTATAAAAAGTAGAATTCAGCGCAGAAAAGTTTCTCCATCTCTTATTGCTTCAATCAAAGACAAAATAAAGGTCGCTCCACCACAGTAGTTTTTAAGTAATTTACATACTATTTTTGAATTGACTTATTTCATGTTTTGAAATGAGTGTAAAAGGCTTTTCCCAAAACCAAAGCCCAGCAGCCCTATAAAATGGATACATTTTATAGGGCTGTGCTTTAGCTCTATCTTATCTATTTTGGTTCTTTTTTAACAAATTGATAAACTTTCCAATAGAGATTAATCCCCAATTCCTAGCATTTGTCGAGATTTCTTCTTGGAAAATCGACAAAATGTTAAAAAGTGTTAAAAAAAATGGATATTGGTTATAACAAATGAGAACAATATTAAACTATTAATTCAAAACATTTTAAAACTTAAAATCGCTTTAAAAGAATAATAGGCTTCAAAATCTAATTTCCAAAAAGCATTTACAAAA
>JAHDEQ010000085.1:0-6566 GCA_020628755.1 Saprospiraceae bacterium
CTTTGAGCTTCAATATTAGTGTTTTCTTTTACCCATAGTTTTTACCGTAGTGCCAAAAAAGAAGGGATACGATTGCTCGCATCCTTTCTTACAATATTAAAATTGGATTGTATTCGAGTGCCTAAGTAAACGATAAATTTGACTAAACTCATCCTAACTCTTGTCCTCCTACAAATTTAGGAAAACATCTATTTTAGTTCTTTTTAGCAACCTTTACGGCTTGTGCTAATTTAGCTTTTTTGCCCTTGCAGCAGTTAGGAGGGCAAGGTATTCCACAACAAGTTTGCTTGTCTGTTTTACCATCTGCCGATACGGTTTTAGCACAGGCTTTTTGAGAGGTAGCCGTACCTTTTGCTTTACAACATTTTTTAGAATCTGAAACACCTTTAGCGCATTTTCCATTGGTAGTTTTCATAGCTTCGGCTTTCGCTCCTTTTTTACAACATTTGGAGTTGCTCGCTTTTTTAGAACAAGTACTGGTGCTTGCTGCTTTGGTACAAGACTTTTCGTCTTTTGATACGTTGATGGCTTTGGTAGATGCGGACTTGGTGCAAGTTGCTGATTTTTTTGCACAGCTTGCTGATTTCTTAGCACATACAGGGCTGTTTGATTGAGCATTGATTGATACTGTTGTCAAACCAACAGTAAATACTAGCATAAATACAAACTTCAATAATTTCATGATAAATAAGATTTTAATTTTTTTCGCTCAGAACTGCTGAGTTACCAGAAGAATTACAAAATTATAGCTCTTTGCTTCGCATCGCTGTAGAGAACCTGTTATTCACTTGTTATCTACTTGTTAATTCAAATTTTGGTGAAATTCTTGCGCTCCAAAAGCTGTTAAGAACTTGTTATTAAATGGTTTTTACTTTACACTTTGCAGATTTATAAGGAAATTGATTAATCAAAATTATTTTCATTTTGCAAGATTGGTTTACCAAACATAGAATTCCCATTTTATCTGCGCTTGTAAGCATCACTTTGATTTTGTTGATTTTATTTCAAATTCAATGGTTGATGACGGCTCAACAAATGATAGAAGAGCAGTTTGACCAAAAGGTCAATCTTGCTTTGGGTAATGCGCTTTCTCATCATAATACAAAGTTTGCAAAAGATTTGAGTTTAGAAGATTTCAACTCGTGTTCGGATTGGAAAGAATGCTACTATTATGGTGGGACTGAGCATAAAATTTCAAGAGAAGAACGAGATAATTTGGAAAAAATGCTCTCCAACTCGATGGCTTGCTTTGGTATAGATGAAGACTATGATGTCGCTTTGGTGAGTCGCAACGAAAAGCAAAAAAACAACTCTTATAGTTGTTCGCTTAATCCACTCAATGCGCCCGAAGAAGAGCTTCAATTGTGCGTTTCTTTTCCGTGTAAAGAGAAGTATGTTTTTGATAAAATGATTGTAATGATTGTGCCTGCCATTTTGATTTCACTCTTGTTGGCATTCGTATCATTTTATATTTTAAAAACATTGGCTCAACAAAAAAGAATAGCCGAAAACAATATTGACTTCTTCAATAATGCCGCCCACGAATTAAAAACGCCATTGACCAATATCTCGCTGGCACTCAACCTTTTCCATCGTAGAAACCCTGAATTTAAAGAAGAGAAATATTTGCAAATCATGAAGCGAGAAAACGCTAAATTGACGAACCAAATTGAACGGGTTTTGTACTTATCAAAAATGGAAAATGGTGATTATACCTTACAAGAAGAAGAATTGGATTTGAGGGAAATTGTACAAAGTGCCGTACAATACATGGATATGATTCGGGAAGAAAAATGTGCTACTATCGAAATGTCATTTCCTTATGAAGCCTGCATGGTCAAAGGCGACCGTTTTCACTTGAGCAATATTTGTATCAATCTGATTGAAAATGCTTTGAAATATTGTGATTTAACGCCTCAAATTAAAATCACGCTGACGGCACTCGACGATAAGTACAAACTCCTTTTTTCGGATAATGGAATTGGTATAAGCAAGTGCGACCAAGAACATATTTTTAAGAAATTTCAACGTGTTAATACGGGCGATGTCCAAAATGCCAAAGGCTTTGGCATTGGACTTTCTTATGTCAAAAAAGCCTTAGAAATGCACCGAGGTTTGATAAAGGTAAGCAGTGAGATTAATAAAGGAAGTCAGTTTGAAATTAGTATTCCAAGAAGCTAAATGTAACCGCCGACTTCAGTCGGCTGGTTCTAAAAATCAGCGAATACAAAAGTCATTCTAGTTCAAAACTCAAAAAACATTAATTCAAAATATGCAAAAGAAAATACTGATTGTAGAAGACGATTTGAATTTGGGCTTTTTGCTAGTTGACTTTTTGCAAGGCGAAGGCTTCTTTGTAAAGTTGTGTCGTGATGGAATGGCGGGCTTACAAGCTGCCGAAAAAGATATTTTTGATGTCTGTATTTTGGATGTTATGATGCCAAAATTAGATGGTTTTTCCTTGGCAAAAACCCTTCGAAAAAAGGGTTTTCAAACGCCTTTTCTTTTCCTTACAGCTAAATCTTTGATGGAAGATAAACTTAGAGGTTATGATTTGGGTTGTGAAGATTATATCACCAAACCCTTTCAAGAAGAGGAACTTTTGTGTAAAATAAACGTGATTTTGCGGCGTGCCAATTGCAGCAATGCTATTGAAAATCATCCTGGAAGTTTTCAGATTGGAGCTTATACTTTTGAGTACGAAAAACAAGAATTGGTTTATCAAGATACTATCTATCGCCTCACGCAAAAAGAAAACGAAGTCCTTCGTTTGCTTTGCCTCCACAAAAACAAAATTTTAAAACGAGAAGAAGCTGTACAAAATATTTATGGCAAAAAAGACTATTTCTTAGGACGAAGTTTTGATGTTTTCATCTCCAAAATTCGCAAACTTCTCAAAAACGACCCTTCCATTAAAATCGAAAATGTGTTTAAAGTTGGTTTCATCCTAAATGTCCAAGAAGAAGAAAAAATGGCTTAGCAACGACGAGAAAATAAGGTGAACAAGTCATAAATTTACGAATCGTCGAATAAAAAAGGGTTTTAATCCAACAGAACTGCCTTATATTTGTCAATCCTACACTTTTGTATTGTTAATTTTCATACAAGAGGTAAGACCTTAATTAAATCCTTAACCAAATTATGTAACTGCTTTCCTAAATTTGCGGGAAGAAAAGTGTATATGCAAAGTTTAGTAAAGCTAATTCATTTAAGCTTAACCAAATTCAATAATTATTGTGTTTATTTATTCTGTTCAAAAAAGCATAAGCCATAACAGTTACAAACGACAAACATTCTTTGATTTGTCGCAGTTTGTAACTGCGATACCTTAGGCTCTTAAATTTTTACCTTGAGCGGATTATCTAAACATCTTTATTTTAACCAAATTTCAATATGTCAAAATTTAAAGTTCTAATTCTTTTATTTGTTGCTTGTACTATCGGATTTATGGCTTGCCAAGAAGCTGGCGGCGGCTTGGTAGCAACCAATGATACGCTCAACTCGATTCCTGCCGATGTTTCGAGCGTAACCAAAATCAATGTCCAAAGTTTGATGGATAAAATGGATTTTAAAGCCGTCCAAAAAATGGAATTTTTCCAAGATGCACTCCAAGAAGCCCGCAAAGAGAGCGAAATCGGTGCTAAAATCATGGAAAATCCTGAAATGTCAGGTATTGACCTTTCCAAAAACATCTACATGGCCTACGATGTTGACCCCAAAGTCATTGGCAATATTTTTACATATGCGACAGCTTCTATCAAAGACCAAACAGCCTTTGAAGCCATGCTCAAAGAAGGCGGTGCTGGCGACTTTGAAACTAAAGAAGGATTCAAAATGGTCAAACCAGGTCGCAAACAAGTTGTCGCATGGAACGACGAAATGGCTGTTATTGGCAACAGTATGACTTATATGGATTTAGAAAAGTCGGTTGCCAAAGTTTTTACGACCGACAAAGAAAACTCTATTGCTAAAAATGCAAATTTCAAAAAGAGTTTTACAGGCAAACACGACATCGAAACTTGGGCTGGTACGCATACCATTTCTCAAAATTCAGATGCCAAAATGATGGTGGGTTTTATGAATATCAAGCCCGAAGCCCTAGAAGGCAATTTCACTTCAGGTTTTATGGATTTTCTGGATGGCGAAATTGCGGGCAAGTCCGATTATAAAATTAATAAAGAATTATCAAAAGACTTGGATTTATTTTTTAAAGATAATCCCAAAACAGATTTTGGTAAATATATTCCAGGCGACAATCTTGGTTTTGGAATGACCGCTGCCCTTGACCTCAAGGGCATCAACCAAGTGTTGAGCGAACGCCCACAAGCCAAAAGTATGATGAATTTTGGTTTGCGTGAGTACGGTCTCGAATTTGACCAAATTGTTGCAGCTCTTGGAGGTGATATTATTGTAACTGGATATTCAAATAAAGACAATCCCAACAAAGGTTCGGGCTTGTTTGCTACCAATATTGGCGACCGAGGCGAGTTTGATAAGATCTTAAAAGTAGCCGTAGATGCAGGTCTTTTGACCAAAGAATCCGATGATAAATATGCGACCAAAATACCTAGTGCAGGATTTTCGGGTGGTGCCAAATTGATGATTCACAAAGGTTTGCTTTTTGTATCAGAAGATGGTTCTTTATTAGAAAAAGTAGAAAATGGCGATTTTTCTTCTTCTGATTTGAGCAAAAAAGTAAAGCGTTTGAGCAGCGACAATATTTTCTCCTTGGCGGCTGATTTCAGTATTTTTAAGGAAGGGATGGACGAACTCCAAAAGTTTGGAGGTCGCTTTTTTGAAATCACTACCAATCGCACCAATGCCGATATGAAAATGGAATTTGACGATAAAAAGACCAATAGTCTCAAACAGATTATGGAGCTTATCAACGAAGCCTATCTTCAAAGTCAAAAAGAGGAAGGCAAGTCCATCTAATTTTGGCTTTAGCTCTTCCTAAAAAAGGTGTGTACAGAAATATTCTGTACACACCTTTTCTTTTTTTGTTTAGACAAAACGTGTATCAAATGTTAAATCTACACAAAACACCTACCCTGTTTATGGTATTTTTCCACAATAATCAATGTTTGGTAAAATTATTGCTGCAAAAAATATGGGTTTCCCTCTCACATTCAACTATTTGAAACACGCACAATTCAGAAGTGACAAACAATTTTTTTTTTATAAACCGAATAACACTTTTAATTATTGTCATATTCTGAGAAAAGGGTTTTGGGGATTCCAAAACCCTTTTTTTCATTCCTCTCTACTTCCAAAGAACCACTTTATATAATAGTATCATGTACAGACACATCACAAGTCTTGTTCTTTTTTGCTTTTTTAGCATGACAATGCTTTGGGCACAAGTTGACATACAACCGCAACGTGCTAGTGGTTCTTATGAATTAGGTGAGTTGGCCTATTTTAAAATCAATGCCAATACAAGTGGTATAGCTCAATATTCCATCTTTTATGATACTCGTAGTACACCTATAGAATCGGGAAAAATAGAGTTGGCGGCCAATAATGAAAAACTACTCTCTATCAAGGCTGAAGAACCTGGATTTTATTTATGTGAAGTGAGTATTAATGGACAAACGGCTTTGGCAAGTATCGCAGTTGCACATCGACAACTACAAGCCTTTGAACCAGAACCTAGCGACTTTGATGCTTTTTGGAATGCTGCACAACAAGAGTTGGCAGCCGTACCCCTTGATGCCGAGATGACTTTTCATAGCAATTCCGACGAACGTACAATTTACTCTGTTAGCATGGCTACTGTTGATAATCGTAGGGTTTATGGTTACCTTACTGTACCTGACGCTCCTGGCAATTATCCAGCAATTATAGATTTGCCACCTTTTGGTTCGGTAGCCAATTTGGTTACGCCGCAGCCTACTCAATCCGTACTTTCCAACTCTATTGTGCTTAGTATTAGCATACATAATGCTCCGCCTGATATGGAAGACCCCAATGCTTATCAGCCCGACATTGCAGAAGATCCGAATGATATATATTATAAGAATGCTATTTTGGCGGGGATTCGAGCCATTGATTTTATCTATACACAAGATAAATTTGATGGAGAAAACGTAGCTGTAAATGGTGTAAGTCAAGGAGGCGGGCTTGCCATTGCCGTTGCAGGCTTAGATAGCCGTGTAAAAGTACTAGGATTTAGTAATGCCGCTTTGTGCCAACACACTGGAAAAACCTATAATAAAGCCGTAGGCTTTCCTTATTTTTTGCACAGTACAGGGAATAATTTTGATGATGCTGCTGTAAAAAGTGCGGTAAAATATGTTGATGCCATCTATTTTGCAAAACGGTATAAAGGAGCAACCTTTGCTACCATTAGTCACGAAGACTTGGTCTGTCCCGCATCAACTGTCTTTGCTGCTTTCAATCAAATTAGAGGGCCAAAAATGGTTGTTTCGACTATCAATCTAGGACATGACACTCCCAATGATTACTGGACGGACAGAGTCAAATTTTATAGAAACTTTATCCCTACAATGGATACGCCTGATGCACCTTGGTTTGCTGGTACAAGCTATTCTGTAGATGCAGGT
>JAHDEQ010000085.1:6666-10163 GCA_020628755.1 Saprospiraceae bacterium
GTTCGCTGAAAAGCCGTTTCAAACGAAATCGTCGTGTTTGTTCCTTCCACTTCCTCTATCGTTTGTATCTTCTCATAAATGATGTCTCGCAAATGCCGATTGTTGCGAGCATAGATTTTTACCATCAATTCATATCGCCCAACGATGTTGTGGCATTCTACAATTTCTGGAATTTTTCGGAGCTTTTCTTCTACAATTCGATGGCTTTTGGGTCGGTTGATAATGATAAGCGTATAAGCCGAAGTCTGATAACCTAACCTTAGCGGATCAATTCTGTAAATGGCTTGTTGTAAAACACCTGCTTTCTTGAGTTTATTAACGCGCTGATGCACCAAAGTATTGGATACTTTGAGCTTTTTGGCCAGTTGTACAAGGGGAATTCGAGCATCCGAAGTCAACTCGTCTAGTATTCGTATATCAATTGGGTCAAGTTGATTTTCTTTCATATTTTAAAAATCGAAAAATTTAATTATTACGTAGTAAAACACAAAAATAAGTCATTTTGACTCTATATCGCAAACTTATTGGACTTTTTGAACTTATTTCTGTTATTTTGAATTATAATTCATATCAATCATTTTTAAATATTAACAACTAATTTTTTAAACTTTTCTTTATTTAAGCTTTACAAAAGCCAGTATAAAGAACAAAATTTTGAGAAAATGAACATAACAGCAATCTTTACCGTGAGTTTGATTCTTTTTTCGGTGATTGACATAGTAGGGTCTTTGCCTGTTATCATCAATATGAAAAAAGAAGGCGTTGAAATCAAGCCTGCTTTGGCAACAAGCACCGCAGGTTTTTTGATGATTTCGTTTTTGTTTTTTGGTGCCGCCATACTTGGTGTTTTTGGAATTGAAGTTTCGTCTTTTGCCTTGGCTGGTTCTCTAATTATCTTTTTTATTGGTCTGGAAATGACTTTAGGACTACGATTTTTTAGAGATACACACGAAGATGGTGGTTCAGGTAGCGTAGTGCCAATAGCCTTTCCGCTATTGGCTGGCGCAGGGACTTTGACAACGATTATTTCGCTAAAAGCTGAATACGATAATCTTAGTATTATTATAGGAATTGTCTTAAATCTCTTATTGATTTATTTGATACTTTGCTCGACAGATTGGTTGTCCAGAAAAATGACACCATCCTTTTCGGCTTCTTTACGAAAAGTCTTTGGAATCATCTTGATTGCCATTGCCATTCAAATGGCGAAGGAATATTTGTTGGTATAATTTTTTTTTGAAAACTACGACAAACGAAAAATAGGTTTGTCGTAGTTTTTAGACTTTGATAATTCCCTTCGGAATCGCTTCAATCAATTTTTGAGTATAGGCTTTTTGAGGTTTTTCATAAATGGTTTCGGCGGGTCCCATTTCCTCAATTTTTCCTTGATTCATCACGAGCATTCTATCGCTCATAAATTTGACCACAGAAAGGTCATGCGAGATAAAAATATAAGTCAAACCAAATTGCTCTCGCAAATCCAAGAGTAAATTTAAAACTTGCGCTTGTACCGATACATCCAAAGCCGACACACTTTCATCACAAATAATAAATTCGGGATTGAGTGCCAAAGCTCTTGCGATACAAATACGTTGTCGCTGCCCACCTGAAAATTCATGCGGATAACGATTAAAGTGTTTGGCTTCCAAACTTACGGTTTCCAACAAATCAACGACTTTATCGCGTCGTTCTTTATCATTAGAATACAATTTATGGACTTGCATCGGTTCTAAAATCGCATTGCCAATGGTCATCCGAGGATTGAGCGAAGAATACGGATCTTGAAAAATGATTTGGATTTTTTTTTGCAATTGGCGGAGTTCTCTTTGTTCTAATTGAAGGAGATTTTGTCCTTTATACCAAACCTCGCCGCTTGTCGCTTGATTGAGTCGTAAAATCGTTCTTCCCAAAGTCGTTTTACCGCAACCCGACTCCCCTACCAAACCCAACGTCTCCCCAGGATAAACATTGAAACTCACATCGTCAACAGCTTTTACAAATTCTAAAGGTTTACCCCAAAAGGATTTTTTCTTTGGAAACCACGTTTTAAGATTTTTGACTTCCAAAACAGGTTTTTGTTCTTGTAATTTTTCTAAACGCTTCCAATAAGCTGCACTATCCAATCGGTTTTGGGTCAATATGCTTTGCATATTGCCTTCCTTTTCAAGCAATTCGATTCGTCCGTCTGCTTGTTTTTTGACCTCCATAAAATCAGAAATCACAGGGAGGCGTTTCATCCGAAAATCAAGCGGCGGACGACAAGCCAACAGACCCTTTGTATAAGGATGTTGAGGATGATTAAAGATTTGATTAACTGTTCCTTCTTCTACAATTTTGCCTTTATACATCACAAGAACTCGGTCGGCAATCTCAGCAATCACACCCAAATCATGCGTAATAAACATAACAGACGAACCATAATCTTTTTTCAAATCGCCCATCAATTCCAAAATGGCTTTTTGAACGGTTACATCAAGAGCTGTTGTTGGTTCATCGGCAATCAAAATTTGCGGATTACAGGACAAAGCCATCGCAATCATCACACGTTGCTTTTGCCCACCCGAGATTTGATGCGGATAAGCATCAAATATACGCTCAGGTTCAGGCAGTTGCACTTTTTTAAAAAGTTCTAAACATTGAGTTTTAGCTTCCGCTTTGTTCACTTTTTGATGTTGTAAAATCGCTTCTGTCACTTGATTTCCACATCGAAAAACAGGATTCAATGAAGTCATCGGTTCTTGAAAAATCATCGCAATTTCATTGCCCCGATAATGCTGCATTTCCTTATCCGAAAGTTCTAAAAGGTTGGTCGCTTTTCCATCTTCATGATAAATAATTTCACCGCCTGCAATTCGCCCAGGAGGCTCTTGCAACAAACGCATGATAGATAATGATGTCACCGACTTGCCCGAACCCGACTCGCCCACAATTCCAATTGTTTCACCTTTATGGATGGTAAAACTGATGCCTTTGACTGCCTTGACGATACCTTCTTCGGTCGCAAAGTGCGTTTGTAGATTTTTAATTTCAAGTAACTTCTCGGACATTAAATGATTTGTTATTTTTTCTTAATTTTAAAGACCACAAATTACACAGATTAACACAGATTTTTATCTATATTGTAATCCAAAACTAAGATTAAAATTGTTAGAAATGAAAAAATATATCTTCTTCTTATTTCTAGGCTTATCTCTTGGTGCAAACGCACAATTCTCTTCTGCCGAAATGATTGGTTCATATAGCAAACAAGAATTGGCCAATTTAGCAGCAAATTTAGGCGTTCCGTCTTTTATAATTAGTGCGGACTACGAAGTTGATGTCTATCGTATTACGTATGACACACCTGATCCACAGGGCAATATGACCATTGCCACAGGCGCATTGTGTATTCCAAAATCGGGCTGTGATTTTCCAATTGCCAGTTATCAACATGGAACCGTTGCCCACAAAATGGATGTTCCCTCATTCGGTTCTCCTGAGTTAGATGTCGGATTACT
>JAHDEQ010000085.1:10263-17896 GCA_020628755.1 Saprospiraceae bacterium
CAAGCCCCGATTCGGATTTATTATTGCAATGGTGATGATCAAGTCAATTATATGAATTCGATTGTGGCTTTAGATGCTTTTCAGCAAAATGGTGTAACGGATATTGAAGCAACTGATTTGGGCGATGGCGATCATGGCGAATGTTATAGTCCTGCAATTTTGGCAACAAAATTTCAGATGGATTCTTTTAAAGCGGCGTGTACAACGAGTACCAATGACTTGGAAAAGGAATATAATTTAGAAATTTATCCTAATCCGAGTAATGGTTTGGTTTATTTGGAAATTCCTGATGGTATAAAATTGGATGCGATTCACTTGTATAACGTTCAGGGACAAAAAATAAAGTCTATTGCCCATGTCGGCATGGGCAATCACAGCTTTAATTTAAGCAGTTTGCCTAATGGTATTTATTTTGCGAAAGCAATAGGAAATCAAACATTCCAAACAAAAATGCTGATTTTGGATAAAGATTAACAACTAAACCTTTATCTTAGCGTTTCAAAAGTACCACAGACCTGCCCTAGCACATTCTAGGCTTTAGTCTGTAAGGAAACAATTCAAATCAAAATATAGTAACAGTGGTTCAAAAAACTAAAACCCGTAGAACTCGAAAAGCAAAATCCAAAATTAGCAAAGAAATGTATTTGCAATGGTACGAAACGATGTTGCGTATCCGTCGCTTTGAGGAGCGTGCCTTGATGATGTACGGTCAGCAAAAGATTCGTGGATTTTGTCATGTTTATATTGGTCAAGAAGCTATTACGGCAGGTATGGAATCGGCTATAACTAAAGACGATTGTATCGTGACGGCTTATCGCCAACACGGAACAGCAATTGGCCGAGGAGTAAGTACCAAAGAAGCGATGGCTGAATTGTATGGTAAAAGCAATGGTATCGTAAAAGGAAAAGGTGGTTCGATGCACTTTTTCTCTAAAGAAAACCGCTATTTTGGTGGAAACGGAATTGTGGGTGCTCAAATTCCAATCGGAACAGGAATTGCTTTTGCTGAAAAATATAGAGAAACCAAGAATCTTTGTGTAACGATGTTTGGTGATGGAGCTTCTCGTCAAGGCGCATTGCATGAGTCCTTTAACATGGCGATGGCTTGGAAAATACCTGTTCTATATGTAGTTGAAAACAACCATTATGCGATGGGAACTTCTGTAGAACGCACGAGTAATGTCCATGATTTATGGAAATTAGGCTTGGCTTATGATATGCCGAGTGAGCCAGTTGACGGAATGGATCCTTTGGCGGTTTATGAAGCATTCTCGAAAGCTGCAAAGCATATTCGTTCAGGAAAAGGGCCTTATTTCTTAGAAGTCAAAACCTATCGTTATAAGGGACATTCGGTTTCTGACCCTGCAAAATATCGTACCAAAGAAGAAGTTAAAGAATATAAAGATAAAGACCCGATTAAATTATTGGAGGTCAAATTATTAAAAGATAAAATTGCTACAGAAGAAGAAATCAAAAACATCAAAACGGCTATTAAAGCCGAAATTGATGAAGCAGTAGCTTTTGCCGAAGCAGGAGAGTTTCCAGCAGCAGAAGAATTATATACGGATAATTATGTACAAACGGATTATCCGTATTTGACGTAAACTTGCCTAAAGTGAACAGGACAATTTGTAAGATTGTCCTGTTCATGCTACTCCATAAACAAAATCCTTTCCCTTTTTCTCTTAAAAAACTAGCAGACTAGCCAAACTTTCCTTATTTTTGCACCGCTTTTTATAAAAGGGTTGGAGTTAATCGAATCCAATCACTATAAATAACCGTATATTTTCCCATATCCAATTTAATAAACTATATTTATATCATGGCAAGAAGAAAAAAACAGACTGAAAAGCGCGACGAAGATACTTTAGTAGATATTGTTGAAGTAAAAGACAGTGCGCAGAGTTTTTTAGATAAAAATCAAGGTTTGATTTTTGGAGCTTTGGTCGGCTTAGTCGTTATTATTGGTGGTATTTTCGCTTACAATAACTTTTACAAAGGCCCAAGAGTACAAGAAGCAGCAAATCAATTGTACCAAGCACAATTGCAATTTGAAAAAGATTCTTTTGCTTTAGCACTGACTAATCCTGGAGGTGGCTTTAGTGGTTTTGAAGACATTATTGGCAATTACAGTGGTACACCTGCTGCTAACTCTGCTAAGTATTATGCAGGAATCAGCTACTTGCATTTAGGCAATTATGACCAAGCCATTAGTTATTTGAATAGTTTTTCTCCTGCTGGTGATTTGCTCCCTGCTATGAAATATGGTGCTTTGGGCGACGCTTACTCTGAGAAAAATCAGATGGACGATGCGCTTTCTAACTATCAAAGAGCTGTGTCTTCAAGCGATAATGGAATGCTTTCGGCTTATTATCTGAAAAAAATTGGTCTTTTCCACGAAAAAAATCAAGATTTCGCCAAAGCGCAAGAAGCCTACAAACGCATCAAAACTGAATTTCCCAACTCTCCTGTTGGCTCAGATATTGATAAATTTTTGGCAAGAGTAAACGCTAAATAAGTTGGCTTCTACTCAACCATAAAAAAGGTAAATTTGTTATTCAAACAGATTTACCTTTTTTTATTTCCTCTTTTTAAAACCCAATGAATTTCACAAAGTAATGATTGACATTCAATCATTCTTGTACTAATAAATTCATGCATTAAAATAAATATGGCATCTGCATTAAAAAACTTATCTGAATACAACGAAGAAAATATCCCTTCTGGCGAAAAACTCCACATCGGGATTTGCGTTTCTGAATGGAATAAAAATATTACCCACGCCTTGTACGAAGGTTGTTTTGACACTTTAGTTAAACACGGGGTGAAAGCTGAAAATATCGTCACTTCACAAGTACCAGGTACTTTTGAATTGCCAATGGGTGCAAAAATATTAGCCTCCAAACAACGCCTTGATGCCGTTGTTTGTATCGGTTGTGTCATCAAAGGCGAAACCAGTCACAACGAATACATCAATCATGCAGTTGCTACAGGATTGGTCAATATGAGTGTGATGTCGAGCATTCCTTTTATTTTTGGGGTCTTAACCCCAAACGACGAACAACAAGCCCTCGACCGTGCAGGTGGAAAATACGGCAATAAAGGAGTAGAAGCCGCAGTTACTGCTCTACGAATGGCAGCAATGAAACAAGGTTCAAAACTTACCAAACAAACGATTGGATTTGGCAATTAATCATAAAATTTCGGTTATAGATACGGGCTTTTTCAAGCTCGACGGCGGTGCAATGTTTGGGGTTGTCCCCAAGCAAATGTGGAAAAAACTCAATCCGCCCGATGAAAATAATATGTGTACTTGGGCGATGCGCTGCCTTCTGATTGAAACCGATACCCGTAAAATCTTAGTCGATACAGGAATTGGCAACAAGCAAGACGCAAAATTTCGTTCGCATTTTGAGCCACATGGAGAGGATAATTTAATACAATCACTCCAAAATAAAGGCTGCCAACCCGAAGATATAACAGATGTTTTTTTGACACATTTGCATTTTGACCATTGTGGCGGAGCAGTAAAATATGATACTGCTGGAAACTTAGTACCGACCTTTCCAAATGCGACGTATTGGACCAATCAAAGGCATTTTGATTGGGCGTTGCAGCCCAATCCAAGAGAAAAAGCCTCTTTTTTAAAAGAAAATTTTGTTCCGCTACAAGAAACTGGCCTTCTAAAATTTGTTGATATTCAAGAAGAAGGTTTATCCAATTGGATTGAAGGTATTCAAGTAGAAATTGCCAATGGACATACCGAGGCCATGATGCTTTTGCATATTCCTTATCAAGGCAAAAAGTTGATTTATTGCGCCGACTTGTTGCCATCGTCCTATCACATCGGTTTGCCCTATGTGATGAGCTATGATATTCGTCCGCTCGTGACGATGCAAGAAAAAAAGGCTTTCCTACAAAAAGCCGTAAAAGAAGAATCTATCCTATTTTTTGAACATGACCCTAAATATTCGGCGGCAACAATTCATCTAAACGAAAGAGGTAGATTTAAGATTAAGGAATACATCAAAATTTAAAAGAACTTGCTTTCCTAAACTTGCGGGATGCTGACAGTTATTGGTAAGTTTAGTAAAGCTGTTTTCTTCGAAACAATGAATCTCCAACTCAACCTCCTCTCCTACCAAGACCAACTCCAATTTTCGCAACAAGAAAATAAAACCTTTCTTTACGATCCTATCCGAAAGAAAAACCTAGTTCTTACTCCAGAAGAAATGGTACGGCAAAGCTTTATTCAATATCTCATCCTAGAAAAAAATTATAATGTCAATCGTATCAATGTCGAAAAACAATTATTAGTCAATGGTCTAAAAAAGCGTTTTGATATTATTGTTTATGATATGAATATGAAGCCGTTTTTATTGGTCGAATGCAAAGCCCCCAAAGTAGCCGTTGCACAGGCTACATTTGACCAAGTCGCACAATATAATTTAGTCCTAAAAGTTGATTATTTAGTTGTAAGCAATGGGATTCAAAGCTATTGCACCAAAATGGATTACGAAAATCAGACCTTTCAATTTCAAAATCATATCCCGAATTTTCCAAACTCATAAAATTCTAGTATCTTTTCGGAATTAGAATCTCCTTAATTCCAACTATGTCATTACTAAAATTTCCAAAAAACTTTATTTGGGGTACTTCGACCGCAGCAGCGCAGGTAGAAACCGCAAGCGAACACAACTGGAAAGGCTTTGTAGCCAAAGATGGTTATGTTTTTGAACGAACGAGCGACCATGAAAAACGTCGTTCAGAAGATGTTGCTTATATCAAAAAATTTGGCTCAATTTATCGCTGCGGAGTAGATTGGGCACGCCTTCAAAAAGCTGCTTTCGCACCTTTTGAGCTAGATGTTGTAGAAGAATACCAGCAATTTTTCCAAGAATTGCAGGACAATGGTATGCAAGTGATGTTTGTAATTCATCATTTTACCAATCCGCTTTGGTTTGAAAATAATGGCTCGTGGGAAAACGAAGACAATATTCCAGCTTTTGTAGATTATGCCCGAAAATGTATTGAACATTTTGCGGACTATGTTTATACTTGGAACACCTTTAACGAACCCAATGTTTATGCTGTAAATGGTTGGTTTACAGGCAATTTTCCGCCTCAAAAAAAGAGCTTGGTCAAGGCTCTAGCCGTTCTAAAACGGCTTGGCAAAGCACATGACATCGTTTACGATATTTTAAAAAAAGAAACGCCCGACAAGCGAGTTGGTATCTCGCTCAACTCGGTTTGGTTTGATGCCAAAAATATTTTAGGCGTACTTCCTGCTCGCTTCAATGACTTTATTTTTAATCGAAAATCATCGCAATATTTTCAACGATTGGATTATTGGGGACTGAGTTATTATGCCTATATCCCGATGGGGTTAACGCCAATTACTGAAATTGATAATCCTGGAGAGTTGGCCAAAATGGGAATCCCACATGATAAAATGTGGGGTTATCGTCCCGAAGGTTTGGAACGTATCATCCGAAGAATTCATCGTTGGTACGGCGGCAAAGACATCATCATCACCGAAAATGGAATTTGCACCGACGATAGTCAAAAACGTATTTCAAGTATCAAAGATTACCTTTCTATTTTACACAAACTGATTGGTGAGGGCATTCCAATTAAAGGTTATATCCATTGGAGTACTTGGGACAATTTTGAATGGAATTTGGGGCCAACCTATCGCTTTGGCCTTGTACGAATTGACCTTGACACAATGGAACGAAAAATGACCGAAGCTGGTGATTTTTATTCAAAAGTCACTAAAGAAAATCAGATTGAAGTATAGTTTTCTTTCAAAAATTATTCTTCTAATGAAAAATTCGTTTTTCCAATATTGAGTGTGTTCACTACACAACTTTGGTGGTCTCCAAGCGAAAGTGCAAATGTTTGTTGGATACGAGTTCCGTCGGCATATTGGGCAGGTTTCCATTGAGGCATATTGCAAATGGCATCCAACATAATTTCATCCATTTGTTCGTTTTCAGAAGACCAAGATAGAAGAGGTTCTACGACATAACCTTCTTCATCAACCGCAAAACTGACGGCTGCCAATTGGTATTGTCCAAATACTTCTTTTGGCATTTTATCTAAAATATTTTCTTTTAAATAAGTTTCCAACAATTGCTGTCCCCCAGCAAATTGGGCATCGCTTTCAGGTTCGACAGTAAATCGAAAATCCATTTCTTTGACTTCCTCATAAGACAGATTATTTTGAGGTAGGTAACGAACATTCACGTAAATTTCTGTTCCAGAATCCGCATTTTTTAAAAGTCGCTTTATAGGAGGGAGCAATTCTTTATTTTTGCTAGAAGCTCTTTTAAGTTTTCCATCGCAAATCGCTTCTACAGAAAGAGAGACATACTGTTTTATCCATTCCGATTTGTAGTGTTCGTTCAAATCATCTACAATATTGGCCGCTAGTAATTTTTCTTTGCTTAGTGTAAATCCTTGGTAAGATTTATTGACTTCGCAGTTGAGGTCAAAAGCTGGGCTGTCTTGTGCTTGCACAAGACCTGAGAGTATGGATACTATCCATCCTACCATTAGTACTTTATGAATCAATTTTTTCATAATAAACCTATTTTTCGATACAAGTCTGTGAAAAAACCTATTTCGTTCTTGCTGTTACATAGAATTTTCAAGTTACGAATTTTAAACGTTTATTGCTTTAGGATAACAAGTCAATAACAAGTTAATACTTCGCTGCTTTGCCTTTGGTTGAGGAGTTCTGGATAAATTCCCGTAAATCATCATTGGATTTTATCAAATCTTCATTCCGTAAGTACATCATGTGTCCACTTCGGTAGCCTTTGAAGTAAAAACGGTCTTTCATTTTTCCACTAGGATCAATTTGCCACATCGTGTATTTACCATTGAAATATGTGGTCGCTCCATCGTAATAACCCGATTGAATCAAAACTTTTAGATATGGATTTTGTGCCATTGCTTGACGCAAATTGTCTCTTACATTGTCATCTTCATTATCCCAAGGACGAACTGGCCCAAACATATTGTATTTTACATCCGTCTCAAATTTTAATTCATTTTTGATATAGTGATTGATGGCAGGTGTAAAAGAGTGCAACCACGAAGTAAGTTCTGCACTGTAGTCGGGTCGAGTGCCTGCCTCGATTTTATCAATACCCAAATAACGAGAATCTAAGCGTCCGATGGTCTGTCCTGTCTTATCTCGTAGCAACTCTTTCCAAAAGAAACGATTAGGAACGACCAAGTTATGTTGCAAAATAGATTTCTTACTCAAACCCGAATAACGAGCCATTTTATCAGCAACTTCATTTCTTTCAGTTTCGCTTATAAAGCCTCCTTTGGCCAGCGCAGGAATGAGCGTATTGATGGTATAATCCTCTACTTCAGGTAAAACTTCGAGCAGGTCTTTTTCTTGCAAATCATTGGGTAACATTTTATGATACCAAGCCGCCGCCGTATAATAAGGCAAATTCATAGCATCCGAAACGGGACCTCCACGACGCAAGACTTTATAGTCGGCAGGAGAAACCATGATGACTCCGTTGAGGTACATCCATTGTGCATTTTGCAACTCCAAGGACAAGCCCATAACACGTGTACCGCCGTAGCTTTCGCCAATAATATATTTGGG
>JAHDEQ010000328.1 GCA_020628755.1 Saprospiraceae bacterium
AAGAAATGGTATTTTGACTATGGGACAGAAGGTTTAGACCAATACTACGAACCTTATCAAGTAAAAATTGATTCTATTTTGATGTCCAATAATTATAAAAGAGGCGAAAACTGGTTGACCCAAAAATTTGAAGGCGAAACCCACAACGAAATCGCTTGGAACAAGCGATTACATATTCCATTGCAATTCGCTTTTGGGAAATAACTTATCAATACCCAAAACTCTTCCGATAATGGCTAGGCGATTGTTGTCTTAGTTTTTTAAAAACACGATTAAAATGACTGATGTTTTCAAAACCTGTTTTGTAGGCAATTTGAGAAACCTTCCAATCTGTTTCTACTAGATATTTACAGGCACGCTCAATACGTGCCGTATTGAGGTAGCTGATAAAACTACGACGAACCGATTTTTTAAACCAACGACAAAAAGAGTTTGGAGTCATACCACTAAATGAAGCCACTTGGTCAAGCGACAAAGGCTGATCCAAATGATTCAAAATATACTGCGTTACAACGGAGGCTTTATTTTGCAATTTATCGTGCGAAGGATTTTGAGCAAAAGAGACGCTCGAAATTTTAGTTCTTGCTTTATCTTGATTCATCAAATTTAGTATTTGAAGCAATTCAATCAATTTTTGTAAAGGACTAAGTGAACCAAAGGTTTTAATTTTTTCTATTAATGCTGTGCTGGGTTGACTAAAACTTAGCCCATATTTGGCATCTTCAAACAATTGGTACAATTGTTTGCATTCGGGAATAGCCTCAATTGTTTTCCTAGAAAATTGTAAAACACAAACAGCTATTTCCTCGCCCGTCGCATTGATTTCAGAAGTACTGTCATGCGGCAAATTTTCTCCTAATAATAGTAGTTCTCCTTCTTCAAAGGACTGTATGCCATCGCCTGCATAGCGCAAGCCCTTCCCTTTGAGCATCAACGAAATTTCAATCTCAGGATGATGATGCCAATAGGTCTTGAAATGTGAATTGGTATAAACAAAATAATTGATAGAAGGACTATCAGCAGGAAAAAGAATCGTTTCTAAAAGTGGCCGCATACTTTGTGTTTTTTAACCCAAAAGCTCAGTTTTTAACATTAAAGGTAAAATATGCAAACTTTTTGATAAAAATAAATTAACTATATATGTATTTTGCTTGTAAATTTGCGTAGCAATACTTCTTTAAAGGAGTATATCTTATCAGGAAATTGTTTTAGATTTCAGAACTAGCAAACAAACAACACATACCCTTACTAACTCAATATTTTTATCAAAACATCTTATTGAATTGTTCAAATAAGAACTTAGTTCTTATTCTTAATAGTTAACATTTTTTAAAGTATAAAAATTCATTCATTAACCTTATTTTAAAATGAAAAATAACTGGATTAAATTATTAGGATTGCTCCTCGTTTCAGGGGCTTTATGCTGGACTTCATGTGGTAGCGATGACGAATTGGTCATTGATACAGGTTCAGGAGACATCAATGTATCTGATGGATTGTATATGTCATTAGCTGATGGTACACCATCATCATCTGCTCAATTATCTGCAGAGTCAGTTGAAGACGAAGGTTTTGCTTCTCAAGACCGTTCTGGTTTTGTAGGAGGTTATATGTATCTCGACGCAGGAGATTACAATGTAGTACAAGTTACGAGTAAAGAAATTGCAGCTACAATTGGAGGTACTGCCGAAACAGTTACAGATGAAGGTTCATCTTGTGGATTCAACGATTATACGGTAGTGACTACTGCCGAAGGTGGTGCTGCTATCAATGTAGCAACAAGCGGTTTATACCGTGTGACACACGACCAAACAACGAGCGAATTAATTTTATATCAAATTGATTCTCCTAACCTGATTGGTAATGCAACACCAGGAGGTTGGTCTGCTGACACACCACTTACAGGTAGTGTAAGTGCTGACGGAGGTTCTTGGTCAACTGAAGGTTTGGTTTTACGTTCTGGACAATGGAAAATTCGTATGAACTGCCGCTGGAATTTGGACAGGAGAACAGACCCAAATGCTGGTTTTGATGCTTCTAACGGATACCAATTGTTTACCAATTTTGGTGGTTCTGTCAGCAACCTTTTGAATGGTAATGACGGCGCAAATATCGAACAAACCGAAGATGGCGAATACACTGTAACTGTCAATTGGAGCCCACAAACGGGTTGGTCTGTCAATGCAGAGCGTACAGGCGATGCTCCTGAATTGACTTTTAATCCAAATGATTTCCAATGGGGAATCATTGGCGAGGCTACTACTAGCGGTTGGGATTCTGACCAAAATATGTTCCACAAAGAAGTAGATGGTACTCACACTTGGTATGGTGTTGTAAGTCTTACGGATGGAGCGTTCAAATTCCGTATCAATGACGATTGGAACTTCGATTTAGGAGGTTCTATTGATGCCTTAGTTCCTGCAGGTGCGAACTTGGTTTCTCCTGGTCCAGGTACTTACTATGTTACCCTTTCTACAGCTGACGAAGGTGCTTCTTGGACAGCTACTATGGATTTAGGTGGCTGGGGAGTTATTGGTATGGGTTCTCCTACGGGCAACTGGGACAACGATACGACACTTACTATGCAAAGCATGGAAAATGGTGTGACTTCTTACGTGATGCAAGGAGACTTTACAGATGGCGAGTGGAAATTCCGTGCAGGTAGTGCTTGGGACTTGAACTTAGGAGGTGACTTAGGTTTCTTAAATGTAGATGGTTCTAATATCTCATTATCTCCAGCAGGTACTTACAAAATTACACTCAATTTTGACGGAGAGGTTTATTCCGCTACAGCTGAATTGCAATAATTTATAAAGTCAATCTTA
>JAHDEQ010000329.1 GCA_020628755.1 Saprospiraceae bacterium
CTAATTTTTATTTAGACTAAATCAAAATTAAATTTTCATGCAAAAAATATATTTCTTATTCATCTTTATTTTTTTAAGTCTTTTTGTAAAAGCAGACGATAAATTCAAAATTGTAGCTTCGGCATCCATGCTTGCCGATATGGCCGAAAATATCATTGGCGCAGAAGACGAAGTAGTACAATGTATTGTGCCTATTGGTGGCGACCCGCACCTGCACGAACCCACGCCTGCCGATGCAAAGTTAGTAGCTGATGCCGACCTTATCCTTGTCAATGGACTCACTTTTGACGGCTGGGTTGAAAAACTCATCAAAAGTTCAGGTTCTAAAGCAAAGGTAATAACCGTTGCAGATGGCATCACTCCAATTTCAAGTGATGACTACGATAATGCTACCGATCCACACGCTTGGATGGATGTAACGAAAGTTTATACTTACATCAAAAATATCAAAAATGCAATGGTCGAATTGCGTCCTGACAACAAAGAAATGTATGAGTTCAATTATGGTGTTTATTTACAAACCCTTAAAGATTTGGATAAATATGCTTTGGAGGAAATTAAAAAAATACCCGAAAAAAGTCGGATTTTGATTACTTCGCACGATGCTTTCAAATATTTTGGGCGTCGTTATGGATTGCGCTTGGAGTCTGTGGTTGGAGTTTCGACGGAGGCAGAAGCTCAAACGGCCGATGTTGTTCGTTTGAATAAAATCATCAAAAAAAATAATATTCCAGCTTTGTTTATCGAAAGTACTATCAACCCCAAATTGCTAAAAGAATTGGCTAAATCAAATGATGTTTCTATTGGCGGCGAATTATTTGCCGATTCGCTAGGCCCAAAAGATGGAGAGGCAGGTACTTTTGTCAACATGATTAAGTACAATGTTAATACGATTGTAAATGCACTAAGCAAATCGAAAGAAGAAAACAAAGCCACCGAAACAGTGGACACAGGAGAGTCTTCTTCTACTACTAATTACATCACTTGGGGAATCCTTGCTTTGTTATTATTAGGAGGATTTGGATTTGTATTTAGTCGCTTAAGCAAATAATAAAGAATACTGAACAAGGAATATTCATAAAACTATGTCATCCATAATTTCTGTCAAAGGTCTTTCCGTATCGTATGAACGCAAACGTGTTTTGACTAATATCTATTTGGAGATTGATACAGGGCAAATTCACGGAGTGATTGGCCCCAACGGAGCAGGTAAATCTACTCTTTTTAAAGCCATTTTGGGTCTGATTGATACCGACTCTGGAAGTATTCTCATTGAAGGAAAATCCATCGAAGAGGTTCGTAAACGAGTTGTTTACGTTCCGCAAAAAAACAATGTCGATTGGCAATTTCCAGCAACTGTTTTTGATATTGTGCTAATGGGACGTTACCCCTTTAAAAAGATTTTTCAACGACTCAATAAAGAAGACAAGCAAATTGCAATGGATGCGCTCGAAGAAGTGGGCATCACACATCTAAAAGAACGCCAAATTGGTGAACTTTCGGGCGGGCAGCAGCAGCGTGTGTTCTTAGCAAGGGCTTTGTGCCAACAAGCAGAAGTTTTTTTGTTGGACGAACCTTTTGTTGGAATTGACATAACGACGGAGAGTAAAATTATTCAGATTTTGAAAAAACTCGCCAACGAAGGCAAAACACTCATGGTCGTTCACCATGACTTGTCCACTGTCGAGGAATATTTTGATAAGGTAATTTTACTCAATCAACGATTGGTTGCACATGGCAATACGGACGAAACTTTTAGTCCCGAAAATATCAAAAAAGCCTACGGTGGACAATTGCCCATCTTGCACAAAACTGGTGGAATTGGATAGGTTATGCTTTCCTAAATCTGCGAGAAGGATAAGAATAAAGTGAGGTTTAGTAAAGATTTTACAAGAATATAATTTTTTATAAAAAATCATCATGCGAAAAACCGTTTACCTTTTTTTGATTGGAAGCCTTTGTTTTTTTGCTTGTAAAAGCGAAAATAATAGCACAAAATCAGTTGCCGAAACTCCTCCAAAAGAAGTTTCTAAACCTGAAAAAACTTCTAAAAAAGAAGCAAAATTTGATGCCAATAAGTGTCCTCTAAAAGGTTCGTTTAAATTAGAAAACATCAAAGCCTTCCCTCAAAATGACCAATTTATGGTCATTTTGGCTGACGACTCCACCAAGGATAAAAATTTGGGCGAAAGCCATCGGGTTTTATTAGTAAAAGACCAAAATTCGTGTAAAGATGTCTTTCGCCAGATATTGCCCATTAATCGCAGCCCAGATTTTCCATACTATATTGCTGATATAAATTATAACAATACCAATGCTTTGGTAGCCATAAAAGGTTATGATAAAGTCTTTTGCTACGATATAGAAAATCAAAAACTGCTACCCGAATTGAAGCCTCAATTTGCCAATGCACGCGAAGCAAATGACGCACAATCTGGACAAATCAAACATTTAGAATTGTGGGAAGATTATATCATAGGTTATGCTATGGATTTTGGGAGTTTTGTTTTTGCGATTCGGGATAATGAAAAAATTGAGCCAGTGAAGCCATCTGTTGAATTTAGTCCACAAGGAGTCGAAAACTATACTTCACTTTTTGCCTTACCCTCGGCTGATGGAAAAATTCAATTATTGCTTCCGCAATATAATAGCAGTCAAAAGCAGTTTTTGTTAAATCCTATTTTGGAAGAGCCGCTAAAAGTTGATCCATCAAAAAACCTTATTTCTAAAGACAAGCGGTTTGCTATTATTTGGGATTCTAATAAAAATCAAGCCGTTGTTATTGATTTGCTAAAGCAAAAACAACTACGCCTAGATAAAA
>JAHDEQ010000086.1:0-6274 GCA_020628755.1 Saprospiraceae bacterium
AAACGTAGTATTTCGATAGAGCCAACCAATTTGACACTGCCGTCTTCTTGTTCCGAAAATTTGAAGGGAATTTCGACTTCTTTAGTCGTTTCTTTTATGGTAAGATCCCCCACTACTTGATAGCTTCTACCATCTTCCGATTCGGTCACTTTCTTAGAAACAAAATCTATGGTAGGAAAAATCTTAGTATAGAGCAAATTCTTTTTGTTGTTGAGGTGTTTGTCACGCATCCCTGTGCCTGTATCAACAGTCGAGGGGTCAATGGTTACATCAAAAGATGCCTTTTCGACATCATAAGGATCAAAGTTTACCTTGCCTTCCATACCTGTAATTGTGCCTTCAACATTGACTCCCATATTGAGTACGGAAAAAGTAACTTCTGATTTTTCAGCGTTGATTTTTTGCTGGGCAAAAAAGGTAGTCGTACTAAAAAGTGCGACCAATAAGAATAGTAATTTTTTCATGAGTTTAGTTTCAATATAATTTCTACAATTATGCATTTATTTCTGCACAACCTAAAGGATGTGCTACTAAAAAGAGTTGCTACTAGCAACAGCCTCCTCCATCATAAAACCAAGTAGATTCAGAAATAAAAATGTCTTGCTTACCTAACGCAGCCAAAGCTCCTCCTGTTTTATCACAGACCGCTAAAGGTTGATTTTGAAGCAAAACATGTCCTTTTTCATCATCAAAATGCTCTTCTTTACCAAAATAGATGGCCGTCTTACCCGTAAACACACAAGGCCCATCGGCTGGCATCGGATCTTTGATGGCACAAACTTCGACACTTTCGATGTAAATTAACTCCTTGGTATCATAATGTCCTGGCGCAAGGATACGATAGGGACGTTTGGCACGAATTTCAACTGTTCCAAATCCTACATCCGTTATCATTTTGATGTAATCTTTTAGAGGAATTGAACCACTCAAACACAAAGCTCGCAAACGCTCATCATCTCTCAGATGCTGCGGCATCGCTTGATCACAAATTGGGTCAGACATCACCAAACGACCATGAGGTTTGAGGACTCGGTACATTTCTTCCAATGCACGTTTAAGGTCTTCTTCTTTAAAAATATTGAACAAACAGTTTTGGGCAGCCACATCAATCGAAGCATCCTCAACTGGCAAGTTGAGGGCATCGCCTTTGCGGAGATCTACAAATTCCGAGCGAAACCAAGGGTTCAATTCTTCTGCTTCCTTAAAATTTTTGCGTGAAGCTGCCAACATTTCATCTACCACGTCAACCCCAATCACACCATTTTTTTGCCGACTAAAATAAGAAAATTGCAACAACTCCATCCCTCCTCCTACACCAACATAAAGTATCGTAGGATCGTTAACCAAATCTCTAGGATGTACCGTACTGCCGCAACCATAATTCATTTGCTGCATGATAACTGGAATATCCAAACCTGGCAATTGCCATATAGGAGTTGTGGTACAACACAAGCCAACGTCTGGTGTTTCGGCTGCTTGTTTATACACATCGTGTGTGGTTTCTAAATAAGACATAATGATATTTTATGATATTTTTTTTCAAATGGAGTTTGCTCGTTATACCGAGAACGGGGTAAAAAACCGAAAATAAAATAAAGGTTTTACCCCTTCGGCATCACTATTCACGGGAAAATTCCCTTTAGGCTAAATTCGGAAATTTATCCCGTGAAAAGTATAAACAGCAAGGATACAAGATAAGTTTTATAAACTTCACAAACCTGTTCTTAGAATGTCTTTACTAAGACGATTTAAGATTATTCTAAGGAATTTGAGCAAAAATAAAAATTCTCCAGTGTTAATTTGAGGCAAACTTATCTTTTCTTTGCGTTCTTTTTTCTTTTTGAATACCCGATTTTAACAAATCTGTACTAATGCAAAAATACTTTATTTCTATCTATTTGCTGTTATTTCCTTACTGGATAGGAGCTCAAATCACAAGTGCTGGTATCGAAGGTATTATCAAAGATGAGCAAGGAGAAATGTTATTTGGTGCAAATATCATCGTACAACATTTGCCTACAGGCATCCAATATGGCACTACAACTGAAGATGGTTATTATGTATTACCTAATCTCAAAACAGGTGGCCCTTACACAATTGAAGTCTCGTATTTGGGCTACGAAACTTTAAGTCAAAACAATGTTTACTTAGAATTAGGTGTACAAAAACAATTGGATTTTGAACTTCATGCACAGGCAAATCAACTGGATGAAGTATTGGTTGTTTTTGATAGAAACGACCTTTTTGAATCGGATAAACAAGGGACTTCGACCAATGTGGGAAAGCAACAAATAGAAGAACTCCCTTCGCTCAATCGCAGCTTGCAAGATATGACCCGCCTCAATCCACAAGGCAATGCCAATACCTTTGCAGGAACAAATTATCGTTTTAATAACTTAAGTATTGATGGTGCTTCGAACAATGATGTATTGGGTTTTCAAGAACCTGCAAGTGGAGCAGGAGGTGCGACTGCTAGTGGTACGCCTGGTGCCTTGGCAGGCACGCAGCCCATTAGCTTGGATGCTATCGAGGAAGTACAAGTTGCTATAGCTCCGTTTGATGTTCGGCTTGGAAATTTCACAGGTGCAAACCTCAATGCAGTTACACGTTCAGGAACTAATCAAGTACAAGGAACAATCTATACTTTTGGAAGAAATCAAATTTTAACAGGTAAAAGTATTGATGAATCTCGTCAAAAAATCGAATCTTTCTATGACTATCAATTAGGAGCAAGTTTGGGTGCTCCAATTCTCAAAAATAAATTGTTTGTCTTTGGGAATTATGAACGTTCTCGCCGAAGCGAACCCATTGTTGGTATAGAAGGGACGAATATACCAACTGACGTTGCTACTTCTGTTCGGAATCACTTAATTGAGAGTTATAATTACGATGCTGGTTCTATTGAGGCTACTAATATAGAACGGAATAGCGATAAGGCTTTTTTACGGTTAGATTATCATTTGTCTAAAAAACATCAATTGAGTTTGCGGCACAATATCGTTGTTGCTGCTGCTGATAATTTGGAACGGGGAGGCAATGTTTTCAAATTTTCTACACAAGCATTTAGACATCATAGTACAAGCAATAGTACAGTTGCAGAGCTAAAAAGTCGCTTCAAAAATAATATTTCAAACCACCTAATTGTTGGTTATAATCAGGTTGAAGATCGTCGAGATTATGAGCAACCAGTTTTTCCACATATCGAAATCAAATACAATACTGCAAATACAATTTGGCTAGGAAGCTACCGTGAAGCATCCATTTATGGACTTACTTTAGGTACAAGTCAAATCACAAACAACCTCAATATTTATAAGAAAAAACATACCCTCACACTAGGAACAAGCAATGAATTTTACAATATCCAATACCGTTTTTTGACGGCATGGAATGGACGCTGGGAATACCGTAGTCTGGATGATTTTTTTGCTGACCAGCCGAGTCGTATTAGAGGAGTTTATAATTATGGTGACAACTCTTTTGAATTTAATCGAGATAATCCCTCCGCAGATTTTAGCGTTTTTTTGTTGAGTGCTTATGCGCAGGACGAATTTCGTCCTAGCGATAGACTCACTCTAACGGCTGGTTTGCGTGTGGATATGCAAATCCAACCCGATAAAGTTCCTCTAAATCCTGATGTAATCAACACGCCTGAATTTGCTCATTTTGACAATCAATTTGGAGGAGTTCCTATTTTGAATCCACGTTTTGGGTTTAAGTACAATTTAGCAAATAAAGAAGTTTCCACGAAAAAACAGATGCGAGGAGGTCTTGGATTATTTACAGGTAAAGTCCCTTTTGCTTGGTATGCTTATGGACATTATATTTCAGGCGCAAGATATGGCAATATAGATGTGAGGCCAAGTGATTCGGTTGCTATTGAAACAGACATTTCGCAATTACAGAATTTGCAACCTGGACTTACCGAGGTCAATTTGATTGATAATAATTTTAAGTTGCCACAAGTCTTGCGTGCAAGTCTTGCCTACGATTTACAGTTGCAAAATGATTGGCAAATCACTATAGAAGGGGTTTATTCCAAAACCTTACAAGGGATTCAATTTCAATCTATCAATTTAAAAGAAGAAACAACAGCATTAGATGGAGCCGACAATCGTCAATATTATAGTGCTGAAAATCGAAAAATCAACGATAAGTTTACCAATGTATTTTTATTGACTAATACACAAAAAGGTTATCAATACAATTTGACGGCAAGTATCAATAAACGCTTTGATTGGGGTTTGAATTGGACAATGGCATACACTTATGGTGAAAGCAAAGACATATCGAATGGCGTTCGCAATTCGATGGCAGCCAATTTTAGTGTCAATCAAGCTGTATTTTCTAATAATCCCAATTTGGCTTTTTCAAATTTTGATTTGAGACATCGTATTTTAGGTGTTTTGGAATACCAACAACAATGGTCGCCCAAACATTTTACATACATCAATAGCATTTTCAATGGTCAGTCGGGTGGGCCTTTTTCTTTTACAGTCGAAGGTGATTTGGACAATGATACATCTTCGAGAAATGATTTATTTTATGTTCCTTCTTCTTCTGATGAAATTACTTTTTCAGATATTTTGGATGAAAATGGGCTTGTTCTTGTCTCTGCTGAAGAACAATGGCAACAATTGGATAAATATATTGAAAATGACAAGTATTTAAGTACTCGCAGAGGGCAATATGCTGAACGAAATGGTGCTCGCACACCTTGGAATTACAATATTGACTTGCGTATTGCTCATCGTTTTTCTTTTCAAAAGGAGCAATCCATTGAATTGTCGCTTGACATTTTTAATTTCCTCAATCTACTTCATTATCAATGGGGAAAACAGCATTTTGTTCCCAATATTAGCAACTTGACTTATCAGCTTATCCAATTGGATGGGATAGAAAATAATATGCCGATTTATCAATTTGACAATCCTCAAGGAACACCTTGGCAAATAGATCCACTTAATTCTAGGTGGCAAGCACAATTGGGTTTGCGTTATCGGTTTTAAGGTACTCTTAATGACTTTGGGAAATAAAAAGGCAAATAAAAAAAGGCTGTACTTGCGTACAGCCTTTTCAAATTTTGGATATGTTAATTGTTAATGAATACTATATGTTTTCTTTTGTTCTTTGTTGAACGCCCGGAGCTTGCTAACCGCAGAAATTTCTGGGTAAATGGGTGTTCATTGGATTATAATTCGTTTACTCCGGTGCGTTCATGGGAAAATGTATATTACAAAATTGGATTATATATGATTTTTTCTTATATTGCAAGTTCAAGTATCAACCTTGTAAGCAAGCCTGTAAAATACGATTTCGTATTTTTGTCCTTTTTTTTAAAAAAGGACTGAAAATGATTTTTCGGAATTTTTCTTTCCAAAACCCCTTTTTTCTGGAAAAATCCAAAAAACCATTTTCAACCTTGTAAACATTCAGTAAATTTATTCTACCAATTATTAAGCCTTTGAATTGTTTTTTAAAAAACAATTTTCAGGCAGTTAGGAAATTATAGGAGAACATTTTACCAAATAATAATAAGCCTGCATTAAACCTTTCAAAATTAGTTCTCTTTTGAACCGTTTTGATAATACAAATATACAGGCACATTATCGGCTCAACAAATACACATTTCTCACATTTCCACAGCTTTTTTCCACAAGTATATTTTTATAAATTTTCGGCATTTTTTCCATTAATAATCATAAGTCACTGAATATCAACGTTAAATAAATTAACAATTTATACTTTTTTATATGTGTTTGATGTGAATTTCCACTACTATATCCTGAAATACAATTTTTTTTATCAAAAAAAGGTGATTTTTTTTGCAAAAAATCACCTTTCCCTATTGGAAAATCCAAAAAACAGTATTCAATATCTTCTTTTATGAACGAACTTTAGTCGTCGCAAATAGCCTTTTTACACTATATCGGCCACTTCCATTGACCAATATAATAAGCAAACCTCCAGCTATTGCCAAGTTTTTCATAAATTCCATCGCTTCTACTCGCACAAATTCGGGCGCATCGTTCCAAAATGAATGTACAATAAAGGTAAAAGGTAGCCAATACAATAGTAATAATAGTGCGCCCAAAGATGCTCGATAACCAATCAAGACTAAAAAGCCGCCGAAGGTGAGCAAAAAAATTGATCCATACAATAGTAGGTCTTGCTTCCAAGTAAGACCATAGTCTGCCATCAATTCTTTGTTTGCCCCAAAATAATAAATCAAATCATAGGCAAAATACAAGAATATAAAAGCAATGAGTATTCG
>JAHDEQ010000086.1:6374-17691 GCA_020628755.1 Saprospiraceae bacterium
CCACAAGGAAAAAGACCTAGAGCATCTTCGTGCATATAGTTTTCTTTGTTTCTAGGAATACGAATGGGCGAACTGGTTCGGCTTTCTGTTCCAATAACAATGGCTTCTTCGGTATAATAACCTTTCATCTTTTTGCCAAAGGTTTGCATTCCTTGAGCCAAGCGTTGATAGATACTTTGGGGCAACAAATCATACAAAGGTGCTGCAAGATGTCCTGGTATATAAGAGGATTTTGGAAAATCAGCAGATATTTTTTTTTCTACAAAGTCAGTCATCCGCAAAGTGGGAGCTTTTTGGCTACCATCGCCCGCTTTAAACATGGCTTGTTCTACCGATTTCTGAAATTCAAGTCCTGCAAAAACGCCGTGTTGTTTAAAATTATCTAAATCTTCCAATTCAACGCTAACAACTGTACCAGAATTGGCAAATGCAGAATCTCTACGTGATAATGACATTCCATTGACTACGATTTCGCCTGGTGCGGTAGCAGCAGGCACGACCAATCCACCAGGGCACATACAAAATGAAAAGACTCCTCTCCCATCGGCTTGACAAGCCAAACGATAACTGGATGCTGGTAAATTTTCTTCTCTTTTGGATTGGTTGTATTGTAATTTGTCAATTAAGGCTTGTGGATGTTCGACTCTTACACCCAATGCAAAGGGTTTCGCCTCAAGGCGAATCCCCTTACCATTCAAAATGGTGTAAACATCCCGAGCAGAGTGTCCCGTTGCCAAAACAACTGCTGTTGCATAATGAGCATCTTTTTCATTTATAATAACTCCTTTGACTTGATTTTTTTCTACAATCAAATCCGTCATCAAGGCATCAAAATGAATTTCGCCACCATATTTTAAAATGGTTTCTCGAATATTGGCTACTATTTTAGGCAGTTTGTTAGAACCAATATGTGGATGAGCATCCACCAAAATATCGGAATTGGCTCCATGCTCAACCAATAATTGAAGGGCTTTGTAAATATTGCCTCGCTTATGCGAACGGGTATAAAGTTTTCCGTCGGAGTAAGTCCCTGCCCCACCCTCTCCAAAACAATAATTGGAATGTGGATTGACTTCTCCAAACTGTTGAATGGCCCGTAAGTCACGACGACGTGCTTGCACATCTTTGCCTCTATCAAAAAGGATGGGTTTGATGCCTTGCTCTATCAATTCCAAAGCTGCAAAATAGCCAGCAGGGCCAGCCCCAATGATTATAGCTGATTTTTTATCGGAAACATCTTGCAAAGATTCAAGGAAAGCGGGTTCTGCTGGTACAGGTTCATTGATGTGTACGGCCACCCGAATCAAAAAGAAAGGTCGTTTGCTCCGTGCATCTATCGAACGTCGCAATATGTTGACTTCTACATATTGCGGATTCGTCACACGGGCTTTCTTGATAGCACGTGTCCGAATAAGCTGTTCGTCTTTTGCCTCGTTGGGGAGTAGTTTTAACTCTACCGTTTTAACCATTGAATTACTGCAATTTAGGAGGCAAAGCTACGGTTTTCTGATGATAAAGTGGCGGTGTATCAAATTAAGACTGTTCTTTTAAATTTCAAAACTTAAAAGTAGTGCGAAATCAAGCTTCCTAGCTTTATAAAGCTACTCGAAGCTGGAAGCTTTATCTCCTAATCCTATTTAGCTAAGAAGCTAAATAGAACAACAGAAAATAGTTTTGCTAGACTTACATTTGTTGCACCGCCGATAAAGTATATGTTATAAACAGCTTTAGGGACTTAGCCCCAATATGCATTTAAAGATTCTTCCAAATTTGCCAGTCTTTGCTATTGTTATTTTTTTTGCGCTTGGCTTTTTGGCGTTGTTTTTTCTTTTTCTTGTTGCCTTTAGTGATGTTATTAAAGACTTTTTGTTTTACTAAAACATAGCGGAGTGAAATACCTGTATGCAAATAAAAAGGACTTTCGCCACCCGAAATATTGAGTGAAGGCTTGAAATCGTAAGATAAATTGAGGCGACCAATTGTAAATTCGAGACCTGCTATACCCGTTATCCCAAAGGGATTTTCATAAGATAATTCATCATTGGTTTTCCAACCTTTGTGTAAACCTGCTCCTGTATAAAAATTGAGTCGCTTGGAAATCAATGGATAATGCCTTTCGGCCAAAGCCGTAACGACAAATTCATCTTTGGTAATTCCTTTTTGCAAAATACCTTCTATGGTAACTCGTTTTGCAATGCGTTGTTGAAGAGTCAAGCCCCACTCCGTTCCTAAGCGAATACCACCTGCGGTGGTATAGGCTTGCGCTACGGCTTCTTGGTTTATAAAAAAAGAAAGTAGAAAAAATATTGGAATGAAGATTTTTAGATTTTTCATATCGTGTGCTGATTTAGTTTTCAAAGTAACGGATTTCTTTACAAGATTCGTTTTCAATCTTAAAAAATAGGATTTTTTTAACAGTAAGTAGCTATATTTGAGCCAATCAAAAAAAATAGTTTGAGCCGTATTCAAATTGCTAAACGTTTTTTGCATTTCTACAAAAATGCTGACACTATATATAATATACACTCACCATTTGTGTATGATTTGGCGCAAGCCGTGTTGGAAGACAATCGTCATTTTTATGCTTTTTCGATGATTGAACCTTTGCGGCAAATGCACTTGCACAATCACAATCTAATTGAGGTAGAAGATTTTGGGGCTGGCTCTTTGGTTAATAATAATAAGCAGCGCAAGGTGAGCAGTATTGCCAAAAGTGCAGTTTCCTCACCCGCACGTTCTCGTTTATTGTTTCGCTTGGTCAATCATCTGCATCCAAAAACGCTTTTAGAATTGGGAACATCTTTGGGAATCTCGGCTTTGTATCAAAAGGCAGCAGCTCAAAAGGCTCGTATGATTACCCTAGAAGGTAGTCCAAATATTGCACATTTGGCCAATGCGACTTTTAAGGCTTATGAAGTACCACTAAATATTGAATTGCGCTTGGGCGAATTTGGTAAAACACTTCAATTGGCACTTAGAGATTTACAAAAGGTTGATTTTGTTTTTTTTGATGGCAATCATCAGAAAAAAGCGACGCTTGATTATTTTGAACAATGTTTGGCTTACGCACATGAAAATACCGTTTTTGTATTTGACGATATTTACTGGTCAGACGAAATGCAAGCTGCTTGGGAAAGCATCAAACAACACTCCAAAGTGTGTTTGAGCGTGGATTTTTTTCACTTGGGATTGGTTTTTTTCCGAAAGGAACACAAAAACAAAGCGCATTTTAAAGTTGTGTCTTCTAATTGGAAGCCCTGGTCAATGGGATTTTTTTAGTAACTACATCACCTCAAATCCCAATTCTCCTAAACCTTCAAAAATAGCTTTGATTTGGTCGCCTTCGTTGATATAGACTGCAGGTGTAGCAGCACCTGCTAAGACGATTGCGCCTTCGGGTATCACTTCTTGGTATTTTTCCATCATTTTGGAGGCTTCTACCAAAGATTCTAAAGGATTTCCCAAAATCGCATTGCTGTTTCCAGTTTGAACCGTATTTTCATTGATTCGCATTTCAATGTTTAGGTTTTGAATATTGGTATCAAAAGCCAACCAATCACCTAGCACATAAGCCGCCGAAGAGCAGTTATCCGCAACGACATCTTCTAGGGAAAATTTAAAATTTTCGTATCGTGAATCTATAATTTCAAGCGCAGGCGCAATGGCTGCAATGTAGTCATGGACAGCATCGAATGCTATGGTTTTGTCAATCGTTTTTTTGATTTTAAATGCAATTTCTGGTTCTACTCGTGGGTGTATAAAATCTGCTCTTTGCAGAGTATTACCATTGGCAATTTCCATTTTATTGGTGAGTCGTCCCCAAATAATATTGTGTACGCCCATTTGCTCCATTTTGGCTCGGCTCGTAAAACCCATTTTGTAGCCCGTAGAGACTTCTCCTCTTTCGTATCTTCTGTTCAAAGATATTTTTTGTATGGCATAAGCATCATCGAGATTGATTTGAAAAGTTGCTGCAATTTGGTGTGTTGCTTTGGCTCGAAAAGCCGCATCGTCAAGTTGCTGTGCTATATTTTGAATTTTATTTCCCATTGTAAATGTATGAATGAAAGATTATTGATTATTTGGGTTTAAAACTGCTAGGAGTTCGCTTAGCATCATGGCTGTTGCGCCCCAAACTATGTTGCCAAAGATATTGAAGTAAGGTACTTTTTTTAGTATAACTTGTGGATTTATTTTTATATCTGTCCATTGTAGCGTTTCCGTGTTTTGGAGCAAATCCAAAGGCGTTTCTACAACTATTTGTACTTCGTCTTCTTGTATTCGGAATTGTGGACTTTCGTCCAAAAAGCCAATATAAGGATGAACATGAAAATTGCTAACGGGAATATACAAAGGAGTCAATGCTCCTAAGAGTTGAATTTTAGTACTTGGAATGCCAATCTCTTCTTCGGTTTCACGAAGTGCCGTTTGACCAAAATTAGCATCTTCTGATTCATATCGCCCTCCTGGAAAACTCATTTGTCCACTATGTTTATCTTGTGGATATTTGGATACTCGCTTGGTCAAAACAAGATGTGGGCGGTCGTCTTTTTGATAAAAAAGCACCAAAACGGCTGCACTTTTGGCATTGTCTGGTACGACCAAAGGCAATCGTTTTTTCCGTATGACATGAGCCATTTTATACTGAGCCGCTTGCCCTGGAAGTGTTTTTTCTAAGCCTTTTTTAAGGTTATTGATGAATGCTTGCATTGATTATTAGTCCAAACCAAAAGTCCTGACTAAAAAAATTCAGTCAGGACTTTTGCTTGATTAATCGTAGTTATAGAAAATTAATTTTCTAGCCGTTCGATTTTTTTAAATATTTTTCTAAAGCCATTGTCATAGATGGCGTATCAGGAGCAGGAGCCAAGATATTAATCGTCAAATTTCGGTCGGTAACTGCTTTGCTTGTCGTTTTGCCAAATATGGCAAGACGGGTGTCGTTTTGGGCAAAATCAGGAAAGTTTTCATACAAAGAAGTTATTCCCAAAGGACTAAAAAATACCAAAACATCATAAGTTACATCACTCAAATCCGACAAATCGCTACTTACAGTACGATACATCATGGCATCTTTCCATTCAAAGTCATTTTCGTCCAAAAAGTTAGAAACGGCTTTGCTACCAAGATTGGAACAAGGCAGCAAGAATTTTTCATTAGGACGATGTTTTAATAGGTAAGGCTTTAAGTCCATAATGGTACGCTTACCTGTAAATACCTTTCGCTTTCTATAAACAATAAACTTTTGCAGGTAATTGGCTACAGCCTCTGTCATGCAAAAATACTTGGTATCTTGCGACATGGTAATGCGCATTTCTTCACACATCCGAAAGAAATGATCTATAGAATTTTTACTCGTCAAAACGATAGCCGAAAATTCATCGGGTCGAATACGTGTTTTACGAAATTCTTTTTCTGTAACGCCTTCTACATGTATAAATGGCCGCCAATCAATTTGCAATTGATATTTCTTTTCTAACTCATAGTAGGGTGAACGCTCAGGTTTGGGTTGTGAGACTAAAATTGTCTTTACTTTCTTATATTTTTCCGTCACTGCTTTAACGTTTGCTGACATCTAAAAAAATATTTTTTTTTGAAGGTAATGGATACATTACTAAAACATTTTCTTTAAAATGTTTTTAATGAAATGCCTTAATTTGCTTTCTGACAAAGCCTAAATGGATTTTTAAACCTTGTCTAGCAATTGTCTCATTGTATTTGGTCTAAAATAAATTTCACAACCAATACAAGGGGAGCAATTTCGGCCGTGCAAAGGTACATAAAAAAATGAAATTTATGAAAGGCTAAGAATTTACTTGAAATTAAAATGGAGCGTATCGAACGATACAAATAAGTCAAACCTATCAAAATAACTGACAAACACAATATCGCATAAACCAAATTGGTGGGCGCATAAGCCAACAGCAAATTCAAAGGAACTAGAACTACCCCCAACATTGTATTAAAGATAATAATCGTAAAATTGTATAATGAAGCCTCTTTGGCTACAGGAAAAACAGCTCCCACTAATAAAACAAGTAAGTGTTTCCCCATAAAAATTGCACTCAAGCCGCCGAACAAATAAAGCATTTGCAACCAACTAAATTCCGTATCTACTCCATAATATCGCATAATGAGATAAATAAAAATACTTGCATTCACTAGAAACATTGCATATAAAAAATAATAAGGAGGGGATAAACTAGAACCCATCTCACGGTAAGCTGAACGCAATTGATTGTCGCTAACAAAGGCTTGATAAACTTTTGCAAAGAAAGGTCGAAACAAGGTAATCAGCACCGCAAACAGAATCGTCATCAAAATAATAAGCGTAAACAAAAAGCCCGAAGATGAGCTATCAGCAGAGGCGTTTGCTTCTTCTTTAGTACTTCCTTTGTTTTTTTGGGTAAGCCGTTTATCTTTTTCTCTTGGTTTCTTGCGAGTGGTTTTTTCTTTGGGTGCAACAACCGCAGCTACATCAAATGGGTTTTTAGAGTCATCTAAATAAGTACGTAGGGGGACAGATTCGCTTGTATCTGCTATTGCAGGCGATTCTTGTTTTTCAAAAGGATTCTCTGTTTTTTCTTCTTTTGCTTCTTCTTGTACTACTTTTTCCTCAACAGTTGTACTGCTCAAGTTAGTGGTATCTGTATTGTTTTGAATAGTAATTGGGTTGACCGTAGGTGTTTTACCTGAGCGACCAATTTCAAAGGGGTTTTGTACAGTTTGTGCAAAACAACACATACTTAGAAAAAATACGAAGTATGTTGTAATAAAAAAGATTTTCCTATTTGTAATCCTCTTCATAGATAAATGCAAAATTAGTGAAAATACAAACGAAATAAAAATATCAATTCTCTTGTTAATGGCTTGTTAATCCAGTTTTACAAACAACAATGAATGCGTATATTCGTATTTGTAGTAAGATTCGTAGGCACACTACACTTTGTAATGTCCTTGCTTTCAAATCCATATACACTATTATTTATGTCCATATCTGTCATTCGGCGGGTTATTATTTTTGGAGCAATTATCATTTTAGGAATAATTGCAATGCAGTCATATTGGGTCATGAATACTTGGAATTTGAAAGAGCAGGAGTTTCATCAATCTGTTTATATTGCTCTGCAACGAGTAGCTAAAGAAATTGCTGGTCAAAACCAAACCGTCCTTCCTCCAAAAGAATTGATAAAGAAAATTTCTTCAAATTACTACGTGGTCAATGTCAACTCTGACATTGATGCGGGCGCACTCGAATACGAGCTTGTCACAGCATTCCAAGAACAATCTTTGAATGCTGATTTTGAGTATGCCATACACGACTGCCAAACTACCGAAATGGTGTATGGAGATTTCTGTCAATATAGCGATACGCCTATCAATGAAAACACTTTGGGAAACCTTCCTCAGTACGATGAATTCACCTATTATTTTGGCGTCAAATTTCCTGCACAAGCAGGCTATTTATTGAGTCGGATGCAGACATCGGTTTTACTGACCATCATCTTGTTCTTTACGATAGCTTTTTTTATATATTCGATGTATATTATTTTGAGTCAACAACGTCTTTCAGAGATGCAAAAAGACTTTATTAATAATATGACACATGAGTTTAAAACACCTATTTCGACCATCAAAATATCGGCAGATGTTTTTCTGAAAAGCGAAAAAATCAAAGAAGATACTCGGCTCAATCGTTATGCTTCTATCATAAAAGAACAGAACGAACGCCTCAATACTCAAGTCGAAAAAGTATTGCAAATTGCACGCTTGGAGCGTGACAATTTTAAGCTCAAAAAAGAAGAAGTTGACCTACATAAAATCCTTAATCAAACCCTTGATAGTGTAGATTTAGAAATTTCCTCAAAACAAGGTGTTATTTCTACAAATCTGACTGCCCAAAACGCAATACTAAGTGCAGATAAACTCCACTTAACCAACATTTTATACAATTTAATTGACAATGCTGTTAAGTATTGTCAAAAATCACCAGAAATATCCATTTCTACCAAAAATATTGGCAACGCAATTCAACTGTGTATTGCAGATAAAGGTATCGGAATTAGCAAGGAGTTTCAGTCTAAAGTATTCAATAAATTTTATCGAGTTCCAACAGGAAATGTACACAATGTAAAAGGTTTTGGACTAGGACTTTTTTACATCAAAAATATTTGTGATGCCCACGCTTGGAAGCTACAACTCAAAAGCGAACCTAATGTTGGCACCGAAATTCTTATCAATATGAAAACCGTTGCCATATGACTTCGTACAATACAAGAAAAAATACTATTTCACCAGCAAATCCTATCACCATGAATGCTAGAATCTTATATGTAGAAGACGACGAAACCTTGAGTTTTGTAACCCGTGACAACCTCGAATTGCAAGGGTATAAAATTACACATTCGGTCGACGGAAAATCAGGTTTAGATTTATTCCTTTCGCAAGAGTTTGACCTTTGTATTTTGGATGTCATGCTCCCCGAAATGGATGGCTTTACATTGGCACAAGAAATCCGCAAGCACAATGTCGAAATCCCAATACTTTTTTTGACTGCAAAATCTTTGAAAGAAGACAAATTGCACGGACTCAAGTTAGGTGGAGACGACTACTTAACTAAGCCTTTTAGTATAGAAGAATTGATTTTAAAAATTGAGATTTTCTTGCGTCGTAGCAAGATAAATACACCAAGTCAAGCACCGACTATTTATCAATTGGGTTGTTATCAATTTGATTATAAAAACTTGGAATTGACTTGTGATAATTTTCAAAAAACATTGACTCAACGGGAGGCTGATTTGCTCAAATTCTTTATAGAACGCAAAAATCAAGTCCTTAAACGTTCCTTGATTTTAGAGAGTATTTGGGGCGAAGATGATTACTTTTTAGGACGTAGTTTGGATGTGTTTATTTCTCGATTGCGCAAATATCTGAAAGAAGATAAGAATCTAAAAGTAGAAAATATACACGGAGTTGGTTTTCGATTAAATGTATAAATGTTCGTATCGTTAACCACAGAGAAAGCGGAGAAACACAGAGTTTGTTATGCGTCAAGCGTTATGACATCAATCGTTACAAAGCTAGGCATAGCGAACCAGTTTGCCTGTTTCGCTGACGTTTTGGTTGGGTTTTACAAAAAATTTCTGTTTATATACATTTTCTAATTGGTCAGCATAATGCAAAATCATTTCAAAACCATCATCGGCTCGACCACTCCCCTCTTTTTCGCACAATACGACATAAAATCCTCCCCCTTCTAACAAATAATCTTTGTAGCCTTGTGTAATTTTTATGTCATGCCGCTTCTTGATTTCCAAATCGTAGATTTTGGCTTGGTAGCCCATGTTCAAAAACTTCAATTGCATCCCCTTTCCGAGTGGAGCAACTTGAATTTTATGTAATAAAATCTTGGGAGCTACATTTTGGGCTTTGCGCTTTTTGCCTGCTCGAATTGAAAGTATAATCATCAAGACGATTAGAAAAAAAAGAGCCAATCCAAGAGCTATCCAATAAATTGGATCAAGAGCTTTGGCTTGTTCGATGTATGTTTGAAGTGAATCCATGACAATCGTTTTCTCAACTACAGACGAATTTATACAAGATTCTTGATATTTTAAGCATTTTTGATGTCCAATTTTTTAAATCGTAGAATCTAACTGTTCCGTCCTCAAATACTCCGTCAGTTCTCCATCATTGTTAAAGCCCCTTATCTTTTTTCTGATTTGATTTGCTAATTCAGTGTCTTCTATTTCAGTTTTTCTACATTTACTAATTGCTAAAAAATCGGCTTCTTGATCTATCCCTACAAAATTTGTATTGCATAGATTTGCTGCAATTCCTGTAGTACTACTACCTGCAAAAGGATCTAAAATCCAAGCCTTGTATTTTGAGGAGGCCAATATAATCCTAGTCAAAACCGCTAAAGGTTTTTGAGTGGGATGTTTGCCGCAAGATTTTTCCCATTTTGCAATAGCAGGAAGTTTCCAAACATCACGCATTTGTTTTCCTTCGTTGAGTTGCTTCATCAAATCATAATTGTAATGATGAGGCACTTTTTTCTTTTTTCTGGCCCAAATAATTTGCTCGGTAGAATAGGTAAAATAGCGGCATGAAAAATTAGGCGGCGGATTTGTTTTTTGCCAAGTAATGACATTTAGGATTTTAAAATCGAGTTCATTCAATATTTGGCCAATACTAAAAATATTGTGCATGGTGCCGCTAATCCATATTGTGGCATCGTCTTTCATTTTATCCCGAACCAATTTTAGCCATTTTCTATTGAAGTCATTTACCGCATCATAATTGATGGCTTTATCCCACTTTCCTTTGTTGACGGACACAATTTTGCCACTTTGAATAGACAGACCACCATTAGATAAAAAATAAGGTGGGTCGGCAAAGACCACATCAAATTTGAACTCCAAATTTGGTAAAAGTTGCATACAATCACCACAAAAAAGGAGGAAATCTTTATCTTTTGACTCAAAATAGGGTTTTGTTTCTTTACTCAATTTCTTGTTGTACTATTTTTATAAATTCAGAAACAGATTTTAGATTATACACTTTGGGAATGTTAGAATAAGCCTCTTCGAGCTTATTCTTGGCGGTGTACCAGCCTTGTCCGTCGGTAATCCAAACGAATTCAAAGGCATCGTATTGGTTAATTTTAGGCGCAATATCCGTGTAGGCTCTTGCAGTTTCATTGAGTTTTGAACCACCAGAGTTGTAGTAATTAGTTTCTATCAAGTATATTTTTTGACTCGTTTTGATAACAAAATCAAACTGTTTGACATCTTCTCCCAAACTCTGAAGTCTTGGAAAAATGGTATGCCGAACTTGTTCTGTAAAAGCGATATTGTTGTTTTCAAAAACTTTGGCTACTGCTCGCTCCATTTGTTTACCGCCCCGATTTTTTCGAGCATTCGTGTCCAAACCAATTTCTACACCAAAGACATAATCCACCAAATTAGTGATGTGCTTGTTTTGAAAAACATCCAGCAAGCCCGACTCGTCAATAAACTCATAAATCAACTCAGGATTAGCAACGTAAGAATTTAGTTTGACAACATCATTGGTTTTGTTTATGGTTTTCTTTTTGCTATTTGTTCTTACCGCCAACAATATTTCAAGTACCTCAAATGTCTTAGGGTTCTCTTCAAAAAGATGATTTATTGCACCTTTCATATCCTCTTGACCAATTAAATAATTTAATTGGTTGAGCTTTATTTTTACCTTATCCACATTTTTAATTGCTTTCTCAAAATCACAGAAGTAATCGAGTGTTGCATTTGTTTCGCTCAACTCTGACATAAATTTC
>JAHDEQ010000087.1:0-5282 GCA_020628755.1 Saprospiraceae bacterium
AAGTGCATCGGCGGAAAAGATTGGATTGGAACGATAACTTGCGCTACATTTCCAAAATCTTCTTGCCCTTTCTTTGCTCGTATAATCAAATAGATATTCTTCTTATCTGCTTTCAACATCGCCTTTATCAACTCACGTGTATAGACATGAATTCCAGCAGATTGAGTATCAAGAGGGTCGGCAAGAATGGCTATTTTCACAGGAAAAAATTACATTACAATATCATTCTTCCATTCATACTGTTTTGGAATATCCGTATCATCTATCAATTGACGAATATCTATTTCAATACCTCGGCTCATACTCGAAATAGGTACATCATTAGCTCCTCCTTCAAAAGGGTTTTCGGTGGCCTCCCCTATCATTTCTAGCGTATAAAAAATCCAAGAAATCAATGCACTAAATGGTACAGATAACCATACAAAATGCGCTCCCAAAAAGTCCGTCAAATGATGAAAAAAACCATGACCATCCGTGTGTTCATGATTCATCATTTCTGTAATAACGCCTTGACCAATATTCTCAAAAGTTTCCATGATTCCAAAAGGAAGAAAAATGATAAATATCCAAACAAAGTAAAAATTAAGCGTTGCAAATTGACGAGGATAAGGGAAATTTTTGATGCGTTCAGACTTGCCTTGTAGTGTATAAAATTCAACCAACATATTCTGCATCTCCATATGACGAAAACTCTCTATCAAGTCTTGGCCAAACAATTCACGCAGGCGGCGTGATTGAATACCTAACAATTGCGAAGCACGGTTGCCTTTTGCTAATATTTCGGATTTTTCTTCAGCAGAAAGATAAGGCGCAATGGCTTCTTCCAAAGGCATATCATCTTCTGGAACGACAAAAAAATCGCCTCTAAATTTACCTTTTTTGGAACGCTCTATATTGTGCATCTCCCAAACTTTGGGTGTACGCATTTGATAACGAAGTGCCGTCATCCAAGCTACATGACGATGCACCATTTCACGATGAATCCCTTTTAAGTCTTCCTCTTTTATTGGATTATTGGTATGAAGATTAGTAATAAAATCCTTTACCATAATCGTCCAAGAACGAGAAGAATTGACAATACCTCCCCATATTTTTCGGGCTTCCCACAAGCGATCATAGGACGCATTGTTTTTGAAACCTGCAATAAAGGCCACGGCTGTACCCAATAAACCTATTGGTTGCCAGGGCAAATGCAACCATTTCCATTCTAAAATATCAAATAAAAAAACGGGAATGAGCGAAATCAATAAGAAAGTAAAAATGTATTTCTTTGTCCATCGAAGCATCCCCCAAAGAGGGAAAGTACGTTTTATATACATAGCTATTTTTGATGGCAAAAATAGCAATTATTCTACTATTTGAAAGCTATATACTAAAGAAAAAAGGGTTTTAAACCGAAGTCTAAAACCCTTTTTTTGAATTATAAAATATTCAATAATTACTTATAACGTCTCTTTGTTTGCTTTTTCTTAAACCTAAACTGGTTTCCTCCTGCATCTTCATTGCCTTCAGCACCACCTGTTCGAGTCATAGCACAACGGAATCCAAGCGAACGATCAGATTTATCTTCTTCTTTGAAGCGACGAGCACCAGGTGACAACCACCAAGCACGATCCGACCAAGAACCTCCTTTGATTACACGAGATTTGTCACTAATCAAAGTCGTTTGTGCATAATCATAGAAAACTTCTGATTCTTTGTCACCATCTAAATAGTTATATACTTCACCTCGTTTGTAGTTCTCACGGTCAGCTACCTCATCATCTTCAACAGTTCGGTAACGAATACGCCCTAAAGAATCTTTCTCTACAGGAGATCCATTTTCATCCAATACTTTAGTTTGGAATTTACCTCCACGATAAGGGTTCAAATCATGATTTTCAACATCACGCAATGTTCCACTTGTCATTGGACGATACAAATCCATTGTCCATTCATTAACATTACCTGCCATATTGAATAAACCAAAGTCATTTGGCATATAAGATGTCACTGGCCCAGGAATATGTGCATGGTCATTGAGTTTACCTGCCATACCCATATAATCACCACGACCTCTCTTGAAGTTGGCTAAAATTTTACCTTGATCACGGTTACGACGTTGTTGACGAACCGTATTGCCATCCCAAGGATATAAACGGCGATCGGTATAACGCTCGTCTTGCTCTGTAGTCTGATTACCAATCAAAGCCAAAGCTGCATATTCCCACTCTGCTTCTGTTGGCAAGCGATAAGCTGGCAACATAATACCATCTTCAAAACGAACAGAACGTTCTCCACCAGTTTGCAAATCAGGCAAGTTCTTACGAACATCCCCTTGATATTGCCCTACCAAATAAGATTCTGTATTAAAATTATCTTCATCCTTTTGCTCAGGATTAGGGTTTAAGATTCCCTTTTCAATCAAAATCATTTCGTTTACACGGTCTGTACGCCATTTACAAAATTCATTTGCTTGTACCCAATTAACACCAACTACTGGATAATTGTCATAAGCAGGATGACGGAAATAAGTCTCGACGAAAGGCTCGTTAAAGGATAACTCCTCACGCCAAACTAAAGTATCAGGCAAAGCATCAATGCGAACTTCTGGATAAGACTCGCCATATACACGCTTCAACCAATACAAATATTCTTTGTAATCAATATTCGCAACTTCTGTTTCATCCATATAAAAAGACGAAACCGTTACACGTCGTGGAACGGCATTCCACTCTGATATAACATCCTCGTCCGTCATACCCATCATAAACGTACCACCTTCTACCAAAACGAGATTTGGCCCAGTTGCTTGGCCTTCATAATCGAGTTTTTCAAAACCACCCCATTTTTGGTCGTTGTACATCCAACCTGTAGAGGCAGAGCGTTCTTTCTTACCACAAGAACTTACCAACATTCCAGTAAGTACAAGGAAAGAACATAATCTCAAGAGATTTTTCATAAGTAAATTAAGTTTTTTAAATTAACACCCTTTGGGTCTTTCCCAAAAAAGACCAACAAATATAATGAAACCGCTTAAAGTTGCAAAATTATCTACAACTATTAGCTGAATTCTTACCACAAACTAACGACTCGAAACTTCTAATTGACATATAATGACTAAATTTTAACAGTTTTCTCTTATGTCTATGTGTCTATGTGTCTATGTGTCTATGTGTCTATGTGTCTATGACGGAACGCAAACACTTAAACACGTAGATACGCAAACACACAAATATTCTATCGAAACAATTCCAAGCAATCATTATAGTCTTGCTTGCGTCGTTGATTGGCATCAAAATTTAGTATTACTGATATTTCATGACTTCCGCCTGTTGTCGTATTCAAAGCCTGAGAAATTGTAAAATCATAACTATAGCCAACTTTTAGAATACCTCGCTGAAAGCCTGCCAAAAGAATAGCCGCATCGCCATTGTTGTTGGCATTGCGAAACCACGCCCCTGCAAAGATAGGGCCTAGACTTGCATAAGCACCAATATTGAGTTGAGCAAAATCACGCTGCCAAGTATATAGTATATTAGGTGAAATAAAAGGCTGATTGCCTCGACGACTACCTTCGCCTATGGGTAATTGTAAACCTCCGTGTATAGCAGCACGCATCGGGTAACCTGCATTCAAATTGTCATTGATGTTCAAAAATGAATCATCAGGTGTATTGATGTGCTTTAGCGTAAATCCGCCATAAAATCGGCGACTATAAGCCAATATACCCGTTGAAATATCCAAAATGCTTTTGTTCAATTCATTGGGCGGAATTTCGTCGCTCGGAAAAGGCATCCCCGAAGGGTCTGTTGGCCCATCAATAGGATCTATCTGGTCATAAAAAATATAGCGATTCCAATCCAATGTCGTTTGCATAAAACCTGCTTCTACCCCTAGTTTCAAAAAGAAATCTCGATTGACTTGTAAACGATAAGCAAAAAATCCATGAAAATGATTGGTTGTAATCAATCCTTCCCCTGCATCATCGGCTGTTGCCATGAAGCCTACTCCTACATTCGGTTCTTCAAAAAACTGGCTATACGAAACAGAATAGGTTTGATAAGCAGTAGGAATAGATGACCACTGGTTACGATAATTAATCGTTATAAAGGGTGCTAAAGTATTACCTGCAAAAGCTGGATTCAGTTGCAGGGGTGCAGCATAATATTGACTATAGATAGGGTCTTGTGCCTGAGCAGATATACCCAAGAATAGTATCCCCACTATAAACAATGTATTTTTGAGTCTATTTAATAACATAGGAATTTTGCTTTGTTGTACTTTTTTTAGAGCAGAACCATAAATATACATATTTTAACGCAAATGAAAACATTTAAGTTTGTCCAAGACTTTACATTTTAAAATTTTGCAACTTATACAAGTTTTGTAACTTCGGACGTTAGGATTTTAGAATTCTGGTTTAGGACTTTAAATTTTTGATTTTTTTATCTAAAAGTCTTATTCATAGCACCCATTTTAATGAGAATCATGAAGAAATTTTCGCACTACTATTTTGGTTTAACTCTTCTTATTTTTTTTAGTTGTTTAAATTTTAGTCTTTTTGGGCAACAGTCGCTCAAAAAAACGCTTAGGCTCGATTGGCAATCGAGCCCTACCTTATATAATCCCTCTGGCCAAGATGCTACCGAAATTTGGAAATTCGAGGGCGCACATTATAGCTCAATAGCTCCTTCTGTCCCTTATTTTCTAAAAACAATAGAGCTAAATTATCGAGCCAAAATTGATGTCCAACTCAAAAACATCGAAACTTCTCGTATTGCAGTTAATGAAAAGTTGTTTAAAGGAAAAATATCCTCCGATTTTCAAGTCTTTACATCTGTTCAACAAGCACGCAATAAATTTTTGGTCAAAATAACTATTGTTCCTATCCGAAAAAATAGTGGTTTTACATATGAGATTTTAGAATCTTGCCAGTTGGATATTCAATTGCTGCCTGAAAATACTGCTCTAGCTAAAAACCCAGCTCCCAAAACTGAATCGGTGCTCAAAGATGGTGCTATTTATAAAATAGGAGTTCCAAACAGTGGTATTTTTGAAATGTCTTACGATTTTCTAAAAACAGATTTGGGGATTGCTGACTTGGACAACATCAACCCGCAAAGCATCAAACTCTATGGCGCAGGTGGCGGTATGCTACCTGAGCGTTTGGATGTAGCCCGTATTGACGATTTGGAAGAAATTCCCATTTTAATAAATGGCGAAACCGATGGTTCTTTTGATAATGGTGATAAAATTATCTTTTATGCTGAAGGCCCCAGCAAATGGGACTTTAACGAAAC
>JAHDEQ010000087.1:5382-12746 GCA_020628755.1 Saprospiraceae bacterium
TATGATGAATTTAATTTCCCCAACTTGGTTAGCGGTCAAAATGCTCGTATCAAAGTTGACTTGGTGGGGCGGAGCGAAGTTAATAGTAATTTTAAAGTCATTGTCAATAATCAGGAATTTGCAAGCAATACGATTAGTCGTGTCAATACGGGCAAAGCCGAAGCTCTACACGCCAATACGGGACGTGTGAATACGATTTTTGAGCCGAGTCAAGAGAATTTGCCTGTTTCGGTGGTTTATCTCGAAAACAGTGCTACAAGCCGAGGTTGGTTGGATTTTGTAGAAATACAAGCACGGCGACAGCTTACTTTGGTAGGCAAATCTATGTTGTTTAGAGATACCATGACAAGCAATTTTGCTAATTCGACTTTTGTTTTAGAAAATGCCAACAGTTCGACTTTAGTTTTGGATGTGACGAATCCTATCAATCCAATTTTACAAGCAGGCGATTTGTCTGGAAATGCTTTTCGTTTTGGGGTAACTACTGATATTTTGCGAGAGTTCGTTGCTTTTGACAGCAACGAAAACTTCGATACTCCTACAGCCGTCGGCCTCATCAATAACCAAAACCTGCATAGCTTGGATGGCTACGATATGGTTGTGATTTATCCGACTGAATTTGAAGCGCAAGCGACTCAGTTTTCGGAACACCGAGCAGCGCACAGCAATATTAGTGTCAAAATGATATTGATAGACGAAATTTACAATGAGTTTTCGTCGGGTCGCCTCGACCCAACTGCGATACGAGATTTTGCCAAAATGCTCTACGACCGCAATCCTGATTTTAGGTATTTGCTACTTTTTGGCGATGGTTCTTTTGATGCTAGACAGATATACGAATTTGAAACTCGTAGCAATTTTTTACCTGTATATGAAACGCTCGAAACCCTTTATCCGATAGATGCTTTTCCCTCAGATGATTATTTTGCCTTGCTTTCCGAAGACGAAGGGCAAAGCAATTTAATAGGAGCTTTGGACTTGGCCGTTGGCCGTTTTCCCGTAAAAAATGTTAGCGAAGCACAAACCGTTGTGGACAAAATCATTGCTTATGACAATAGTACAACATTGCTAGGCGATTGGCGCAATCGCCTCGTTTTTGTGGCTGACGACGAAGATTCTAATCTACATATTGACGATGCCGATGGTATTGCCAATTTCTTGGACACTACTTACCGAGAACTCAATTTGGATAAGATTTATATAGATGCTTTTCCGCAAGTTTCGACACCTGGAGGCGAAAAATATCCCGAAGCAACGGAGGCCATCAACAAAGCTATGTTTAAGGGTGTGTTGGCGATGAACTACTTGGGACATGGAGGTTCTAAAGGCTGGGCGCAAGAGCGCATACTCGATCTTACCGACATAGAAGGTTGGAACAACACCAACCATTATCCACTTTTAGTCACGGCTACTTGCTCCTTTTCGGGTTACGATGATCCTGCTTTTACGACAGGTGGCGAGCGTACCTTGCTCAATCCAAAAGGTGGTTCGATTGGTCTGTTCACGACGGTTCGTGCTGTATTTGCCAACTCTAATGAGCAGTTAGCTCGTTCCGTTTTTCAACAATTATTTGAATTGGATGAAGACGGAAATGTACCAACGATTGGTGAGGTTTTGAGTAAGGCTAAAAATTCTAATTCGGGTGATTTCTTTACGGAAAATTCTCGGAAATTTGCGCTTTTAGGCGACCCTAGTATGCGTTTGGCTATTCCTGAATTTGATGTGGTGACTACAGCTATCAATGGTACGCCCGTATCGGAAATACCCGATACGCTCAGCGCATTAGAAAAAGTGACTATTGCGGGTCGTATCGAAGATGGAAATGGTACTTTATTAAGTGATTTTAATGGAAAAATAATTCCGACAATCTTTGATAAAGCGATTACGGTTTCGACTTTGGTCAATGATCCTGATAGTAAACCTAAAGATTTTAGGCTTCAAAAAAATATTATTTTTAAAGGTGCTGCCAGTGTCGAAAATGGCGAATTTGAATTTTCTTTTGTTGTACCAAAAGACATCAATTATGAATTGGGTAAAGGCAAAATCAGTTATTATGCACAAGACAATGGCTTACGTGATGCCAATGGAAGCTACGAAAACATCATCATTGGGGGGACAAACCCCAATGTGGCCAATGATGACCAACCGCCTCTTGTAGAGGTTTTTATGAACAATGAAGATTTTGTATTTGGAGGTCTTACAGATGAAAATCCTATACTCTTTGTCCGACTAAGCGACGATAATGGCATCAACGTTGCAGGGAGTAGTATAGGGCACGATCTTACAGGGGTCTTGGACGAAAATTCTCAAAACACATATCTGCTCAACGATTTTTATGAAGCAGAACTCGATGATTATACCAAAGGTTCGGTTCGGTTTCCGCTTTTTGATGTTCCGACAGGGCGACACAGCATAGTCGTAAAGGCTTGGGATGTGGCCAATAATTCAGCAGAAGGCATCACCGAATTTGTAGTAGCGGAGTCGGCTACGGCTGCGCTCGAACACGTCCTCAACTATCCAAATCCATTTACAACCAATACGAGTTTTCAGTTTGAACACAATCTGAGCGACCAACTGGTAGATGTTCAGATACGGATTTTTACAGTTTCAGGTAAACTGGTCAAAACGATTGATGAACAAGTCTTATCAGATGGCTACCGTGTCCGTGATATTACTTGGAATGGGACGGATGATTATGGAAGTCAACTAGCACGTGGCGTTTACTTATATAAGGTCAAAATAGCGAGTGCCGAAGAGGGTTTTAGGGCGAATCAAATTGAAAGTGATTTTGAAAAATTGGTGATTTTGAAATGATTTTTAACGCATAATGAAGAACGAAGTAATGCGTAAATTTAGCTTTACTAAACTTCGCTTTTCTGAAGGCTTCACGCAAGTTTAGGAAAGCAGTATTTTCATAATGAGATTCATTTATAACTGAAGTTTTCATCATTACTTGTTAAACTATTGGGCATTACAAAGTTTTAAGACTTTCTTAACAATAAACACTAGGTCGCTACGTTTGGTATGAGGATGATTTGAATTATTAAGTTTCAAGTTTTTGCATTTGAATTTGATACTTGAGCTTGAACTTAATACCTTTGCACACTATTTCTAAAAAACGGTTTGAAGAAAATTACAAGCTAAAATAAATTTGTACTACAGAAAATGAAAAAAATAATCTTTTTTACGCTATTGATAGTCAGCTTTGTACTTGGGATGAAGACCAATACCTTTGCTCAATTTAATCCTGACCAAGGTTGCTTCTTAGGGCCCGACGGGCAATGTATTCCTAATACAATTATTACGGCTGTTCCTTTTTTAAGAATTGTACCTGATGCTCGTTCTGGAGGAATGGGTGATGTTGGTTTGGCGATTTCGCCTGATGCCAATGCGATGCACTTCAATCCTTCTAAGTTGGTTTTTGCAGAAGAAAATACAGGTGTAGCTGCTACTTACACACCCTGGCTAAGAGCTTTGGGTTTAACAGATGTTTACTTGGCTTATTTGACTGGTTATAGCAAACTTGATAACCAACAGGCCGTAGGTGCTGGAATCCGTTACTTCTCTTTGGGAAGCATCAATTTTACGGATGATAATGGTCAAGCACTTGGTACAGGCCGTCCCAATGAATTGGAAATTTCAGTAGCTTACGCACGAAAATTGACAGATAAATTTTCAGCTTCTTTGGCTGCTAAATATATTTACTCCAACCTTGCTGCTGGACAGCAAGTTGGAAATGTAGAAATTCGTCCTGGTCATGCAGGTGCGGCAGATATTTCTTTGACTTATAAAACAGACATTGATGCAGGCGATTATGGTTCTAATTTGACTATTGGTGCTGCATTGTCCAATATTGGTTCTAAAATCACTTATACACGCTCGGTAAATAGAGACTTTTTACCTGCCAATATTGGTGTAGGAGCTGCTTATGAGTACAATATTGATGATTTTAACTCTATCACTTTTGCTGCTGATATTAACAAATTATTAGTGCCAACTCCTTGTGTAGAAACAGATTCTACTGGTAACTTGATTTGTGATGTTGACCCTACTGATGGTGTGCCTGACTACAAGCAGCAAGGTGTTGCTGCTAGTATCTTTAGCTCTTTTGGCGATGCTCCAGGAGGTGGACGTGAAGAACTGCGTGAGTTTATGTACTCAATTGGTGTAGAGTACTGGTACGACAAGCAATTTGCAGTTCGTGCAGGTTATTATAGCGAGCACCGTTTAAAAGGAAATCGTAAATTCTTTACGGTTGGTTTGGGTGTAAAATATAATATTTTTGGTTTGAACTTTTCTTATTTAGTTCCAACGACCAACCAACGTAATCCATTGGATAATACCTTGCGCTTCTCTTTATTATTTGATTTTGGAGCAGCAGGAGCTGAATAGTATTTGATATAAATTCTATTTCAAAAGAGGCGGTTTCGGAAATTCCGAAACCGCCTCTTTTGTTTATAGATGAATTCTAGTTTGGCAAACTTCTTTTCTATTATTTTGTTTCTACAACAAAAATAAATCTTATGCGAATTTCTGTCTATCGAAAAGCTCATTTCAATGCTGCACATCGTTTGCACAATCCCAATTGGTCCGATGAAAAAAACAAAGCCGTTTTTGGCTTGTGTAACAATGCGCATTATCATGGACATAACTACGATCTAGAAGTAAGGGTTACAGGAGAAGTTGACCCCGACACGGGTTATTTGATAGATTTAAAAATATTGAAAGATATTATTAAATCAGAAGTCGAAAATGCTTTTGACCACAAAAACCTCAACCTAGAAGTTCCTGAATTTAAAGACCTCAACCCTACTGCCGAAAATATTTGTTATGTGATTTGGAAAAAAATCAAGGCAAAACTAGATGATAAATATGAGTTGGGCGTTCGACTTTTTGAAACGCCTCGAAATTTTGTAGAATATCCTGCATAAAAAAATTCCTGCTTTGTATCCAAAACAGGAATTTCCCTCAATAAAATGTGTTTTCTGTTAGAAACGGGGAGCAAATAAGTTTACGTTTTCGTCAAATTAATGAAGAATATAAGTCATTGAAAATGACATTAATCAAACTAATTTGAGGAAGTAAGAAAGTAAAATTATTTCGACCCAATTACTTGATAGTCTTGCTTGTTCTTAATTTTTGTGCATACGAATAGTACGAATGATTCCGCCTTGCGCATCTTTTAACTGTACCAAGTACAAACCTGTCGCTAAGTTGCTTACATCATATTGTCCATTAGGAGCAACACCAAAAGTTTTCAAAGGACGACCAATGACATTGTAGAAGGTAACTTCAGCAATTCCGTTTTGAGAATCCGTGATATTGATAATATCATGAGCAGGATTTGGAAAAGCCTTAATCGTTCTAAGTTCTAGCTCAGAAGTACTTACTGTACCTAGAGTAAGATAAAACGTAACCGTTACCTGAGAATCAGCAACTGCATCATCTACGACATCAATACGCACCTCACCTTCTCCAGAAACTCCGTTGGGATTGACTTGAATACTTACCAAGCCTTCGCCTCCAGCCATTAAATCAAAAGGCTGAGAATTGACCGTATGAAAATAGCATAAATTGTTATCGCAAATAGAAATTTCCCATTCATCGGGTTTAGCTACATTTTCGCGTGTCCATACATAAGTACGTGTAGCATCTGTATTATTACGTACATGAGTAATCCCCTTAATAGGCACATTAGATAAGTCAGGTTCTACTACAAAAATCTCGGTATCATCAATCGTCAAAGCATCTTGAGCATACACACTCAATGCACCAAAAAACACAAAAAATAAAAGTAAAAATTTCTTCATATTAAATCTGGTTTTACAAATTCTTAGTATCTAGGCAATAAAGATAGTTTATTTCTATTTTTTATGTACTATTTTCTACCGTAAAAAAGTGCTAGACGACAAAATTTGTATTTTTGCCCGATGAATTTTCTGTTCAGACCGATTGATATTGCCTCTTTGGCGTTTTTTCGTATCTGTTTTGGCATCCTTGCCTTTGCTGATATTATGGGTCAATTGACCTACTATCATTGGTACAAAAGTGCTTTTCAGCCCGATGCTTTTCACTTTCGGTATTATGGTTTTGATTGGGTGCGGCCTTTTCCTGAACCCTTAATGTCTTTATTTTTAATTTCGCTATTGGTGGCTGCTATCCTAGTGGCCCTTGGCCGCTATTATAAGCAAATGGCCTTGTATTTTGCTTTTGGATTTACTTATATGTTTTTGGTCGAAAAAGGACATTATCTCAATCATGGCTATTTGTTTTGTGTGTTGAGTTTTATTATGGTTTTATTGCCCGCACATCGCAACTATAGTTGGGACAGTCTTAAAAATCCAAGTATTAAAACTGAGAAAATTCCTTATTATCCCTTGTTTATTTTGCAATTTTGTATGGGATTCGTCTATTTTATGGGCGGTATTGCCAAACTCAACAAAGACTGGCTCAATGCCATGCCTTTGAAAATATGGTTACCTTACAAAAAAGATTATTTCCTTATCGGCCCCATCTTGGAGCAAGAATGGTTGGCTTGGTTTATGAGTTATGGCGGTGTGTTTTTGGATTTGTGCGTCGTTCCGCTATTGATATTTAAACGAACTCGAATTTTTGCGCTGTGCTGTTTGGTCTTTTTTCATTTAACCAATGTGATGATTTTTCAGATTGGTATTTTCCCCTGGCTATCCATTTGTCTAAGTTTATTATTTTTTACGCCTTCTTTTCCACGTCAAGTGGGAAACTGGCTTCAAAAACGTTTTTCTATTTTTATAAAAATGGAAGAATGGTGGGAAAAGAAAAGTAACCACCGACTTCAGTCGGTTGGTTCAAAGCATACACAAGAAAGTATAAAGATTCAGCCGATTAAAATCGGCGAATACAACTATTACTTAGATTCATGGAGCGATTCTAAAAAACAAGGAATTACATTTTTGATTATTACTTTTTGTATCATAAATCTCTTACTTCCACTTCGACATCACTATTTTAAAGGCGACGTAGCTTGGACAGAGGAAGGGCATCGTTACGCATGGCGTATGATGCTGCGCCACAAGCAAGGGTCTGGGCATTTTGAAGTCAAAAATTTAAGCAACAATACTTCCAAAAAGGTTTTTCCTAAAAAAGAACTTCCAAAGAAATTGGGTTACAAATTATTTACGCATCCCGATATGATTTTGCAATATGCACATCATTTGCGAGACCAATACCAAACCGAATGGAAAACCGACTCCGTAGCTGTTTTTGCTCATATCCGTTGCAAACTCAATGGTCGAAAATATCAACAATTCATCAATCCCAAAACAGATTTGGCAAAAGAGGAATGGTCTTTTTTGAAAGAATCAGACTGGATTGTACCTTTGAAA
>JAHDEQ010000087.1:12846-17631 GCA_020628755.1 Saprospiraceae bacterium
ATAACTTGGCTTTGTAAATCATTTAACGAATTGTCGCTGCAAGAACTGTATGATATTATGGTTTTGCGGCAAGAAGTTTTTGTAGTAGAACAAGATTGTCCTTACCTTGATGCCGATGGTAAAGACCAAATGGGACACCATTTGATGGGTTATGACTCTAGTGGCTTGGTGGCCTATACACGATTATTGCCCAAAGGTATTTCTTACGAAAAGTATTTGTCTATTGGTCGAGTTATTACCGCACAACGAGTCCGCCGACACGGCGTTGGTATTGAACTGATGGAACGTTCTATTCAAAATATCCAAAACGTTTATGGCGAAAACGCCATAAAACTTTCAGCTCAAACCTACTTGTTGCGATTTTATAAGTCTTTTGGTTTTGAACCCATCGGAGAAGAATATATGGAAGACGGAATTCCGCATATTGCGATGATTAAATACTAAAGTGTTCATGTGTTCGAGTATTCACGTGTTCATGTTTTATCTTCAACGTGAACACATGAATACTCGAACACATGAACACAATTTTTTCAAAGAAAAAATTTTAAATGAAAATACTAATGGTTTGCCTCGGCAATATTTGTCGGTCGCCTTTGGCAGAAGGAATTTTACAACATAAAGTAAACGAAAAAGGGTTGAATTGGCAAGTTGAATCTGCAGGTACAGGCTCGTGGCATGTGGGCGAACAACCCGATCCACGCTCGATAGATGTTGCTCAAAAATATGGCATTGATATTACGTATCAACGCTCTCGACAATTCAAAGCGAATGACTTTGACCGCTACGATTTGATATATGCTATGGATAGTTCTAACTATCAAAACATTTGCAAATTGGCAAGTAGCGATGCACAAAAACAAAAGGTCGAATTGATTATGAACATGGCTAATCCCAATCGCAATCAAAGTGTACCTGACCCTTATTGGGATGACAATGGATTTGAGCAAGTTTATCAAATGCTGGATGAGGCTTGTGAGGCTGTCCTTACAAAATACAATGTATGAGTGGATTGACCCAACGAATTATTACGGCTGTCTTTTTTGTAGCTATTATGGTGGCTGGTATTTTTACGAGTCCCTTGACGCTGGTTCTATTATTTGGTGTAGTAACAGCGATTTGCCTTTGGGAATTTTTGACTATTGTATTCGTGGAGTTTCCCAAAAATAATCTTCGACGTTTGGCAGGAGTTGAAATAGGTTTGTTGCCTTATATTTTTTATGCGCTCTATCATTTAGACATACTGCATTGGGAGCAGGTACTGTTGCCTTTTACCATTTTTGTTTGCTGCTTGTTTTTGGTTTTTATTTACGAACTCTTTGCCTTATCCAAAACGCCCTACCAAAACATTGGTAAAATCATGAGTGCTTTGGTTTATATTGGTCTGCCTTTTACGCTGTTATTATATATTGCATTATTTGATGATGGTTTCCATCCCAATATCATTTTTGGGATGCTCTGGCTCACTTGGACCAATGATACTTGTGCTTATTTTACAGGTTCGTGGTTTGGTAAAAACAAACTCTTTCCTCAAATCTCTCCCAAGAAAACTTGGGAAGGCTCGATTGGTGGAGTCATTGGTACAATGATAATGGGCTTTGTGTTGAGTCAATTTTTTACAGAATTAACGGCAACAACTTGGATTGCTATTGCGGCAACTGTAGCCATTTTTGGTTCAATCGGCGATTTGATAGAATCAATGCTTAAACGTAGTTATGGAATCAAAGATAGTGGTACGCTTCTGCCTGGACATGGTGGTTTTTTGGATCGCTTTGATGCTTTTATCTTTTTGATTCCTTTTGTATTGCTGGTGATACTGCTTTTTTAATGAGGTCTAGCTTTACTAAACTCAGCTATTCGCCTAACCAGTTTATGAAAGCAATCGCCAACTTATAAAAATGGCCATAATAAACCCACAAGCTATAACCTCTCTCTGTGAAAAAGACCATATTTTTTCTGCGATTATTGAAAAATATGGTGAAGCCCCCAACTGGGAACGCCCCGAAGGATTTGAGACTTTGGCAAGAATTATATTAGAACAACAAGTCTCGCTAGAATCGGCACAAGCTGCTTATCAAAGGCTAAAGCAAAAACTTCCAGTTTTTGCGCCTACGACTATACTACAACTGAGCGATGAAGAAATGCGGGCTTGCTCCGTGAGTCGGCAAAAAACAAGATATATCAAAGCCTTAGCGCAAGCTATTCTAAATGGTGATTTGGACTTAGAGCAACTCCCTACTCTACCTACCGAAACGGCCAAAACGGAACTCAAAAAAATCGTTGGTATCGGCGAATGGACGGCCAAAATTTACTTGATGTTTTGCCTTCAAAAAGAAGATATTTTCCCCGAAGGAGATATTGCCGCCATCAATACCGTCAAAGAATTGTGGCAAGCCAAATCCAAAGAAGAAGTTTTAGAAATCACAAAAAAATGGTCGCCTTATCGAAGCGCAGCAACCTACCTTTTGTGGCATTACTATTTGTGCAAACGAGGTCGAAAAGCGGTGCTTTAATGTATGACTTTTTAACGAGTAACGAGTAACGCAAATGCATCATACTGGCGTTACTCATTACTCGTTAAAACATTACTCATTATATTATTAATCAAGCTGAAATCGAATATATTTTATCGTCAATTTATTTTCTAAATGCATTTGTTCATAGCGAGTTTTCAAGTCCAATTCGGGAAGTGGGAGTGCTTTGTTATAGATGTTGTCATCATTATATAAAAGCGTCGTATGCGGATATTCTTCGACTGTTTCTAAGGTAAATTCATACAATTCGGGCGAGTCCGTTTTGAGGTGTATGAGGCTGCCTTTCGGCAAGAATTTTCGGTATAAATCCAAAAAATAAGGCGAAGTCAATCGGCGATTGACTTTGCTTTCTCTCAAAAACGGATCTGGAAAAGTTATCCAAACTTCAGAAACTTCACCTGGTTCAAAAAAAGCATTAATCAACTCAATACGAGTTCTTAAAAAAGCTGCATTGTTCAAGTTATTATCTAAAGCATATTTTGCGCCTTTCCAAATTCTTGCGCCTTTGATATCAAGGCCAATAAAATTGCGTTCGGGATACATTTCGGCAAGACCAACAGTATATTCCCCTCCCCCACAAGCCAATTCTAATGTGATGGGATTTTGGTTTTGAAAATGCGCTTCCTTCCACTTGCCTTTGCGCTCCACTTCTTCCCCATCTTTGCCAACCAATTGGGGTTCTTTCATACTAAAGTTCTCATAGACATTTGGAAAAGATAAAATATCAGCGAAGCGTTTAAGTTTATTTTTTCGAGCCATCTTTTTTAGTTGAGTTCGTAAACCAATTCAATTACTCCAGAAGAATAGGTTTTGGAATTTATCAATTTTAAAGGGTTATCATTATTCAGCGCAGGAAAAAGGTCTATCCCGTCATCCAAAATTACGGGCATCATGTGGACAATCATTTTGTCAATTAGGCCTGCGTTGAGCAAAAGTGTATTGACTTGTCCGCCACCAATAAGCCAAATATTTTTTCCTTGTTGCTGCTTTATATTTTGAATAAATTCAATTGGATTTTCATGTACGAAATGGACAAATTGAGTGTTTTTTAAATCCTTTTTCGGGTCAAAACATAATTTGTCTTATCGGGATAAGGAAAAGGAATATCAAAATTGATAACTTGGTGGTACGTTGCGTAGCCCATAATGGTCGTGCCTATGCCTTCATAAAAATCGGCATAGCCATAGTCTTCGCCTTCGGGATGCGGAATCGCATCTAGCCAAGCCACAGTACCATCCTTTTTAGCAATTTTCCCATTAAAACTCATGGCACTGTATAGTATTATTTTTTTCATAATTATTTAAACATGAATAATCTATTCACCAAAACTGGCACAAAACTACAAACTTTATTCCTGAAATAAAGGATTAAACTTTAGGATAAAAAATCGTGTTTATTAAAAAAATAACTTGAATCATGGACAGAAAGAATTTTATCAAAAAATCAATATTGGGAGCAGCAGGCTTGACTGTAGGGACTACGGTCAATGCAAATGGAGACGAGAAGGAAAAAAAATCTACTTATGACAAACTTATCGAACAAGTAGGATTCAATCATTTGCCAAATAATGAAATTAAAACGATGAAAACGGTTTTACATAAAGCGCATACACGTGGCCACGCCAATCATGGTTGGTTGGACACCCATCATACTTTTAGTTTTGCCAACTATCGCAACCCCGACCGTATGAATTTTGGAGTACTCCGTGTACTCAACGATGATGTGGTGGATGCGGCTAGAGGTTTCAATACACATCCGCATGATAATATGGAAATTATTTCGATTCCTTTAGAGGGCGATTTAGAACACAAAGATAGCATGGGCAATGTCGCTGTTATCCAACAAGGCGACGTGCAAGTGATGAGTGCTGGTACGGGGATTTATCACAGCGAAAAAAATAAAAACCCTGACCGTCAAGTTAAATTCTTACAGATTTGGATGTTTCCCAACCAACGAGGCGTTACTCCTCGTTACGACCAAATTACTTTAGAAAATAAGGATTTGCAAAACCAACTCTTTCAAATTCTTTCTCCTAATGCCGATGACGATGGTGTGTGGGTACATCAAAATGCTTGGTTTCATATGGGTAATTTAGAAGCAGGTTGTGGTACGACTTATGACATCAAAGCCAAGGGAAATGGTGTTTATGCTTTTGTGCTAGAAGGCGATGTTACGATTGAAGGGCAAGCCCTCAGTCGTCGTGATGGTTTTGGTATTTGGGACACTGACCAAATCAATATAGTGGCTGATAGCA
>JAHDEQ010000088.1:0-8828 GCA_020628755.1 Saprospiraceae bacterium
TGATTAACTCTTCTTCATTGGGAGGAGTTACATCTTCATCGTCTCCGCAAGATGCAAAAGTTAAAGCTACTGCTACGAGTGCGAGATAGAAAAAATTAAATTTACTCATATTTAAATTATAGTTTGATTTTGAAAATGAATTACTTTAAAGACGAGCAAATGTACAAAGTTATTGCAACACTGTTGCAATAAATAAATTATTTTTCTAAATCCTCTAGTATTTTTTGTAAATCCTGCAATTTAGAATCTAAAAAATTTCGGAAATACCACCTCAATAACAAGTAACCAAGCAACATTAATACTAATATGGTCAATACCGAAATCCACATGATATTGGTTTGAAAAATACTCCATAATTGATTGTTGCTACCCTTGCAATATCCGCCGATAAAGCCAATCATTACCGTAAAAGGAATTAAAGAAACGGAGTAGTTCCACAAATGATCTTTATACGATTGAAGTAATTCGATATATTTTTGAAGGCTTTCTTTGGTGGAAAAGCTCATCACATTTTTCGATTGGAGTCGAAAGCGATTCCAAAATTGATACGAAAACCAAAGCGTAATCAAGGAATAACTTACAAATAGGAGTAAAAGTCCTTTTGGTACATTCCACAAAAAGGTGCTCATACCAATCAACAAAGCAAATCCAAAAGTCAATTCTGCCAATGTATTGCGATGAATGCTAGTCAAAATATCTTGGCTTTTTTGTTGGGCTATGGCTACAACATTAGCTTTTATAGTATTTGTATAATGTTGTTGTGCTGCTTGACTGTTTGTATTCCAAATTGATTGTAAGTCCATAACTTATTTTTTAACCACAGAGAAAATTGAGTATCGTAAAGAAGTTATTCGTTACGCTTTAAATCATTTCTCGTTGATAAAATCTTTTTCAGTTTATCTTTTGTCCGTAGGAGTTTTACTCCAACATTGCTAGTTGTGATTCCAATGATTTCGGCAATTTCATCATATTGTTTTCCTTCTAAGTGTAATAGTATGATGGCTCTTTCGTCTTTTTTGAGTTGGTTGATTGCTGCATAAAGCGCATTGAGTTGGTCTTGTTCTTCTTTTTGAGCTTCTTGTCGTTCAAAGGGGCGGTCGGCGATTTGGAAATTATTTTCCAAAGGGGCGGTGGCATTGCGCCCCTTTTTTTTGACGAAAGTCATCGCTGTATTTAAAGCTACCCGATACATCCAAGTAGATACTTTGGATTTGCCCTCGAAACGTGGATAAGATTGCCACAATTGCACCAAGATTTCTTGGTATAAGTCTTTAAAATCAACCTCTTGTCTTGTATAAGAACGTGCTATCTTATACAAAATGCCATTGTTTTCATCAATTATATGTTGAAAGTCGGGTTTCAATAGTTTTAATATTAGTGAATTGGATAACTTATCCAGTTCACTTTGTCCAATAAGTATCCACAAAGCTAAATTTATTACATATTTTTGGAAATGATTTGGAAAAAAATTAAAGAAGAAGTGGCTTATTCGGGTTGGCGAGGTATCACTAAAAAGTATTTTGAATTGCCTGATGGTAAAATTGCTGATTTTGATGTGGTCAACAATAATGCTTTTGTGAGTGTGGCTGCTTTTACCGAGGCTGGTGAAGCGATATTGGTGCGCCAATATCGCCCTGGCCCAGAAGATATGATGGTGAGTTTTTGTGAGGGTTATATTGACGAAGGCGAAACACCCGAACAAGCCGCCCAACGTGAATTGCTCGAAGAAACGGGCTATCAAGCGCAGTCTATTCAGTTTTTAAAAGTCATGCAACAGGCATATTCTACAGAAAAGAAATATTGTTTTCTGGCAACGGGCTGCCAAAAAGTAGGTCAGCAACAACTCGATGCTACCGAACATATTGAAGTCTTTACGATGTTGCCTCAAGATTTTCGTCCTTATTTACTCGACCCTCATGTTGATAATTTTAGAAATGTGGCTTTGGGTTATATGGCTTTGGATAAAATGGGATGGTTGTAAAATGTAAGTTACAAATCTATCTGGCCGCTAGACAGGCTTGCATGATAGTTTAGTGGAAGTAGAATACTTCGACTAGCATTTTTTTTTTAAAAGCCTTGTGCATGGTCATCGGGATTGCGTTTGTCGCCAACGGCTTGTAATTTGCCATCGGGCAAAACCTGAATTGCTTTTATAATGGCTAAATATTTTCGGTCTTTGAGTTGATGTCCAATTGCATGAAGGTCGGTACGTACTTCGGGGCGAACAGCATCTTCTTCGACCATAATCATATCAGGTAGCCATTGGTGATGAAAACGCCCTGCTTGTACTGCATCATTGAGATTCATATCAAACTCGGCAACATTGACGAAGGTTTGAAAAACCGAAGTGATAATCGTCGAACCACCTGGTGCGCCAACTACCATAAATAGTTTATCGTCTTTTTCAAAAATGCTTGGAGTCATCGAACTCAACATTCGCTTTTCGGGTTCAATGGCATTGGCTTCTGCGCCAACTAATCCAAAAAAGTTGGGAACTCCAGGTTTGGCACTAAAATCATCCATTTCGTCATTGAGAAAAAATCCAGCCCCGTCAACCACGACTTTAGAACCATAATTGAGGTTGAGTGTCGTCGTTACCGAAACCGCATTACCTTCTGAGTCCACCACAGAAGTATGCGTCGTTTCAAAACTTTCGGGTACAAGGTCAAAATCGCCTGCCAAAATCGAATCACTTACCGTTGCTGTATTGCTATTATAGTCTGCCATGCGCTGCGTGAGGTAGGTATCGTCTAAAAGCGAATCAAAAGGTACATCATAGAAATCTGAGTCGCCCAAGTGCTCGGCTCGGTCCGCATAAACACGACGCTCGGCCTCGGCCATCAGGTGGATGGCTTTGGTAGAGTGAAAACCATATTCTGAAAGTGGATATTTTTCAACTATTTTTAAAAGCTGTGCGAGCGCAATGCCGCCGCTAGAAGGCGGAGGCATGGAAATGAGTTTATAGTTTTTATACTCTTCTATAATTGGAGTTCGCCATTTGGCTTCGTAGCGTTCGAGATCGGCATAGTCAATAATGCCATTATTGGCTTGCATTTCGGCAACAATTTTTGCAGCAACAACTCCTTTATAAAAACCATCTTTTCCATTTTTATAAATATGACCTAAGGTATTGGCCAAGTCCGATTGAATAAGTAAGTCGCCTTCTTTCCAAGGGGCTTGTTTAACAAATGCAATATCTGGATTATTGTATTTTAAAAATTCTTCCCGATATTCATTGAGACGTTCGGCTTCTCTTTTGGTAATACGAAAACCATTTTGAGCAAGAAGTAAAGCAGGTTCGACTAATTTTGGAAAATCTTTGAGTTGGCCAAAACGCTCGTGTGCGGCTACCATGCCCGCAACCGTTCCAGGAACACCTACTGCGAGGTGTCCTTTCTGACTTAGCCCTTCTACAATATTGCCCAAACTATCCAAATACATATCACGATGAGCCGCAAGAGGAGCTTTTTCTCGATAATCGAGCGCAGCCGTTGTTCCATCTTGATTGCGAAGTACCATAAAACCTCCGCCACCAATATTGCCTGCTCTTGGATAAACCACCGCCAAAGCAAATTGTACAGCGATAGTTGCATCTACTGCATTGCCGCCCTGCCTCAAAATATCAATACCTACTTGCGTAGCGAGTGGGTGCGCCGATACAACGGCAGCCGAATCGGCCTTTATATTTTTACTTATCGCATAAAGCGGTTTATCTCTTTCTGACTTACAAGCCGTAAAAATCGAAAAAATAGCAACTATAAAAATTAAAACGACAAATCTATTCTTCATAAGGAATTGGTTTTCAGATACTAGGGTAAAATATACGTTAAAGATTATAAATATAAATTCATTTAAATATGTTTTGGTATAGAATTTGTTTTAATATGTTATATGTTGTTTTGCAGTATTTAATACATGAAAAAATAAATCAAAACAACACCGATTTACGCGCCAACAAACTATAATTTCAACTCGAACTAGATCTAACTCTTTTTTTTTATCTCCTAACCAAGAACAATGATAAAGCATCAAATTTTAAAAAATTGTCTTGGGATAATCTGCTTTTTCTTTTGTTTAAATGTTGGCAAAAGCAAATGTATCTTCTCCCAAAATTTAGAAGTCAAAGAGTTGCCTATTGGCAATTTGGTGGAATGGTCAACCTTGATGGAACAAAATAGTAAATATTTTGCGATTCAAATGTCTAAGAATGGAATTGACTTTGAAACAATTGGCCGAGTAGATGGTGCTGGCGATTCAAAGAATGAATTGCAGTATGAGTTTTTGGATGTTTCGACTGGACACAATCAGGTTTTTTACAAGATTATTGAGGTGGATACTAAAGGGATAGAAGCTTTCTCTCAAATAATAGCTCTACAACGCAATAGCAACAATGATTTTGCAATACTACAAATGAGTAGTACTATAACGGATAAGTTTTTTGAATTGACTGCTTATGCTGCTGTGTCTGCCGCTTGCTCATATGAGATTGTAAATATGAGTGAAATACCTGTACTAGCAGATGAGATTGCATTGACAAAAGGTACAAATTCCATTTCGATTAATTTGGCGGGTATTCCATTAGGAAAATACTATGTCCGTTTTAATGTAAATGACGAACTTGATGAGTTACTTATCAGAAAAGTAGAATCACAAGAACTACCAAAACTTAATTTAGCTACAAAAAATTAAACACTATACCGAGAACGGGGTAAAACCGAAAATAAAATTAAGACTTTACCCCTTCGGAATCACTATTCACGGAAAAATTACCCTTAGGGTATATTTGGAAATTTATCCCGTGAAGAGTATAGCTTTCGCATCATAAAAAAAACACTATGAAGCACAAAGAGATAATCAACCATTATTCTTTTTGGCTTTCATAAGAATAGGGATAATTTGGTTAAAGTTTTTTCATGGTTATGTTGAAGTCATCCCGACTGTTCGGGATGACTTTTTTTTTATTATTTTTGCGCTTCCATGATAAATAAAACACTTGTTCAATATCAAGATTTAGGGCAGATTTCGTACAAAAAAGCCTGGGATTACCAGCAGACTCTTTTGAAAGAGGTGATTGACCGAAAATTGGGCAATCGTCATCTTGCGCCTGAACAGCAAGTCCAACAAAAGAGCCATTTGCTCTTTTGTCACCACAATCCTGTTTATACGCTCGGCAAAAGTGGTTCACTTGACCATTTGCTACTCAACGAACAAGAACTTGCAGAGAAAGGAATCGAGTTTTTTAAAATAAATCGTGGCGGTGATATTACATTTCATGGCCCCGACCAATTGGTGGGCTATCCAATTTTTGATTTGGATTGTTTTTTTACGGATGTCCACAAATATGTACGTTACTTAGAAGAAGTGATTATACGAACACTCGCAGAATATAGTTTAGAGTCGTATCGTATCAAAGGTTATACAGGTGTGTGGTTGCCTGCAACATCTACCCAAGCCAAGCGTAAAATATGTGCTATTGGAGTGCATTTGAGTCGTTGGGTAACGATGCATGGTTTTGCCTTTAATGTCAATACCAATTTGGATTATTTCAATAATATTGTGCCTTGCGGCATACAAGAGGATGACAAAGCAGTGACCTCTTTGCAAGCAGAATTGGGCAAAGCTATTGATATGAACGAAATAAAACAAAAAGCCAAAAAGCACTTCCAAAATTTGTTTGAATTTGATTTTGTTTAGCGTTAAGTTATGAAAAAAGATATTCCACAACATAAAGTCGAAGATTTGGCCATTGCTATTGTTCCGAGGGAAGACCCGATGGAACAAGACCTTTGGGATACCTATATCTTAAATTTGAGAGATGCGGCTATCAAAAGTGTGTTGGTCAACTCAAGAGGCTATGGCGAAATTGATGGCGAACCCATAAAAACGACTATCTTGCGCCACTTTTTTGAAGAAATTGGCCCTATGTCTTTGCATCAAATCGAACCCATCCAAACCAAACTTTTTGGTATTACCAATGAGTATTGGGTGAGTTTTCAGTACAAAGACTATATGTACGACAAAAAATATGTTTTTGTAAAAGGTAGTATTGACCAAATGCACTTTACCGAAATTCCTTTTTTGAAACGAAAGGGAGTGATGATAAAATAAGGTATCAATGTGTTCACGTGTTCACGTGTTCATGTTCTCTTCGAAAATTAACGTGAACACGTGCATACGTGAACACGTGCAAACATTCTAAAATGAAAGACCAAAACAAAGTTGTCAAAAATTCAGACATCAATATTCAAGTAGGCTTAAACGAATCAAATGTTCCTGTGCGCATTGACTGGGAATCAAGTGACAATCCCAATGGCGCAGGCAAAAGCGAGTGCAAAGCCATGTTGCTCTCCTTGTTTGATAAGGAACAAAAAGAAACGCTAAAAATAGATTTGTGGACAACCGAAATGCAAGTTGTAGAAATGGATCGTTTTATGTTTCAGACCTTACGTGCTTTGGCCGACACTTATTTCAAAGCTACACAAAACAATAAATTGGCCTCAGAAATGCAGCAATTTGTACATTATTTTGGGCAAGAGACAAGTATTATTCCAAAGGAAAGTTAGAAACTTTCTTAAAACTCTTTTCCTTTGGAGGTAAATATCTTAATTTCTACTTTTTGATCTTCATCATTAGACGTATATTCATTTATAAGTTCGGTGAGTAAGTCTTCTGATTGTTCAAAATGATTGTAAAACGTTAAACTGTTACCATAAGTAGGATTAGCTTCTAGTTCCAATTGTGTATTATTGATTGAAAAATGGCCATAATAGCCATCGCTTATCAGATTCGTTGGAGCAATCTGCTCCAAGGCTACGATAAAGTTATTAACTGTCGTCAAAGAGTTGTTTCCTTCATACGATACATAGCCCCAAATAAAATTTTCGGGTACTCGATTCAGTTCTTCTCTAAGCAACTCTATCCCATCAGGCGATTCCATTTCTAAAACAAACCGTGCATCGCTTACCACTAAAGAACCTTGATTCGTAATAGCATCTTTTAGGTTTATCAGTATGGTATAATTTCCGATACTTAGTTCATCCAAATTTATCCAGGCTTGTGCAGCAGCAGGATAAGGTTCACAATCCGAAGGTTCAATAATATCTTCTAGGGTAAGAACAAAAGTTTTTTCGCCCTCATCCAACTGAGTATCTATCTCGAAATTGGTACAATCATATACACGAGTTGTTTTGACAATCAAATCCAAATTGTCTCGAGCGTTGCCTTCGAGATTTTCCCACATATCTACCGTAAAATCAATAGGTATATTGATGACGACTTCGTTGTCATCAATTGGAGCATCAGCACACGACAGTACCAAAAGCAATAAACAAGCTAAAAGGCTAAAGCAAATTTTATCCATCTAAAATTAAAATAGCTTAATCAAAATTATTTAATAATCTTGGCTTATGAGGGAATAGCTCTCAAAATGTGTATGGAGAAAAAATATTAGGGTAGTATGTCTGCTCAATATAACGTCAGCCACCTAATGGTATGCTGCCAACAGGGGCAAAAATAATAAGAAAATTTTAATATGTACTTCTTAGATGGGTTAAAAATTAGGACATTTTACACGCACTCGTCTTTCTTCTGGATGCACATAAATAAAAGATAGCTCTACTGTTCCTCTCGAATTGGTCGCTGCTATAAGTGGAGAAATGTTGATATCATAACTCAAACCCAGATTCATTCTATCCAATTCCAAAATAGCTGCAAAAGTGAGTGCATCGGATAAGATACCGCTATCTTTATTGGCCAAATGCATCCACGTACCTATACGTACAGCTAACTCGCGCCAATCATAGTTGGTATATCTAAAATTGAGTCCAAAAGTAAAAGAGTTGCTACCTCCTTGATCCATAACCGCAATTGCAGGCAACAAGCTAAACTCCCTCGTAAGCGGAAGCTCTCCTCCTATATGAATTGTCCAACGCAATGGTATAAAAGCCTCGCTCCCATCTATCAAAGACACCTCGGGGCGATTGATATGATTCATCGCTCCGCCCGCATACAAACTAAAATTGTCATCAAATATTGCATACCACAACAAACCCGCATTAATATCCATATAAGGATTGTTGGAGTTGTTGAGCATTTCGGCACTTTGCTGTGATAAGTCCAAATTTTCGCTAGGAACATCAAACTGATCCGTAAACCACAAACCCGAATAATCCAATCGGGATTGGCCAAAACCTGCTTGGCCTCCTGCTATCAGATATTGGGCATTGCCTCCACGACCACCCGTTAGTTCTTTTAGATAAGACATGGACAAGTGACCATTGGTTTGGCGCAAACGAGATTCTCCTGCTTGGTCGCCCATAAAGTTGAGCCCAAAACTAAAATAGTCATTACCAGCTACATTGAGGCGCATATCAAAACCTGCTCCTATAGTTCGGAAAGGTTGTTGTTGCAAAATACTAGCCCATTGGTCTCGATAATTAAGAGCAACTCGCCACGAACCATCAAATGCTCCTGTCATAGCAGGATTGAGGTGCATGGGCGCTGCGTAAAACTGTGAAAACCGAGGATCTTGTGCTTTGGTTGAAGTACTCCATCCCAAAAACAAAAGAATCAAAAAAATAGGTAGTTGTAGTCGTAAGCTCATAATATAAAAATAAGTATATTCTTATTACTGTGGAACGAAAATAAGTTTAAAATTGTCCGTAACAGCGACTTTAGTCGCTGAAAATCTAGCATGGCAGCTAAAGCAGCTCTCGGTTCGTCGCAGTTTGCAACTGCGATGATATATACTTTTTTTCAAAAGTGTAGTTTATTTCACATCCAAGATATAATAATTTTCTACAAAAATTATTCCTTATCGTATCAAAGTC
>JAHDEQ010000088.1:8928-15640 GCA_020628755.1 Saprospiraceae bacterium
CACATCCAAGATATAATAATTTTCTACAAAAATTATTCCTTATCGTATCAAAGTCGTATGTCCTTGATACGACTTGCTTTGTCCATCCAAAAATAAAACCTCCAAATACCACACAAAAACACCCGAAGGCAAGTCTTGATTTCGAAGCGTCCCGTCCCATCCTACTGTTAGGTCATTGATGGCAAAGTTACGATTTTCATATACCATTTCACCCCAACGATCATAAATCTGAAACAAACTTATTTCGTCAATACTTTTTGATTTACCATGTACATATAGCAAGTCATTTGTACCATCGCCATTTGGGGTAAAACCTGTAGGAACGAGTACTTCAGCATTGCGCTCTACCACAACTCGTATAAAATCCGAGGCGGCACAACCATTTTCGTCAATCGCATTGACTTCATAAATAGTAGTTTCCAATGGTGCAACCATTGGATTGGGACAAATTTGGCAACTCAAACCAACTCCTTCTTGGCTAGACCATTCAAAAATAGGCATACCCGATGCATTCGTATAATCGCTACTCAATTGCACACTATCGCCCACCTGAATAATCACATTATCTTGTGCCAACAACTCAAAAGCTTCTGGCATCTGAATCATAAAAGTCGTATCCCAAATACAACCATTATCGTCTTGTACTTGCAAGTCATAATCACCTTGTCCAAGTCCTATAAATTCTGAATTAGATTTAAAGTCATCATCATTTAAAGCATAAGTATAAGGAGCTTGCCCGCCTTGACTACTCACACTCAAAGCAGCATCAGTATCGCCCACACAATCCAAAGGATCAATTGCCACATTGGCAAGTATCGGGCTAGGTTCAGTTATCAAAACAGAATCAGAGAAAGCACAACCATTAGCATCTAAAACGGTTAAGAAATAATTACCTGCTTCCAAATTGGAAATATTATTAGTGCCGACTTTGTTTGACCAAAAATAACTATACGGCGAAATCCCACCACTGGCACTTGCGATAGCAGTGCCTTCAGCCGCACCATGACAACTATTATCTTGAATTTCTAAATTGATAGAAACAGGATTAGGCTCAGTAATAAAAATAGGTGTAACTAGGCTACATCCATTTTCATCTGTTACCGTCAACGTATAAGTTCCTGCTGTCAGGCTATCTGCCGATTCGCCCGTTTGATTACCTGTATTTTCGCTCCAAGCATATTCAAATTCAAATGTATTGGCCAAGACATTGATGACCTCAATTGAACCATCATTCTCTCCAAAACAAGTTACATCTAAAGTATTCGTATTGACTTGCATCAAAACGGGTTGTGTCACCATAACTGAATCTATGGTCTGACAACCTTGCGTATCCGTAACGGTTACAAAATAGGTTTGGTCACCTGCCAAGCCACTCGCCACAGGCCCAGTTTGTACAGGACTTGTACTCCATTGATAATTATAGTTGCTCAATGCGCTTTGCCCAGCACCTCCTTCTATAAAATTGACAGCTATTTGACCATCCAAATAATTGTAACACGAAGGTTGTGCAAAAGCAATATTGGCTTCTATAGGAGCCAAATCTTGAATTTCGATACTATCAATGACCACACAATCGCTTGCATCCGTTACAGTTACATAATTGATACCTGCTTGCAAATTAGTAGCCGTCAAACCTGTATCATTATTAGACCATTCTATATCATAAATAATAGCGTTACCTCCTGAAATTTCTAGCTCGGCTTCATTCGTACCTTCATCGGTACAACCTGCAAATGTTTGATTCAAAAACGTAAAAATTGGCGATTCAGGCTGCGTAATCGCTACACTTTCAGTCATCGTACAACCATTAAAATCCGAGAGCGTAACTTGGTAAGTGCCTTGCGACAAATTTTGTGCAATGGAGTCTGCTTGGTTATTGGTATCGTTCCAAAGATAAGTATAGGGCTGCATTCCTCCCGAAGGCACAATCATAGCCGAACCTGTTTCTTCGCCAAAACAGTTAACCATTTCGGCCGAAACGTTGGCTTCTAATATACTAGGTTCAGTTATTTCAATACTGCTAACTTGCGAGCAATTACTTTCATCTGTGATTGTAACAGAATAAGTACCTGCTACCAAATCTATAGCAGGATTGGCAATTTGCATATTGGGGTCGCTCCATACATAGCTATATTCGCCCACGCCGCCCGAAGCAAAAAGATTGGCTTCGCCATCGTTTTCGCCAAAGCAAGAGACCATTACCGTCGTGAGTGTGTCTATCATAATAGGATCATCCGATACTATCTCGGTACTAGAACTTGCTGTACAATTATTGGCATCCGTGACGGTTACGGTATAAGTACCATTGTTTAAATCTGTTGCAATATTGCTAATCTGATTATTGGCATCATTCCAACTATATTCAAAATTCTCTGCTCCACCTATGGCAACTGCCGTTGCCGAGCCATCAGAATTGGCTTCGCAGGAAGTAGGCACGACTTCTATACTCAGACTAATAGCTTGAGCTTCTTCTACCATCGTTGAAGCAGTAAGGGTACAATTATTACTATCCGAAACTGTAACATCATACACTCCAGGTTCCAAATTAGTAGCAATGTCTGTTATTTGCAAATCGGAATCACTCCAAGTATAAGTATAATTTTCTGTGCCGCCTACAGCAACTACCGTTGCTGTGCCATCGTCTGAACCTACACACAAAGTAGGTTCTGAAGAAGCTATTGCTGTTATCTCTACAGGATTTTCGAGCGTCGTTATTCCAATAGATTGGCAGCCATCAGCATCGGTCATCGTCACACTATAATTTCCTGCTGCGAGGTCGGCAAGCGTTTGATTGGTCGAAAAATTCTCATCGCTCCATAAAAACGTATGCGGCGCATTACCTGAAAGTTCTACTGTTGCCGCACCATCACTACCATTATGGCAATTGATGGGCGTAGTAGCAATAGTTGCTACTGCGGGCGTTGGTTCTTCAATCGCTACAAAGGAAATATTACTACAACCATTTCCATCTGTTACAGTCAAAAAATAAGTATCAGCACTAACATTGTCAAAGCTAGGGCTGTCGGCACCGCCTGTCCATTGATAAATATAATCTGGTGTACCGCCACTTACAAGAGCCATTGCACTACCATCGCTACCTCCATAACAGGAAGTCGGATTGATGATAACATTAACCTGCAATTCATCAGGTTCTTGTACTTCTTGAATAGCCATTGCCGTACAATTTTTTTCATCGGTAACGACAACTTCGTACATTCCTGCTGCTACATTGTCAACTGTAGCTGTTGTTGTATTTTGAATACTCCATGCGTAGCTATAATCGCCCACACCGCCAGAGGCCGTTGCCTCTAACATTCCATCCATTGTTTCAAAACAAGTCGTCGGAGTAGCACTTGTATTGACTTCTAATAAAGGAGGATCTTCTAAAACAATCGTAACAGAGTCTATACACCCTCTATTATCCGTAGCATATAAAGTATATGTCCCTGCTGTTAAGTTTTGAAATATACTAACCGTTTGAGGAGCTTCATTATCTATGGAATAAGAATAAGGGACTTCTCCATTGAGTACCTCAATGGAGGCGATACCATCATTGAGTCCTGTACATGAAGGATCTGAAAAGATGCCTTCGTTGACTGCCAAAAAACAATTGCTATAAATGGCCGAAACCTCATCCGTTGGATGTTCGCAAACTGGTGGGTCTGAATAAGGCATGACTTGTATCGTTATGGGGTCGTCCACCTGAAAACCCGTTGCCTGACTCGATGTAACTAAACCTACATCTTGCCAACCCATATTGTTGATATTGACCTGATAGCCCGCAGCACTAGGAGAAGCATCCCAACTAAAAAACACCGTACCTCCTTGCATATCCGTGATAACTAAATCTATAGTTTCGAGTACAGAAATCACATTGACGGTTACTTCTTGTGTCAAGGCGCAATTGTACAGGTCTTCTACCTGTACTTCGTATGTTGTTGTTGTTTCGGGACTAGCCATTGGATTGCTACAATCGGAGCAAGAAAGTGTACTTGCATTTGACCATGTATAGGTCAATTCATTTTGTATATTAAAGGTGATAGTCCAATCTTGAATATAGCCCATTGTCGTACCTGCCGCATCAGAAAAATACAAACTCCAAATTCCATTGATGTCGGCTCCTGTCAAGGTATTCCAATTTCCTGTAGGTTGAAAACTCCCCGTAAAAGGTGGACTAGCCGTTTCTATAGATTCGGTTGCATTGGGTTCAAAACACGTATTGACCAAATTGTCGTCCAATCCGCCATGATTGGCAAACAGTCGCAAGCGTTGGCCACTTGGGGCTTGCAATTCTAGTAAAATATCTTGCGTAACATCCGTTTGATAATTGATACAAATAGATGCTATTTCTACTTGGGTAGTTGAAATACTCGTCGGAAAAACATTGGTCACATTGATCTTTGAAATAAAAGGATTGCTTGGTGGATAATTGACGGAGTTGATAGCTTCTTTTGGGGTAGCTCTAAAACTTTCGATATATTCTAGCTCTCCATCATATACGATTTCTAAATTGCTAGAATCGCCTTGACAAATAGTTATATCAGAAATATCTTCTAGCTCATTTTCACACGTAAAACAAGCGGGATGCATAGCTGGCAAGACATTGACAGCTATGATGGTGTCATATTCACATCCAAATTCATCTGTTATTTCAAAAGAATATTGAGCAAGACCTGCTGCTTCGAGTTGAGAAATCATAAAGTCAGGTACTGCATTGGAAACATTAATATCGTCTTCCCAATTCCAAGAAGCAATTTGCGGTGCAAATTCTTCTACTTCAGGATAAAGAGTTTCGTCAAAATCAATATTCCAAGAAAAGACCCAACCATCATCACAGACCAAACTATCGGCCACCGTAATTGTCCACTCACCATTGAGTGGGCAACCCAGCAAACCCGACAGACTTTCAAAAGAAGTGTAATTGCCCGCAGGTAGTGACTCTCCTTCCATAACACTAAAAGAAGCGGCTGTCATTGTACCATTCGGCGTAAAATCCATAAAACAATAATCATAACCTACTCCTGGTGTATCATCAGAACTATCGCAAGGCACATCAAGGTCTTGGATAGGTTCGCCCAATAATATTTTTTCAGGAATCAATCCTACATGGTCTTGTAAAATAACTGTATTGCCAGAAGGACAAGTAATAAAAATTTCTAAATCATGTAGATACGAATGCTCCATATTGAAACAAATACCCAGCAAATCATCTACATTGGTTAGTACTTGCCCTGGCTCAAATTGCGAAAGTTGAACGGAGGTAGAGTACGAACTCAAACCATCAGGTACGTACAGTGTGTCCGAATAAACGGGCAAGGTCGTAAAAGAGGCTTGCTGTGGAGTCACAACAATATCGGAATCGGATGCATCTAAATCGGAATTGACCATCAGCACTTCTCCAACACACAATTGGTCGGGAATATCCCCAACAATGTCAATTGTTGGCGGCGGCGCAACACGAACTCGTTGTTCTATAAAATTAAAATTCCGACAACCATTGATGTCTTCTATCAATAGTTGCACCATATAACCTCCTGGTTCTATAAACTGATGCGTAACCGTTGAGCCTGTTCCAAAAGTACCATCTCCAAAATCCCAAGTAAAGGTTGAGGTATTGTCGGATTGTTGATAATTTAGTCCATTATTGGGATATTCGCCCGATGCAGTAAAAGTAACCTCATCGCCAGGACAAATATCTATCCAACCATTATCGGCAGGTTCGGCGAGAGGAGTTGTAGCATCCAAATTGGCAATGACAGGCTGGCAAGCCTCCGAGCAAAGTATTTCGGCCGTCCAACCTGTACCAACACTAATATTATTGCTATTGAATGTTACCGTGATGCAGCCCGACAAATTTTCGGGACTCGCTTGTACAACCAAAGGCCCCGAAAAAGAGAAGTCTAAAATACAACTGATTTGAGGCGCATTATTGCCATTGCCATCATAAAAACACAGCAAATCACCTGGGCTAAGGTCAATATTTGAAAAAATTAAATTGATGTGCGAACCCTGCGAACCATCCGAGCAGATGGTCGTACTAAAATCTTCGTTGTTTTGATAAGACCCCACAAAGCTGCCGCTATCATAAAACGTACCACTACAAGTAGTGATAGCAGCATTGCTCATTATGTAATTTTGCCCGTACAGATTTAGGGTACAAAGGCAAAGTAGTATTATGGGGATTATAACTTTCACACTTTTTCTTTATTTCAGTTTAAATCTTTGGAGAACGAAGTAGTAAGACAGAAATTAATTTTATCTGTCTATTTGCTTCTAAAATAGAGGACAAAAGTAATACAAGGTCTCCTCTTTTTTTAGAAAACATATTACAATTATCTAAAATTAAACCAAATTGATTTTTTCATGTCGCAACATAAAAAATACATTCGATTTTAACAGGCAAAGACATTGGACGACAGTCGTGCTGTCGTCCAATGTCTTTTTTGAATTTTACTACAAAGGGAAAATGAAGAAAGGGAGTATAAAAATAATGCTTTTTGCATTTTTTTATTGCAAAAAGATGTTCATTTAACTAATCCACTACCTTTCCAATGCGCAAGACCAAGCCAAACAATAACAACACACTCACAATTAAAATAACAATACAAATAAACCAGCCTCCCCCTAAGAAAGTAGATAAACCTGCCGCTATCAAACTAATACTTCCAACAGTCAAGGCATAAGGTAATTGTGTCCGAACATGGTCAATATG
>JAHDEQ010000088.1:15740-17478 GCA_020628755.1 Saprospiraceae bacterium
ATAATCATCGGCATCCAATACGGACTAATACTATCTTGCAATAAAGCCGTAATATAATCTGCCGTATGCAATTCCTTTGTGATGATAGCCAATGACCAAGCCAAAGTTAAAATCAATAAAGCGGGCAACATCGTCTTAAAACCCATCATCATCGTGTGCATCGTATCGTGCAATTTCATGATGCGTTGGGTTACGGTTAGTAAAACCGCAATAATAACACCTGACAAGGATGCCCAAAGCAAGGCTTTATAAGAATTAGAAGCTCCGATGAGTTTACCCATTTTCATAAAAAAGGAAGAACTTTCGTTGTCAAATAATGCGCCCATGCTGCCCCAAACACTCCCCCAACCTGCGGTGGCGGGTGTAGCTCCTGCTGCCACCAAGTCTCCGTAAAGGGATTCCATTCCTGTGTCAATTAATCCAAATAAAGTCATCAAAATAACAGCCAAAACAGGAATAGCTGCATTGCGCCATTTGAGGGGAGCACCTTTTACAGGACTCAAATCTTCCATATTTGGCTCGTCCTCGTCGGGCGAGGCTGCACTCGAAACTTGTCCTGTACTTCTAGCTCTGACTTCGGCTTTATACATCGCGCCATAATCTCGTTTGGTATAAATCAAAATCAGAATAAAAATCAAAGTCAAAACAGGATAAAAGGAATATTTCAGAGAGCTTATAAAAATAGAGTAAGGTGTCAAATTGGTATCAAATCCCTGAAGTGTAGAAGTCGCATCGCCAATATAACTCAACTCAGCTCCAATCCAAGTCGTGATAAAAGCGACTGCCGACACAGGTGCGGCCGTACTGTCCACGATGTAGGCCAGTTTTTCTCTCGAAATTTTAAATTTATCGGTTACGGAGCGCATCGTATTTCCAACAATCAAAGTATTGGCATAATCATCAAAAAAGATAGCGACTCCCAATAACCAAGTTATAAATTGTGTACTACGTGGAGAACGGGCATATTTGGACAAGGATTGTACCACGCCAGCCATGCCACCATTCCTAGAAATGATGGCTACCATCCCTCCAATTAATAATGAAAAAACGATTATCGAAAGATGATCGGAATCTGCCAAAGCCGCAATCACATAAGTTTCTACTACTCTAAAAAAACTATCTATCAGATAATAAAGCGAGTCAAAACGCATCCCTCCTACAATAAATACGCCCGTCCAAATCCCTACAAAAAGCGAGATAATCACTTCTTTAAAAATCAAAGCCAAAGCAATTGCAATCAGTGGCGGCAATACCGACAACCAAAGCGGAATTTTCTTGATGCGGTAGGCTTTATTTTTTCCTTGAGAAATATGATACAAGCGATTGACTTTACTCTTCGCCTTGCCCGATGACAAAAATAAGAGTTTACCTCTTTGATCTATATCATTGGTATAAGATGCGATGCCATTGCGAAAAGTCAGGCTTTGCTCGCCCGAATCACCACCAATTTCTGAAATATATACCTTTGCTTTACCGTTTAAATTCTCGGAAGTAAACAAAAGACTTTCTTCGCCGTTTTTAGTGGAGGCCGTCAATTGGTAATCTACCAAATTGACTTCGGGTAGGCTTACAGGTGGCAATGTGTTTTCAACAACTGTCGAATCCGTTTGACCAAAACTTATGTTAGTTAGCAAACAGAAGGCGATAAAAATATACTTGTAGGTGTTTCTCATCTTGTTTTTTTATAATTTGCCTACCAAATTAAGAATAAATCGTTTAATAAGAATTAAAATAAGCA
>JAHDEQ010000089.1:0-13883 GCA_020628755.1 Saprospiraceae bacterium
ACCTAGATTTTTAATCTTTTTCCGCTATTGCTCCAAAATTTTAAAAATTCTCCCTGCGGGCGGTCAAAATTTTGGAAATTGCTTTTTTCGACATTTAAATTCTTCTAAAGCGAGAACTACTATCACAGCATTACGAAAATTAACACAAAGATTTCTACTCTACCACAATCCGCTGAGTGTATCTTTTTGAGTTTGAAATAATAGAAACGGTATAAACTCCTTTTGGAAAATTATTGACCTCTATTTTTTCTTCTAATTTGCCATTGAGCTTTGTATATTTTCTCTCTTGAACGAGCATTCCTTTGTAATCATAAATCCTCATTGATGCTGATTTTAACCCTTCTTTTTCAAATTGGATAAATACCAATTTATCGTTTGGAGAATTATAGACCCAAAAATCTTCTTTGTCCAAATCTGTTGTTAGACTTGGACTTTCATCATCATCGGTTTGCAAATTGCTAGTCCCTGAACATGGAATAATATCTGCACAGAAATTTGCCCCTAACTCTACTTCAAAACCTGCATTTAGATTAATTTCTTGTCCTGCAATAAAATTGGTATTGGCATATTGCTCAACCATCAAATCAGAAGTTACACTCATAATTGCTGAGTAAGTTTTGGATTGAGCAGGATTGTCTGCTACGACCAAATGGTTGACGGTACAATCATTTATGGGTAAACCCATGCCAGCACAATTGCAATAGGCATCGTAGCGGTCATCGGTAGTTGTTGAGTCGCCATCATCGCAGGTTGTACCTGCATCGGGACAAGTGCTTGCATCAAAAATGATTTCGCTGAATCCTGCACAAGAGCCATTGTTCCAAGAAGTGAGAGCAGTTATCAAAATATATCGTGCTGCTAGACCATTCAAATCTGGTCCTAGTATGCCCGAATATGAGCTAATACCTGGAGCTTGCGGCAACTGGTAAGACCCTAAAGTTGTCCAATCCACGCCATTGAGCGAATAGTCCACTACAAAGTCTTTTACACCATTTCCCGTACTTCCAGCTATATTATAATTATACATGGTAGTTTCATTCAGACTATAGACTTCGCTAAAATCATATAATATCCAATGTGAATCTCCTCTTGACGGATTTGGATTTGGAGAAGTCGTACAGGACAACCAACTGTTGCCTGTACTCGTGCTATGTTCATCTTTATAGGCACAAGCATCAAAAGGTGTGTAGGTTTCTAACTCCGTACAGTCGCCATTGGGACAGGGAACTCCTGCACAATTACAATTACTAATGACATCGCCATAAGTACTAGAATTTTTATCGTCGCAAGCTGTACCATCAGGCAAGCAAGCGGTTTCGCAATCGTATTCAAACAAATAGCGAGTTGGAACAACACGCCATTGGTCGTCGCCATAAAAATCAGATTTCCAATAAACATAAAAACGGTTCGTATTCGTATTTTCTTTATAATGGATTTCCATATAATAATATTGACCCGCCACCAATGGAATTACAGACGAAGTTTGCTGGGGAAATTCATCATGCTCAAATACTCCATTTCCTCCTACAGTATTGGCGATTAATTGACGATTGAATGGTTCTTCATCAGAACTCAAATAAACCACTCCTCGGTCATCGGCCGTCATATTAAATTGGTAATTGCCTGTATAAGGTGCATATAAATAGGTTTTGATTACTTGTCCAAAAGAGTCAATTCCAAGCATGGTATTGTAGGTACTCAAATGATTAAATAACTCAACAAACTCAACAGTATCGGGCATCAATGGATAACGAGGGTCATCATATAAATCACTAAGATTATTGCCTTGTAAATCTCTCCAGGTCAGGCTTTGTAAAACACCCTGACGGCCAACGCAACCTAAAGCAGAAGGCTGGTCGCCAATACAATTGCAAGCTCCATCTTCTCTATCGTTAGAGGTATTTGCATCACCATCGTCGCAAGGCGTTCCTGCAGGTTGACAATAATTATCGCAGGTGTATTCATAGACATGATTTACTGGTATGATTTGCCAAGCAGAATCGGGCATACTTGGTGTATGCCAATGCAACATGGCATAATCATCGCCTGTTTGTTCCTTATGATGCAATTCAAAATAATAATAAGTATTTTCTACTAGATTGACAGGAACAGAAATGGATTCAGGGCGGGTATAAAATCCCGTGCGCCCAGTTACACCCGTAAGTGCAACTTCTAATTCTTTATTGTTTGGATTATCATCCGTACTCATATAAAAATTGACTCGGGTATCACCTAATACATTAAATTCATAAGTGCCTGTTTCTGGGACTGTAAAATAACCTTTCATCAAAGAGCCAAAATAATCATTGAATCTACTAACTCCTGATGTATTGCTTACATATTCAAAGCCCGATGGCCCTTGAGGGTAAGCATGATGTGTATATAAATGATTGAGTTCGCCACGTTCAACATTGTTGTAATAATACCACTTTAATTGTCCTTGTGGGCCAATACATGGATTGGATGTAGGCGGAGGCGTTGTTTGTGCATGGACAAATGCACAAACTGCGATAAGGATTAGGGTCGTTAATATATTTTTAAAGGTCATTATTTTCATTTTGAAATACAAAGAAAAAGTTTGGGTTTAGAGCAAAAATCCAATTGGTGGTGTGGTCGAACCTACCGAATAAAAATTGCCAATATTGGGTAATACATAAGGTATATCACCATCCGAAACTCCAAACCAAGAAATCAACTCCGCAAAATATTCATCGCAAGAAACTTGCGGAATCATACGGCCTCTTGAATTATTACTCAATGGATTATCATCAATATATAAATCAGGATATTGACCATAAATTTCTTTTCCTTTTACAGCTCCTCCCATGACCATGACATTGCCTCCCCAAGCATGGTCAGAGCCATTGCCATTGGAAGTAAGTGTTCGACCAAAATCCGATATTGTAAAAGTGGTTACATCATTTTCGACACCTAATTCTTGTAGAGCCGTGTAAAATTCTCCTAACGCTGTACTCAAAGCCAACATCAAATCAGAGTGGTCGTTGAAATCATTGTGCGTATCAAAACCTCCAAGTGAGACAAAGAAAATTTGACGATTCATACCCAAAGTTTGGCGAGCAGCAATGGTTTTGGCAACCATGCTTAAATCTTCGGCCAAATCGTTGTCTTCGGTAAATGTGGTTGCCAAAGGTGGTACTCCAACTATAGCCGCACTAAAAATCTCAGCAGCTTCGATTCCACTTCCAGTCACATTGGCTACGGTTTGTTCAAAAACATTGAGGTAGGACGCTCCTACCATATTCTCAATACTGGTATTTCTTAGAAGTGTTAAAAATCCATTTGTATTAGTACCTGATATAGGTTCTATGATATTTGCCCCCAAGCCACTATTGGAAATGGAATATTCCAATAAGCTATTGCTCGATTGAAAAATATTTTTTCCTTCCAAAGAGATATTTATAGAAATTGCAGGATTATTATTTAAGCTACTCAACAACTCTCCTGTACGGCCGCCCCAACCTAGAGAAGAACTATCCTGTGGCATGGAAGTCATCCACTGCTCTTTTTGGTCGGAGTGCGAATACAATCGAATTGGACGTTCTTTGCTATTATATTCATCAATATCAGCCATTGGTTCTACTAAAGTTCCAACATTGGAAATAAAGGCCAAATTGCCATCGTCAAACAATTGTTGAACTTGGGTCATATTTGGGTGAATCCCCAAATCTTTTCCTATAGAAGTAATGGGATTAAGTGGCAATATATCTGCTTGTGGAATCGCCAAATTGGTACGCGTTGTAGCATATTCTGCATACTCTGCTGCACCTCTCGGCATCAACATATTGAACGAATCATTTCCTCCATTGAGCAATACACAAACTAAGGCTTTGTAGTCATTGCTGTATTTGGCAGGATTGATGGCGCTGGTCTTACACAAGTCCAAAAGGGTGGATAGAATGGTCGTTCCACTCATACCTGCGCAGGCACTATACTTTAAAAAATTTCTTCTTTTCATAATTTGTATGGTGTTCACGTGTTCATGTACTCACGTGTTCATGTTATTTATTTTATTATTAAATAATCAGGAGAGTACATGACCAAAAAGATGGCAATTCGGACTCGTGATTCGGGTTGATTTTCTGGAATTTGTTTTACGGTATTTACAATATTGTTGAACGTAGTTTCTTTGATTTGACCATGAGCTAGAATCAGATTTAGTCTTTCGACTAAATCGTCCACCAAATCATCGCTAGTAAGAGCTAGTTCATCACTAAAATCAGGATAAGCCTCTTTGTTGAAGTCATAGATTTCATCATCATAAAAAGAATTATACTCCATCAAATCGTCGTCATCGTCGAGCCAATGTTTGAGTTCCGTTCCATATTCGATGATGGTTCGAGAGTCTAGTATTTGAAATTCAGGTGCAACTAAGTTGGCTTGTTCTACAGGACCAATGGGCTGATAGTCTGGTATAAAAAAGTTGAAAACTGAAGGGGCTGTCATAGGACGTTGTTGGGTAGCAGCCAACAGTCTATCCATATCATTTCTATAAATACCCGAACCATTGGGTACATAAGCATTAAATGCTCGAATCAGTTGTGTATGTCGAACCATTGGTTCACGCAACATACCTGTGTATGGTGCGCTGACTTTTGAACAATCTCTAGCTTCTTCGTCTAGTAAAATAGCTTTTACAACAGCTCCTAAATCGCCACGAATTCCACTTCCATTATTGGCAAAAATTGCCGAAACACGAGCTATATATTCAGGTGAAGGATTAGACGTAACCAAACGCTGTATTAGGCGACGCGCCATAAAAGGTCCTACATTTTGATGTTGAAACAAAAAGTCCAATGCATCGGCAATGTCTGCATCGCCATCTACTGGATTACGGTCAGGAATATTGAGACCATTGAGCAAAGATTTTGGGCCAGGCTCGTGTTCATCATCGTACATTTTCATGGGAGTGGTTTCGCTATCATTGGTTGGAGCATTGTTGATTCCAAAAAACAAAGCATCGCCCCACGAAAGTCCTGTAAAGACTTTTGCTAGTTCTACTATATCATCGTTGGTATAAGTCTCGATTGAATTGCCATTATTATCTAAAACTGCTGTTCCGTCGGGATTGAGTTGAAACAAACCAATAGAAAACAATTGCATGATTTCTCTTGCATAATTTTCATCAGGAAAAATATTATTGTCTGGGTCTGACTTGGGATTGTTCAGATGGGTCAGGTACTGACCCATTGCTGGATGGTAAGTTACTTCTTCCAAAAGTGTCCTATAATTTCCAAAAGCATTGCGTAGTAAAATATCATAATAATCGGCCAACATTCTGGGTTCATCATCAAAACTTGGAAAAGACGAAATAACAAAAATCTCGCTTAAAGCCAAAGCCACTCTTGAACGTAACACATCTGGGGACTCCACCATATATTTTGTCCAGGGGAAAGCAAAATGGCGATAACGAGGTGTAAACTCTGCAATATCGGTTCCATAAAACAACATGGAATCAATTGCCATTTGGATGAGTTCGTCATAATTATCTTTTAGGTAAAAAGAAACGGGCATGGCCTGTTGTTCATCAATCCAATCGCTAAAACTAGAATTAGCTAAAGCAACGATAGACTCATAATCAGAACCCAAAGTAGCATGTCCCAAAAAGCGAGAAGCCGCAACCAAATTGGGTGCCATACCATGACCATTGAGGGTATTGTCGCCAACTTCTACAGATTGATTGGCACTTGTGCTAATTGTGACTTTGCTAAAATTTTCGCCACCACCTATCTTGATTGGATTTTGGCCCATTACACAAAAAGGCAGTATGCAAAATACAAGCAAGAATGCTTTTGTAATTTGTAACATATACTAAATATTTGACCTAGCATTGAGGTACTTCAATGCTATTTTTTAAATTTCAAACTTAGTGTTTTCTCAAAAATTTACTGTGGGAATTAGAAACCTTGAACTTGGAGTTCATTGTGCCGTTTTCATAAAGCGAAAACAGCTAATCTTTTTTGGGCTTAAAGACTGGTCGTAAGATAATGTAATGTCAATAAAAAAACTTCGATATAAAGTGATTTTTGTGACTAGGACAAATATATAGTTTAAATATGATAATTCTATATATTTTTGATTATTTTCTTTTGATTTGCTTGTCAATTCGTTTTAATATGAATAAATGGTTCAATTTTGAGAGAACCTTTTGGAATAGAATAGTTTTTCTTTGTTTAAATCGGGCGGTCTTCTATTTTTGCACTATGTCAACCAATATCGAACATCAAATACAGCTATTCAAAAATAAAATTGCTGAATACAAAGCCGAAGGTAAAACGCTTTTTGCCACCTCTTCTTTCCAAACGCATAGTATTCCGATGCTGCATTTGATAAGCCAAATTGATGCCTCTATTCCTATTTATTTTTTAAATACAGGTTTTCATTTTCCCGAAGTTCATACCTTTAAAAACCATATAGCAAAGCTATATGGTCTGACGATCAAAAACGCTGTCTCGCCCGTTTCTAAGCATTTACAAAAGGTCGAAAACGGTCAGTTTTATTTTGCTTCTAATCCCAATTATTGTTGTTATTTGAATAAGACGTTGCCAACAGAAAAGCTGCTACAACAATATGACATTTGGATTAATGGTGTTCGCAAAGACCAAAATCAAAATCGTAGTCAAATGGATTTGGAAGCTCCTACGCCGCAACGTGCCATGCGTTTTCATCCGATGCTCGATTGGACAAATAAAATGATTTGGGAATACATCAACACACACAATTTGCCGCCCAATCCTTTGGAGGCAAAAGGCTATCTAAGTATTGGTTGCCGACCTTGTACCGAAAAATTTGACTTTGAAAACAACCGTGAAGGTCGTTGGAGTGGAATGAAAAAAACGGAATGTGGACTACACACTGATTTGATAAAATGAAAGTACTAATCACAGGAGGCTTGGGCTATATTGGTTCGGTTTTGGTGCAAGCCCTACAAAAGGCAACCGAAATCGAGCAAATTGTTATTTATGACAATTTTGCACGTAAAAATTTTGGCCTACTTACGGGTTCTAATCTCAACCCTCAAAAAGTTCGCATCATCAAAGGCGATTTGCTCAATGGCCATTTGCTCCGAAAATCTATAAAAGATATGGATGTGATTGTCCATTTGGCAGCGAAGGTTTCTGGACCAACTGCCGATATTGATTCGCATTCCTTTGAGCAAATCAATCATTGGGGAACCGCCCAATTGGTAGATGCTTTGGAAGAAAATCCTGTACAACATTTGATTTTTCTTTCGAGTACAACCGTTTATGGGCATTCTACTAAAGGTGTTGATCTCAACACTATTCCTAATCCAACAACCTATTATGGCATTTCAAAATACGATGCCGAGCAGGAAATCAAACGACTCGAAGGAATCGTTCCTTATCATATTTTGCGCTCTGGCAATGTCTATGGTTATAGTCCTTCTTTGAGAATTAATACAGTTGTTAATAAATTTTTGTTTGAAGCTAATTTTCTAAACCAAATTCATATTGTTGGCGATGGCCAACAAGTGCGCCCCTTTATTTATATCAAAAATTTGGTTGCTGTACTTCAACGTTTGGTGCGAGGTTTGAAAGTACCTCTTGGGATTCATAATTTGTATGAACACAATTTTTCTATCAATGACTTAGCAGATGCCATTCAAAGTATGTACCCCAATTTGGATAAAATTAGTTTGAATAAAGATTATAAAACTCGGAGTTTAAAACTTATTGGTGCTTGTGAGTTGCTGCAATTGGCAGGTGTTTCTTCGAGCCAATTGCTCGAAGAGTTGGAAGAGTTTAAATCGTATTTTGCTTATTAAAAGTATCACAGACTTTAGTCTGTATATATGTCTTGAACAAACTAAAGTCTGTGCTACTTTTTTTATCTTAGTAAGGTTATATTTCCTTTTTTAAAGTATTCTTCTCCATTAAAACATTTTACCTCTAGGTAAAATCCAAATACATCGGGTTCGAGCATTTTGCCTTTATAAGTTCCATCCCAACCAATTTCTTTGGAATTGGATTCAAATACTTGTTGTCCCCAACGATTAAAAATCACCAAGTGCATTTCTTCAATTGGATGCCCTTGTACATACAAAACCTCGTTGCGGTCATCGCCATTGGGCGAAAATGAATTAGGAATAAAAACAAATGGTTCTTCGCAAGTCGAAGGCAATACAACCACCAAATGAGATGCCGTACCGACACAACCATTTTCGTCTTGTACACTAGCAATAAACATGGTAGATTCTTCGAGCATCGCAATAGGCGTAGCACTATTGGGATCATCTAAATAAATAGCAGGTGCCCACTCATAAGCCACTCCAAAATTGTCGTTTACCATAAGTTGTACCTCCTCACCCGAAATAATTGTATCGGTATCAGAGATAATTTCTACAAAATTGGATAAGTCAATTACGTCCAAATCAATGGTTTCGGTGGTTTCGCAACCATATTGATTGGTCGCTGTCAAAGCAAAGGTCGTATTGTCATCCGCAATAAATTGAATACTCTCTGTTCCTTGTCCACTAACTATAGTAGAGCTAGGCGACCATAAGTAGTTTAGCTCATCGTTGGGATCTAGGTTAATAGATTGTATCTCAAAGGTATCGCCAAAACAAATCGTCTCCATTTCGAGCAATTCAATATCAACTGCTCGGTCATAAACAGTGATACTTTGAACATTGGTACAACCATCTTGGTCGGTGACTTGTACAAAATAGTCGGTTCCTGATATAGCTGTCGTTACGTTGATAGCAACTTCTTCGGAAATAATATTTTCAAAATTCGCATCGTCAGACCATTGTATTCCAAAGGTCGGATTGGTAATAGCCGAAAGCATAGCTTCTTCGCCACAATTGATTTCATCGCCTGCAATCTCCAAAGCTGGTGGATCGCCAACAATCGCCGTAACTGCCGTTATGTATTCGCAACCTCCTACTCCATCTTGATTGGTTATGGTGACATTATAAGTTGTCGTTTCCAATGGCGTAGCCATTGGATTGACCGCCGAACCATCATCGAGACTTATAGAAGGATTCCAATTATATGTAAAATTACCTTGTGCATTTTCATTCAAATTAACAGAGCCTCCTTCACAAGCCAATACATTATCGGGCAAGAAACTCAAATCTGCCGCTTCTACATCTACATTAATTGTACGAACAATTTCGCAAGTGTCTAAACCATTAAAATTAGTAACGGTCACGGTGTATTCTGTTGATTCTGAAACTTCAACGACTGGATTCATGGCATTCGCATTGCTAATGCCAGCTCCCTCCCATTCGTATTGGTAAGTGGTATTGGCATCTGCATTTAAGCTAATGGGAGTATTGGCACAAGCCGAAATCGTATTGTTCATAAAACTCAAATCAGTCATAGCAACATCAAAAGCTATTGGCTGGTCAAAACTATAAGTACAGCCATCATCAATCATAACTTCTAACTGAACCGTCAATTGCATATCTTGTGTAATGGACAAAATAGGCATTTCTTCTTGCGAGGTTTGTCCTGTACTAAATGTCCATTCCCAAGCCACAATTTCGTTATTGCCAAAGGTAGAAGCATTCTGAAACTGAACCATTAGTTCATCTTCACATTCAATGTTTTCGACCTCAAAATTAACATTTATTTCATAGTTTGGTACTTCTGCAACTACGGTTTGCTCTACGCTACAGCCACCATTTTGATTGTCTGTAATTGTTACAACATAAGTGGTCGTTTCTTCGGGATTGGCTAAAGGATTGCTCGTTCCCATATTATTGATACCAATATTGGGCGACCAAGCATATTGTAAATTAGGGTTGGGATTGGGATTCAACTCCGTTGGGTTGCCTCCACAAATCACAACATTATCGCTCGGTACTTCAAAACTGATAATATTTATATCAACCATTTGTTGTAAAGTATCGGTACAACCATTTTCGGCCTGTACCACCAATTGCGTATTGACACTTGTATTTTCATCAAAACTAAAACTTGGTGACGTTTCATTGACAGGCGCAGCACCGTCAAAAATCCATTGTACATTGGTAATTGCTGATGAATATTGTGTTGTATTAACAAAATTTCCGAGGGCTGGGCCAGTACAATCGCTATAATCAACTTCGAGGGCAGCATCTAAATTTTCGGGAACTTCTATCATAACCGCTTGTGTGATTTCGCAACCTGAATTTTGGTCAAAAACAGTTACAGCGTACTCGGTTGTTGTTTCAGGGTTGGCAAACGGCATAGCTGCCGTTGCATCGCTCAATCCAACTGCTGGTGACCAAGAATAAGTATAATTCGGATTTCCACCTGTATTGAGTTGCAATCCATTTTGATTACAATTGTATTGTGTTGGCGTTAAATCCAAATCTAATAAACCAATATTGAGTGTTTCGGTGCGAGTGGCTGTACAACCATCTTCGGCAACTACACTTAGAGTAACGATTAATTCTTGGTCGCTATCAAAGGTTGTGGTAAAGTTAGTCGTACTATTGGTTTCATTACCATAGGTCCAACTGATTTCTGAAATTGCTCCACCTGAATAGGTTGGATTGGTTTCAAAATTGACAACTGCTTCTTCGATACAATCCGAATACATCCAAGAAAAATCAGCATCCAACAAGTCTTCGGCAACATCAAGCGAGACTTCGCGAACGACTTCACAGCCAAAGGAATTGCTTATCGTAACCGTATAAACCGTTGATTCAGTAGTAGTCGAAAGCGGATTAAAACTCGTAGCGTCGTCCACTGCATTGGCAGGACTCCACTGATAAGTATAAGTTGAATTGCCGTTTGGATTAAGTCCAAATGGGTCTGCACTACAACGACTTTGGTTGCCATTTATCGCACTTGCATCTATAATATAAGGCGACAAATCAACTGGCAATTCTTGTGTGATTTCGCAATTGGCCGTTCTAATAGTTAAGATAACCGACGAAATATTATTTCCAGTTAAGGTAAAGGTTGGATTTTGTTCGGAGAAGGTAAAACCATTGTCAAACTCCCAATTCCAGCCAATAATATCGCCTGTAAATGATTGCGTCGCATCTATAAAATTGAGGACATATTGTTCTTCATCACAAGATACCAACTCAATATCGAAGTTGGGCGTTGCAGCAGTCGCTGCACCTGTGACTTGGATACTATCTACAAAATTACAACCCAATTCATCTTCAACAGCGAGGTAATACATTTGTGTACCTTCGCCTGAAACAATAATGGATGAAGTCGTTCCTAAAGAAGTTGAAAAGTCCGCATCAGCACTCCAATTCATCGAAACGATGGCATTGCTATCGGCTTGTATCAACAATTCACTAGAACAAAAAGTCGTGTCGGGTATTAAAATAGCACCTCCATTTTCTTGTATTTGTACCAAAACTCGGTAGCCTCCTGTACAATTATTGATGGTATCCATAAGGCTCACCTCATAAATGGTATTTTCGCTTGGGCTCGCCACAGGATTGGCAGCAGTTGTACTACTCAAATTAGTAGCAGGACTCCATTCATATACAATTCCTGTACCTAAAAAGGGTGAATTATTTAAGTTGATAGAACCTCCTGGACATACAAATAAGGTATCTGCAATTTCGCCATCGCCTAAGACATTGGCGAGGAAAGTTTCGGAGAAATTTTCTTGACAGCCATCATCTGCTACTGCCGTGAGTGTCAATGTCAATTCATCCGTTTCTGAAATCGCAAAAACTGGATTTTCTTCATTCGAGGTCTGTCCATCACTCAATTCCCATTGGTATTCTATAATATTAGAATAAGTATCAAAAGAAGTATTTGCTGTTGAAAGAATGACACTATCCGAACAATTTAAAATTAAATAACTGAACTCGCTGGTCAAGGTAGATTCTTTTAAATACATGGTTTGTGTGAGCGTATCCGCACACGCACCGTCGGGTTCGGCAATCAAAGTGATGTCATAAAAACCTGTATCTGGATAATCATAAGTTGGCTCAAATGCTGTTGAAATGGAGTCTGGATTGTTGGGGTCGCCAAACATCCAAAGGAAATTATTTGCATTTTCGCTGGTATTGATAAACTCTACAGCTAAGTCTCCACATTGTACCAAATCATTGCCGACTTGGGGATTGACTTCTAAGCATTGTCCGACATTGTATTGAAAATCACGTGTTTTAAACGCAATTAATTCACCATCTCGATATTCTTCTATACAAACACCAACCACAAACTGTCCAACGGTGTTGGGTGTTCCAGTCAAAATTCCCGTATTGGGATCAATGGTAAGCGGGTCTCCGCCTAGCAAATTGTTCTCGTCATAAGGGCCTGTCCAAGTCACATTGCCATAAGGTGGCGGATTGGGTGGCTGGGGTTTGTTATTGACAAAATCTGCTCCATCGTTGGGTGTGCAAAGCCGATAGACCAGCGAATCGCCTTCGGGGTCGGTGGCCGAATGATCCCAATAAATGGGTTCGTTGACACAGATAAACAAGGGCGGCCAATCCATAAACTCGGCTCCATTGTTGCATTCGATTAAGGCTCTTTCGCTTAACGTTACTTGGAACGTTGCACCTGTATTGGCAGGGTCAACAATATTGGTGATGGTCTGGTTTCGACAACATCTTTGGTAAGCAAAAGTATAACCGCCCATTCGGAAAGGCAAATTGACCGTTCGACGATAAGTCGTCGTATGGACACAAACATCACTAGGTACAAAGAGACAGGAATCCGATAAAATCGGAGTCAAGGTATCGTTGTTCATCAAATGCAACATCAACGTGTCCACTAAATTGTTATCCGAATCAAAAATTCCGATAGCGGCAGGATCGTCAAAAACAGCCAAAGGGTTGGCATAAAAACAGTCTCGATAAACGGTGAGGGTAATTTCGTAATTATCGCCTCCCATACAAGTGTAGTTCATCTCGCCCCCAATGATGTGTGAGGCTTTGGACGAATGGGGTATGCACAAAATCAATAGCACAATGGCTACCAAGCTACTTCTAAAAATTCTCTTTTTTTGTGCAATCAGTTTTTGAAATTGTATCATCAGTTTAAATGTGTGTATTTTTTATTTGTATCTTAAATTTTAAAACCATTTAGCTTTACTAAACTTCGCTTTTCTTCGAACCTTCTCTCAAGTTTAGGAAAGCAGTTTTTTCAAATTGAGTAGTTCTAATTTCTGATTTCGATTATTTCTACACGTCGTTCTTTGGAGGCATCTATGCTATAAATTGAGCTTTTGCGGTCTTGCATATTGTCGCTGATGCCCTGCGAAGCAGCATCTTCGCCTAAAGTAATTTCTGTGATTTTCAATTGTTGGTTGTTGATGTATTGAATCAAAGCTCCGCCTTGCCAACGCTGAAAGTGATTGCGTAAACTGCTCACTCTTCGCTTGGTCAGTGACTTGTTGTAGTCGCTTTGGGCACGAGGACTGGCAAAACCTTTGATTTTGATTTCGGCAGATTCGCCTTGCTCCAAGTAGCGCAATAATTGTAGGCTAAAGGCTTCTAAGGTTTCTTTTCCTGCCCGAACATCAGATTCAAAGAAGTTGTCAATTTCGGTTTCGCCTACCAATTTTTGTTCGCCTAACATTCCTTTGGTGTATTCTTCTTTGAAGATATTTTTACGAGCATAATAGGCTTGGTAGGATTCGATATAGGTTTTTTGTGTCGAAGTACGACGGGTTTTGCTATCAGGTTGATCATTGTCAAAATATAAAGGCAATGGCAAGTAGCCCTCTAGTGTTACCTTAGATACTGCTGGCGGCGGTGGCGGAGCCACCGACTTTTCTTTGCTTAAGAAAAGTTCCTTTTTCAAAGAAGTCATAGCCACCAAAGAGGATGGGTCAATTTCTAAGGTATCGGCTTTATAACCATCTTTTTGAGCAATCAAATAATAAGGTGTTTCTCTGTCCAATTCAAAATCAAAATCGTTATTGGCTGGATT
>JAHDEQ010000089.1:13983-17381 GCA_020628755.1 Saprospiraceae bacterium
AATAATAAGGTGTTTCTCTGTCCAATTCAAAATCAAAATCGTTATTGGCTGGATTGCGTTTGTTTTGATTGGCTTGATTGGCCTTGTTGATGAGAAAAACCGTTGCACCTTTTAATTTAGTTCTATTCTGGTCATATACAAAGGCTTCGAGGGCAAGCGGTTTGGCTGCTTCTTTGGCTAATGGTGCTAAAAATAATTGTTCGGCATAGGCAGTTTGTGCCATGCCATCGCCAACTACAATGTCCTTGGTCGCTTGCGTAAAACCCTCTTTAGTAGCTACTAATGTGTATTTTTTGTCGGGTTCGAGTTTGAATACAAATTTGTTATTGGCAGGATTGAATTTTCCATCAATTTTCTGTCCATTTTCATCTTGTATTTCAACTTCTGCGCCTACAAGCTCTACTTTGTCCTCAGCATTAAAAGTCAAAGCGAGTAAATCAATTGCTACTTTGCCCAATTCGACACTATATATATCATTGCAACAAGCCTCTTTGCTTTCTTCGATATAAGCCGAACCGATACGATTGGATGAAAAATAAGCTCTTGTAGCATCTTCGTTTTGGCTATAATATATATCATTAAAACTGCCATTGATAGGCATGCCCAAATGCTGCGGTGTTTGCCAACTGCCGTTGGCAAGCTGGCTTTTGTAAACATCGAAGCCCCCAAGTGTTGGGTAACCTTTTGTACTAAAATAAAGTATTTGCGAATTATTGTCTATAAATGGTGTTATATCATCTTCTTCTGTATTAACATCTAAATTTACGGGTTTTCCGAAAGTACCATCTTGGTTGATACTTGTTGACCAAATATCTAAACCGCCTTTTCCTCCTGCTCTATCAGAGACGAAATAAAGGGTTTCCTGTCCTGTCTTTGTATCAAAACCTACACTTGGTTGGGTGTTGGTAGCTCCTTCGGCATTGATGAGCATAGGGAGTTTATCGCCTGAAGCCCAAGAGCCATTTGCTAGTCTTTTGCTTACAAAAATATCGCAACGAATCGTTGTATTTGAACTATAATTGCAAACCGTATAGTACATTTTGTTAGCTGCTTTATTGAAGGCCGTGTGTGCCGTATGACTGCGTTTTTTGTTGAGTCCATTTTTGAGTTTCATACCCTGCGAACCCGCTACCGAAGTGAGGACTTTAGAAATATGGCGGTTGGGTGCCAACTCGTCGTCTTCTACCTCAAAGCGGTCTGAAGTGTAGTATAAAGTATCGCCTCTTTCGATGGCTGCAAAATCAGAAAATGGTGTATTAACTTCTTGGCTCAGTTGTTTGAGTACCAAATTGGAATTGTTGTTTTCGCTTACTGCTATTGCCCACTCGCAATCTTTGACATGCTTACGAGCATCGAGTACTTTGAGATTATCGCTAGGACTGGAATCCAAAAATTGGACAAACATCTCTTTGGCTTCGCCGTATTTTCCGAGTTGTTTTTTGATTGTACCTAACCAAAATTTGACTAAAGGATAATTGCCGACTTCTTCGGATAGGACTACTGTTTCGTAGTTGCGTTCTGCCAAAGTAAAGGCATCAAACATACGAGCCGCTTCGGCATAGCGATAGCTGATTTCGATACTACCATCGTACATTTCCATTGCATCGCCATAGCGTGTGAGTGCCTCAAAATAATTATTTTGCTGAAAGGCTTTGTCGCCAGCTTTGATATAATCTTTAAATTGTTGAGCCATGCCCAATTGGGATGACAGCATCAAACAAAGACAAAAAATAATTCGTAACATCGGTTTTTATTTAAAAAAAAGTTTTCAACTTTTTGTGTTCACGTATTCAAGTGTTCGAGTGTTCAGCTTGTCTTTATAGATTCAGGCATCCACACACTCGTGCATTCCTCTATCATTGCATTAATAAATTGGGCAATGCTTGAATACGGGAAGTGTTTTGACATTGAATATTTTATAAATGGCAGCCAATTCTAGGCCACCTCTTCCGTTGGTAGCGGTGCTAAACTCAGAAGTATTGACATCGTAGCTAAGTCCAAATACCCATCTGTTGTAGTGCAACTCGATGTTGGGAATAATCGCATCGGTAAAAGAGTGTGTACGCAAACTAAGTCCCAACTGCAAAGCCAAATCATTGAATTGCTTATCTTTTTTGAGGTATAAACGTCCTGCGATACCAAAGACATTTTCACGATAATCTTCCTGAAATTGGAATAAAACTCGCCCTAACAAATCAATATCTTGGTTGAGCATAAAAGTCATTTCACCAAAAATGTTGATTCTCTTGGGTAGCTGAATGGTCGAATTGCCATAAAAATTGATAGCAGGCTCGTTGATGTGCATCATTGCGACACCAACATCGAGACGAGTCCTTTTCTTAGGAATTTGATAATGGTAATTGACTCCTGCCGAAAAATCGAGAAAGAAGATATTTTCGTTTCTAAAAATATCTTCTTCGCCTGTCGGCAAATTAAAGTTGAACACATCGCCGTCAAATTGGCTGTTGGTTGTGAGTCTATCTGGATTGAAACCTCGATTGGAAAAGCCCAAACCAAAACCTGCGCCAATAAAATTGCGCTGGCCAATTCGGTGGGTATAACCTATATTGAGTCCCAGGTTGGTGGTGTTGAGGCGGCCTGCACCTGCTTGGTCGTAGTTGAAAATTGCGCCTACACCGAAAGTGCTGTGTTCAAGTCCGTCCAAGAAGAGTTTCATGTCATACGCACCCGAAAAAGTCGTATAATCAACAGGTACACTGGCCCATTGATTGCGATAATTGGCAACAAATCGTTTGTCTCCTTGAAAAACGCCTGTGAGTGCAGGGTTGAGGTTTTGGGTAGAATGGTAAAACTGCGAGAAGTGTATGTCTTGTGCAGACAAATTCGTACTAGCAGCGCCTAATAAAATAAGTACCCAAGCCTTAATCAGTTTAAAATAAGGTCTTTGTTCATTCATGGAATTAATAATTTGTTTCGTATAATCCACAGGAATACACGGAAATAGAAAAACTATCATAGACATATAGTAATTGGGTCGCAATAAATTTACACTCTTACTTCCTTGAATTAGCTTTATTAACGTCATTTATCAATGACTTACCCGCCTGCCGAGCGGGCAGGTAATACGCACTAATTACAAGGAATGTAAATTTATTCTCTCCCCGTTCCTTATCTATGAGTTTACTGTTATATTTTACTTTGAATAAGGGGCATACACTCGATAGAGTGTATTTGAGAAAGGGTTAATTTTGCTTTATTATTAAATTGAAATACAAAGATAAACAAGATTTATATCCTTATCAAGCAGAGGGGAAGGTAAAAATATAAATTTTTGTTATTTGTTGAAATATCAACTATTATCTTAGCTTTGCAATTATTGGAAAACAATAATTTAGCCAATTTTTTGCTTAATAGCGTTAAATGAATAATCGCAGAAC
>JAHDEQ010000330.1 GCA_020628755.1 Saprospiraceae bacterium
AAAATCACCAAAACTTGACAAAGAAATATTCTAAATAACGTTTTTTCGTTCTATTTTTGTGGAAATTAGCCTAAACTAATAACATACTATTTTGTATTAACATAAAGTTTAATATTAAAAACATTATGGGCGGATTACAATATGCAGGTTTTATCGTTCCTATTTTACTAGGACTAACCTTATTGGAATATCAAGTTTCAAAATATAAAAAGAAAGAAGTTTATCGCTTTAGCGATACAATGGTCAATATGTGCTGCGGAATGTTGGAGCGTTTGTTCGACCTTTTCTTTGTCGTTTTATCCTACTTTATTTTTGGATTTTTGTACGAAAATGTAGCACCTTTTTATATGCCCTGGGAAGGTCTAGGCATTGCTGGAATGGTCGGAATGTGGATTGTTGCCTTGCTTTGGGGAGACTTCTTGGCGTATTGGCACCATCGTTTGAGTCACGAAATTAATATGTTTTGGGCGGCACATATCGTACACCATCAAAGCGAAGAACTCAATATTACAACGGTTTTTAGAGTATCTGCTTTTGCTGTAATCAACCGATTATTGTTTTGGATTTGGTTGCCGATTATTGGCTTTTCGCCAGCAGTTGCCACTTCTGTGATTCTATTTATTGGCTTGTTTCAATTCGTAACCCATTCTCGTTTGGTCGGTAAATTGGGCTTTTTAGAATATATTTTTGTAACGCCTTCGCATCATCGCGTGCATCATGCCCGCAATGACAAGTACATTGATAAAAATTACGGACACGTCTTTATTTTCTGGGACAAAATGCTCGGAACATTTGAGCCCGAAACCGAAGAACCAGAATTTGGAATCATTACAGGTTTTGAAAGTTCCAATCCTTATTGGGCCTATTTATATTATTGGACAACTTTATTTAAAAGAGCTGGAAAAGCCAAGAGTTGGAAAAATAAACTAAAAGTTTTCGTCATGCCACCCGCTTGGGAAAACGAAGATGTACCACATCTTCCTTACTCTTTTGAGGTCGATGAAAACGGTAAACGTAAAAAGTACGAATTAAATCTTCCATTCCGTTTAGGCTTTTATACCTTTATCAATGTCTTGTTTACGATGGGATGTTTCATCTATTTATTGATAAACCATAAAGCTCAAGGCAGCCTGCCGACAGCACAGTTGACGGCAATTATTCTCATTTCAATCGTCTCTTTTGGCCCATTAATGGAGCGAAAAAAATGGGCCATGAAAGCCGATTTTTTCCGTTTAGCGTTCTTAGCAGTTAATATTCCAATCTTCTTTTGGGCTTTTCAATACAATTGGGTTTTTATAGCTGTATTTTTAATCTACACGCTTATCATGTTTGTATGGTTGATGCGTATGCGAGAGTACTTTATGGAAAAACCCGAAGAGCAAGTTGAATCTAATCGTAAGTGGCAGGTTGCAAAATAGACTATTATTCAACAATAGTTGCCTTATTTTCTATAGTTATAAGAATCAAATTATGCGTATTACGGAATTGAAAAATAATCTTTACAAACTTGTGGTTGAAACGGATGATCTTAGCATTTTGAAGGAAGTACAAGATTATTTTCAGACATTGAAAAAAGCATCTAAAGAAGATTTAGAACTCGATCTACTAGAAGAAAAGAAAATTCAAATAGAAATTAAGCAAGTAAACAAAGGTTTACTTGCTCCAAATGACGAAGTAAGAGCTAATCACTCGGTCTAAGATATATTCAAAACTCAAACTTCAACTGTACGCCAATTCCGTCAATTCGATGTTCATTTTGTAGATTGGAAACCGATATACCAAGCAAGCGCACACTTCCCCAATCTTTCCAATTTTGTTCAAGCAACTCATAAACGACTTCCGCCAAAGTTACTCTATCATCTACCTCACTACTAAAAGACTTGGAGCGGGTAAACTGCTGAAATTCAGGAGTTTTTGCTTTTAGCGTTACCGTACGACCAAAATTATCACTCTTATTCATATAATCGTAAACAATATCAATAATCTTCGCCAAACGCTCTTTCATCTGATTCAAATCAGAAATATCTTCTCCAAAGGTTCGTTCAGCACCAATAGATTTTCGAATACGATTGGGTTTGACTTGTCGTTGGTCTTCTCCTCTTACTATTTTATAATAATGTCGTCCTGCCTTCCCAAATTGTTGGCTCAACTCCAACAAACTACGCTCTCGTAAATCTACACCTTTAAAAATCCCCAAACGATGCATTTTCTTGGCAGTCACTTTCCCAATACCAAAGAATTTTTCAATTGGAAGTGCATCAATAAAAGCAGCCGCCTCATCGGGTTTGATGACTTTCATGCCATTGGGTTTATTAATGTCAGAAGCAATTTTTGCTAGAAACTTATTGAAAGAAACACCTGCCGAAGCCGTCAGTTGAGTCGTCTCGAAAATTCGTTTCCGAATTTCTTGTGCGATGAGTGTAGCAGAAGGTTTACCCTTTTTAGGTTCAGTCACATCAAGGTAAGCTTCATCTAAAGAAAGTGGTTCTACCAAATCCGTATATTCAAAAAAGATAGAACGAATCTGTTGCGATACTTCTTTATAAATACTAAAACGATGCGGCACAAAAATCAACTGCGGACACAATTGCCTTGCCTTAAAACCGGGCATTGCCGAACGCACTCCAAACTTGCGAGCCTCATAACTCGCTGCCGCAACTACGCCTCGGCGACCGCCACCGCCTACGGCAATCGGCTTGCCTCGCCATTCAGGATGGTCTCTTTGCTCCACCGAAGCAAAAAAAGCGTCCATATCAATATGTAT
>JAHDEQ010000090.1:0-4140 GCA_020628755.1 Saprospiraceae bacterium
TTTTCTATTACTCGGCTATTTTTTGATAGTGGCTGCTTTGGGTTTTGCCCAAACGACTGACACAATCTTTTTGGAGGCTTGCCAAGGCGATTTATACGAAGGGAATTTGCTCAACCAAGATACTCTTATCACAACTGTGCATATAGCACAGGACGGGAGCGATAGCTTAGAAATAGCTAATATCACAGTGCATCCTGTTCATGTTTTTAATGCCTATATTGAACTTTGCGAATTTGCGGATCGCTTTGGAAGTGAGCCCAGCTATCGGAACGATATTTTTATTGATACTTTGCAATCCATACATGGATGTGATAGTATTATTATTACAGAACTTATCATCAATTATCATACAACGACTGTTCAAGAAGAGGCCATCTGTCCATCGGAATCGCTGATGGTGGGCAACTCTGTTTATACCGAATCGGGGATTTATTTGGATACCCTTTTGTCAAGTCAAGAGTGCGATAGCGTAGTCGTGACGGTGCTGACGGTTTCAAATCCTGTGCTTGTCTATGATACTATATATATGTGTCAGAATGAGAGCTATCAAGGTCAATATTTTCTTGAAGACACGCTGCTTGTTGATACCATTCAACTCTTAGAGGATTGTTCTAAAGTAGAACATATTTTTATAGATGTATCTGAAACCTATGAATATTTTGAGGAATATTCGATTTGCGAAGGAGATAGTCTATTTTTGGCAGGAGCTTTCCGAAAAAACAGCAATGTTTACATAGATAGTTTGCAAACTATCTATGGATGCGATAGTGTTTTTGTGGCGGACTTAGAGGTTATTCCAATAGATACAAGTTATCAAACCTTGTTTACTTGTAATAATGAGTTGGTAGGTGTTTTTGAAAATTGGTACAGCAATCAATTTGGTTGTGATAGTTTGGTTGTTGAAGAATATCTTTTGCAAGAACAAGTGTTGTCGGATGGCAATATGGAAGTTTGCGAAAACACGCTTTATAAAGGGATTCTTTTGAAGCGAGACACACAATTGTTGGAAACTTATGAAATGACAAATGGTTGTGATAGCTTGCATATGTTAGACATAAAAGTTTATCCAGCGCCTAGTGCAAGTGTAGAGGTTGTACAAAATCCATGCGAAGATAGTTTAGCTTTGCTAAACTTTCAGACTCCTGTTGGAGGTACAGCTCCTTTTTTGTATGCTATAAATGAAACACCTTACCAAGAAAATCCAGCTTTTGAAAATCTCGATACAGGTAGTTATTTTACGATACTTGAAGATGTAAATGGTTGTACTTGGGATAGTCTAATTCGTATAGAAAAGGCCATCATTCCAGAGATTCATCTTTCTAAGATAGAAAGTATAAATTTAGGAGAATCACATCAATTGGAGTTTGAAAGCAATGTGGAATCTTTTGAACAAATCATATGGTCGCCTGCCGAAAACCTAAGCTGTAGCAATTGCACAAGTCCAATTGCTCGGCCTATTGAAACAACCAATTATACCCTTACTGTGCGGACTATAGATGGTTGTCTTTTGCGAGAAAATATTTTGCTTAAAGTCGAGAAAGAACCTTCGGTGTATATTCCAAATGTCTTTTCGCCTAATAACGATGGCATCAACGATTTTTTTACGGTTTATGGAAATGAGCAGGTTTCTAAAGTACTTTCCTTAAAAATATTTGACCGTTGGGGAAATATGATTTTTGAGCAAACTGATTTTTTGCCCAATGATATAGTATTGGGCTGGAATGGTACTTATAAAGGCCAAAAAAGTAGTTCAGGAGTCTATGTTTTTGTAGCAGAAGTAGCGTTTGAGAACGGCCAAATACAAATTTTGTCAAGTGATTTTACTTTGGTAAGATAATTATATCAAAATTAAATTATTAGTATATTATTTTATTGTATTTGGCATTAAATTTGTGTATTTTTATATGAACATAGAACATAAAAAAAGTCAGTATCATACTGTAAGAAAAACTTTAAGTAATAATTAGAAAACCGATTAAAAACAAAAATTAATTATTACTCATTCTGAATAATAAAATAAATAACTGACTAATATTCATTACCCCTTCAACAATTATAATCCACATTTAACAGAACCCCTAGTTAACAAATTTAGTCCCATCGAACATATCTTTTTTTCTAGTTGCAACAACTAGAAGTTTCCATGACATATTAACATTTGAGCAAATGGATATTTGCACACTAATTGCCTATGCACAACATTCAGTTTCTGAAATACTTGTAAGCAATTAGTCAATACCAACTCCTTTCCTGTTGGTACAAAAAGCTCAACAATAAATTCCTTCTATTTCGAAGGTTCTTGAACAATAATTAGGTAAACCCTCACCCTTATTTTACTCAAGAACATGGCTCTGTACGTATAGCACTAGAAGCCCCTCAATCAATGCTTATGTACATTGCTGTTCCCGCTAACATCAACAAACTACCACTAGCTATTAAAGCTGAATGACTTGGTCGTTTAAAACCTAGTAATCAATGGTTTACTTAGAGTACTGCTCTTGGTATGCCCAGCAAACTGATGTTTTTTATGAAAACTTTTAAATTTACATGGTGGGTTTTTCTTTGCTTAAATTGTTGCTCAATTTATGGCAATACAGGATTGGACAAGGGGCTTTTCTTGAATGAATCTTTGAATGAAGAATGTATAGGAACACTTGGCGATAATCTTATTGTTGGCGGCGATTTTGGAACGGGCTTTTCTACTATTTCTCCCACCGATCAAGGTATCTTGTCGGAGGCCGAATATGTTGCCGAACTTACACCAGGCGAAGGCAATATTTGCCTTGCCCAATCTACAGTCAATGCAACTACTAATCCCGAAAATTTTTGGATAGAAACTACAAATAATAGCAATGAGTCTAATGGTTATATGCTCATTGTAGATAGTTGGTATTCTCCTAAAACAGTTTTCTCCACTACCGTTGGAGGGCTTTGCGAAAACACACTTTACCAATTCTCTTTCGATGCTATCAATTTGGTGCATCCTGATCATACTTGGGCTAACGATGCCTACATTGATTGCTTTATAAATGGCGAACAAATCTTTACAACTTATAGTATTGCAAAAGACCAATCATGGCATACCTTTACCTTTTATTATACGGTGCCAACTGGCGAAAATGAAGTTGTTTTTTCTTTTCAAAATGCCGTTCCTGGTGGGAACTTTGGTGATTTCGCATTAGATAATATTGGTATGCGTCAATGTTATCCCTACACCGAGTTAAGTGTGGAAGGCCCTAGTCTTTTGTGTGAAGGCGATGCCCTTAATTTGACAGCTAATCTCACAGCGCATGGCTACGTCATGCCTTATTACCAGTGGGCAAAATGGAATGCTGAATTTAATATTTGGGATAATTTGATAGGAGCAACGGATTCGCAATTGAATATTAGCAATACCAATACAAGTTTGAGTGGTTTGTATCGCTGCGTCGTGGCCAATAGTCAAGACAATACGCTCAATGGAGCTTGTTGGGGAGCAGAAGCGAGCCTTGCGATTGAAGTAAGAGGCAAACCCAATAATACTTATCTAAGTAGTATTATCTGCGAAGGTGAAAGCTACCTTTTTCAAGGCAATGAAATAAAAATAGAAGGTATGTTTCAAGATACCATGATTACCGAAAGTGGTTGCGATAGTATTATAGTTTTAGATTTGATAGTAGCCCAAACGCCTTCTACTTTTGTAGATGCGACGATTTGCGACGGCGAAATCTATCCTTTTGGAGGAACAACTTATCAAAACGCAGGTACTTTTGAACACGTATCACAATCGCAATATGGTTGCGATAGCACCTCTATTTTGAATCTTCAAGTACTAGAAAATCAAGTCAATGATTTAACGCTGACCATTTGCGAAGGCGATACTTATACTTTGGGCAATACAAATATCAATACTTCGGGATTTTATAGCGAAACATTTGCTGCTCAAAATGGCTGCGATAGCACCGTCAATTTGAGTTTGGCCGTTTTGGATTTTGCAGAGACCTTTTTGACAGAAACCATTTGCGACGGCGAAACTATTGAAGTTGGTGCAGATACTTACACACAATCGGGTTCGTACCAAAATCAATTAATTGGAGCGAGTGGTTGCGATAGTATTGTTTACTTGGATTTGAATGTATTGCCAACTTATGAAGTCAATTT
>JAHDEQ010000090.1:4240-17304 GCA_020628755.1 Saprospiraceae bacterium
CAAGTAGCAATGGTTGTGATAGTACAATTGTATTAGAATTATTTATCGAAGAAGAAATAACCAACGAATTTGCGAGTACCATTTGCGAAGGCGAATCTTACAATTTAGGCCCTAACACTTATACACAGACAGGTGCGTACTCACATATTTTCCAAACTCAAAACGGTTGTGATAGTACGGTTTATTTACAATTAGAAGTAGCACAACATGGCGAGACTTTTTTAGAAGCTAGTATTTGCAATGGCGAAACTTATACCCTTGGAAACACCAATTTTGCAACTTCTGGAAATTACGAAACTGCTTTCCAAGCCCAAAACGGTTGCGATAGCACCGTTTACCTCGCACTCGAAGTATTACCAACCTACCAACAACATTTAACAGAAATCATCTGTGAAGGCGAATCTATTGAAATAGGAAACGAATCTTATACTAATTCTGGCCAATTTTCTGCTTTGCTACAAACAAGCAATGGTTGTGATAGTTTGGTTACTTTGGCATTGACCGTGATACCTGAAGCAGGTAGCGAACTCGATTTTGATATTTGCGAAGGCGAGTTATTTAATGGTATTCCAATTGAAAATGACACCGTTTTTATACAGTTTTTACAAAACCAATTTGGCTGCGACAGTACAGTACAAACCAATGTCAATTTGTTGCCGCAATCGCATTCCGAACTTGAAGTGAGCCTTTGCGAAGGCGAATCTTACAATGGTACGGTTTATACCAATGATACGATTATGGTAGATTTATTTACCAATTTTTGGGGTTGCGATAGTACGGTACAAACAACGGTTATTGTTCACCCTGCACCCGAAACCAACGATACTATCATTGTAGATGTAACCGATGAAAACCGAATCAAAGGAGATGATTTGCCCAATCTTGACCATGCTCGACTTTCCAATGATACCCTTATTATTAGCGATACCCTTACTACAATTGAAGGTTGCGATAGCATTCTCAACTATATTTATATTTATCTTTTTCCTGTAGAGACTTATTTGAATGTAAGCCTTTGCGAAGGGGATGCTTATGAAGGAGAAGTTTACACACAAAGTACCATCTTGACCGAGGTATATGAAGCTGCAAACGGATTAGATAGTACAGTTTATACGACTATCAAGGTATTGCCTACTTTTGTAGAAAATAACTACGTCGAAATCTGCGCAGGCAGCAGCTACGAAGCTGCTGGCGAACTCCAAACGACTTCGGGACTTTATACCGATTCTCTTTTTACTAGCAATGGTTGCGACTCTATTATTATTACACAATTAGAAGTTTTACCCGTAGAAAATACGGCTTCTATTATTGAAGTTTGTGAAGGAGAAAGTGCTGATATTCATGGTTCAAAAGAAACTCAAGCAGGTATTTATGAAAATACCTTTACGACTGCAAATGGTTGTGATAGCATGAGTACGATTGAATTGATTGTTCATCCTCATTTTGAGCAAGTCCTTGAAAATCAGATTTGTATAGGCGAAACTTTTGAAGGAATAAATATCCAAAACGATACGACTTTTGTCGAAAATTACAACACAATTTTTGGTTGTGATAGTACCATCATTACGCATATAAGTGTGCTGCCACACAGCGACACCACGATTTACGTGACCTTGCCAGTTGGCGGCATTTACAATGAGGTAACTTACCACGAAAACTCAACTTTAAACGATGTTATCGCAGCCAGCAATGGCTGTGATAGCACGATTATTACCATTATTACGGTGATAGATGCGGTGGAGACTTTTCTTAATTATGAAATTTGTGAGGGCGAAAGTGTAGATGGCGTATCGTATTTTCAAGATACTATTTTTACCCAAAACCTCTTGACCACACAAGGTTTTGATAGTTTGGTAACTACTGAAATCACAGTTAATTTTCCTCAATATACCTACCTTCAAGCCAATAGTTGTGAGTACCCCGAAGGTACAGAACAAGAAATTACTTATACCGACCAAAACGGCTGTGATAGCATCGTCATGACGACTTACACACATATCGAAAGTGATGCGGTAGAGCTGGAAATCACACTTTGCGAAGGCGAAGAATACGAAGGTTTTGCTTACGCCGAAAGTACGACGGTTGTACAAGAGAGCCAAAATCAGTTTGGTTGTGATAGTACGACCACTTTGATGATAACGGTTTTGCCGACTCCACAAATTAACTTGGAAGGCATTGAACAGTTTTGTGCTACGGAGAGCATTACGATTGATTTAGGTGATTTGGAAACCGTGATTTGGACAGAACAATCGGATACTTTGATTAATAATACTATTAGTGCAGGAGGTTATTATTATGTGCAAGCAACCAATGCCTTTGGTTGCTCCACCATTGATACCATTTGGGTGCCAGCTCCAACTGAAATTCAAGCCGAAGTTTCGTACAATCCGCCTCCTTGCTATGAGCCAACGAGTGCAAGTATTACGATTGATACCGTTTATGGCGGAACAGCTCCTTATACTTATAGTTTGAATGGAGAAATTCAAAATAACCCTCATTTTGGAAATTTGACCAATGGTATTTTTGAAATCAATATTCAAGATGCTAATGGTTGCGAATTTAATGATGTTATTGTTATCGAAGAAGAATATACGCCACTTGAAGTGGATTTAGGCGAAGATTTATTGATAGAGTGGGGCGAGAGTGTACAACTCAATCCTGTGGTCAATAATCCGAGCCAAGTGGACCAAGTTTTTTGGACACCAAGCGAAACCCTCGACTGCGACGACTGCTTAACACCCACTGCTACACCAAATGAAACGACGGTTTATGAAGTAACCGTTGTCACACACGATGGCTGCGAAACCTCTGACGAGGTTTTGCTGCGTGTCGAAAAAGAACGCAACATTTACATCCCCAATGCTTTTACGCCCAATGATGATGGCACCAATGATTTCTTTACCGTTTATCCAGGACAAGGCGTGGAGGAAGTTCAATTGATGCGTATTTATGACCGTTGGGGAAACAATGTTTTTGAACGCCATAATTTTGACCCGACTGACGAGCAATTGGGTTGGGATGGAAATTTCCGAGGCAAGCATATGAATCCAGGTGTATTTGTGTATTATGTAGAAGTGCTTTTTGAGGATGGCGTTGTGAAATTATACAAAGGTGATGTTACGTTGCTTTAAGAAAGTAGCGTAATAGTAGGACTAACCTTTTTCACTATCCTCTCGATGTTCTTTAGCAGAACGCAAGCCAATTAAGTTGCCGTCAGGGTCTCGAAATTTGGCCAATTTCCCCCAATCAAATTCGTAGTATTGGTACTCTATGTTGTGTTGGTCAAGAATTTTACAAGATTTTTTGACATCAGGAACATTGAATCGTAGGCAATGGCGGTCTCTTCCAAATGGATTTCCTTTTTCGAGATTTTCTTCATCGTCCAATTCTATCATCAGATAACTTCCATGAAAATCAAGACAAGTCAACATCTCCTTTTCATAAAGAGTTTTTAGTCCAAAAACATCTTTGTAAAATTTTACCGTTTCAGGATACTTTTCGGTGTACAATATAAAACCTGTTTTATCTATTTTCATCGTGATTTAATTTTCTTGTATTTCTAAAACAAGCCCAAGCTCATCGTAGTTTCTAAACTACGATGCCATACACTTTTCTAAAAAAAATCAAACGTATTTTAGACCCTTCTCAAAGGTAATACTCCAATTGTTACTAATATTCAAGGATTGCGATTATTTTTGCGCTATGAATAAAAAACCTTTGATTTTAGTAACCAATGACGATGGTATTTTTGCACCAGGAATACGTTGTTTGGTAGAAGTAGTGCAAGAATTAGGTGATATTGTTGTGGTTGCCCCTGAACTTCCACAGTCGGGCCAAAGCAATGCTTTGACCTTGACCGTTCCATTATTTCTCAAAGAATCCAATCAGTTTGAAGGTATCGAATCCTACAAATGTTCGGGTACTCCTGTAGATTGCGTCAAACTTGCCAAAGACCATGTGACCAAAGGACGAAAAATAGATTTGGTTGTAAGCGGAGTCAATCATGGATCCAATGCTTCTATCAATATTGTCTATTCGGGAACAGTCTCGGCAGCTATGGAAGGTTCATTGGATGGCATTCCTTCCATTGGGTTTTCGTATTTGGATTTTTCGCACGAGGCAGACATGGAACACCTCAAACCTTACCTCAAAAAAATAATTCAACAAGTCTTAGAAAAAGGAATGGGTTCTACTCGCTTGCTCAATGTAAACCTTCCCAAGACTGACCACATCAAAGGCATCAAAGTCTGTCGCCAAGCTAAAGCTCGTTGGATTGAAAAATACGATGTACGAGAATCGCCTTTCGGCAAAACCTATTTTTGGTTAACAGGCGAGTTTGTCAATGAAGACAAAGGCGAAGACACCGACCTTTGGGCTTTGCAAAACGATTATATTTCAATCGTTCCTTCGCAACACGATTTGACACATCATACAGCAATGGACGAAATTCAATTTTTTGAAGATTAGTTTTTTGAACCACAGAGATTTTTATACCTAATTTTTGATTATGTTTAATCGAAATCATATACTAGCTGGAATTATTTTAGGAATTATAACGCCTATTTTGGGCTACTTTCTGATAGATGCCATTTTTAAATTATTGAATGAATTGGGCATTATGGATCCCGACGGCTTTTCGTTCACTTGGCGTGAACGCACCACTTCGCTCTTGGCCATTTGTATGAATTTGATTCCTTTCCAACTCTACAAACTCAAACGCTTTGATAACGCTATGCGAGGATTGATTTTTCCAACTATCATTATGGTGGCTTATTGGGTTTATCATTTTCGTCATGCTTTTTTCTTAGATTAAGTTGAGGTGTCAGGAGTCAGGGTTTTTCGCTTTGCGAAAAAGAGGTGTCAGTTTTGCAAGCCTTAAAAGCTGACACCTCTAGACGTGCAAAGCACGTCGCCCTGACTCCTGACTCCTCCAAAAGTCAAAAAAATGAAATACTACATCATCGCAGGAGAGGCTTCGGGTGATTTGCATGGGGCGAATCTGATACGGGCTTTGGTCGAAAAAGATAGTCAAGCGGAGTTTAGAATGTGGGGAGGTGACCAAATGCAAGCGGTAGGAGGGACTTTAGTTAAGCATTATCGAGATTTGGCCTTTATGGGATTTGTAGAAGTGGTGAAGAATTTGCGGACAATATTAGGGAATATCAAGTTTTGTAAGGCAGATATTTTACAATTTCGACCCGATGTATTGGTTTTGATAGATTATCCTGGCTTTAATTTACGGATAGCAAAGTGGGCGAAGGAACAAGGAATTTCGGTTCATTATTATATTTCACCTCAGATTTGGGCTTGGCATTCGAGCCGAGTACATGGCATCAAGGCTTCCGTAGATGCAATGTATGTGATACTGCCTTTTGAGCAAGATTTTTATAGAAAATACGATTTTAAAGCACATTTTGTGGGTCATCCTTTGTTGGATGTAACTCCAAAATTTAAAGCATCAACGGGTTGGAAGAAAAAACATGATATTCCAACAGACAAAGAAATCATCGCACTCCTGCCAGGTTCACGCAAGCAAGAAATCAAATCTGTTTTGATGACGATGCTCCAAATGGTAGAGCGTTTTCCCGAATACCATTTTGTGATTGCAGTCGCACCTTCGCAGAAAAATCGTTTTTATCATCAATATATTTTGGATCGTCTAAAGGAAAAAGTAAGCCTTGTTCCGAATGCAACTTATGATATTTTGAGCGAAGCCAAAGCAGCTTTGGTCACTTCTGGAACAGCAACTTTAGAAACGGCATTATTTGAAGTGCCACAAGTAGTTTGTTACAAAGGCAACGCTCTTTCTTATCAAATTGCCAAACGCTTGGTCAATGTCAATTATATCTCTTTGGTTAACCTTATCATGGATAAACCTTTGGTCAAAGAACTCATTCAACAGGAGTTCACTGCCGATAATTTGGAGCAAGAACTTCGCCTTATTTTAGAACCTCAAAAAGCCCAACAAATCAAATCAGAATATACAATTCTCAAGCAAAAACTCGGCAATGCAGGCGCATCCAAACGAACGGCCAATTTGATTGTCAATTCTTTTGTTTAGAACCTCATTTTGTCTCAATTCGCTGAATCTGACCTGATTTTAAGACTTTCCTTTCTTATTCTTCAATAGATTTTTTAAGTTTAATATTTGAAAAACAATTTTCTGAGATTTAATTTTTTGAACAACGAACTAATTTATAATGAAGAATCTTTACAAATTAATTTTTGGGCTTTTTCTATTGATGTTTTCAAACACAATTGCTACTACTCAAACACTTTACATTTCCTCTTCAGGCAGTGATTATCCGAATGAGTGTTTTATGAATATTACTACAGGAGCAAATGGAACAGGGACAGTGGTTTGGCAACAATCAACAGCTTTGACAACTTGTGATTTATCTGGTGGAGGGCACATTACAGATGTTATGGTTAATGTTTCGGCCTATTGTGGCCAAAACTTGTATGTCAATGCCTACGATCGTTGGGCAGATAGTTGGAATGGTGGTACGTATGAAATCTGGTCAGCACCTGGACAAACAGGTACTTTGATTGCCAATAACGGGGGCAATGTTCCAGACGATGGTTCGGCATCTGGAAGCAGCCTTTTTTGTAATGATCCAGATGAATTGGAATCATCAGAATCTTTTGCTGCTTGCACTTGCGTACCTCCAAGTGCAAGCTACGCACTTGATGCAAATTGTCCAACAGATTTTTATATAGATGTGATGCTAACTGATTTAGGGTCCGCTACAGCAGTTGATATAACAGATGGAACGACTACTTTTTTTAGCAATGTTTCTTCATTACAAACTTATAATATTGGCCCTTTTGCATTGGGGACAAATGTTACGATTTTGGTCAATGGTTCTAATTATGGAGGTTGTGATACAGTATCACCGACTTCATATACCGAAAGCTGTGCTTGCACAAGCACACCAACTGCTAATGTAAATTCCAATAGCTTAAATTGTCCAGCAGGTGATTATACCATTGATGTGACTGTTACCAATTTTGGTGACGGAACAGGAGCAAATATTTACATTGACAATGTATTGCAACAAAACAATGCGCTACTGAATAATACCTATTCTTTTACGAACCAATCTCAAGGCTCGCACACTATAACAATTGAAGCAACAGGTGGAACTTTTGTGACTTGTACAAGCAATTATACAACTAATGAGGCTTGCAATGGCGGCGATATTTGTGCACAAGCTGTCAATATTTTAGGCGTAAATTCGCTAGGGGATTTGACTGTAGCCAATGACGAAACAGGAATTCCTGCGGGACAATTTATTTATAATTACAATAATACGAGCCGTATTTTTATGTGCGATCCAAGTTTCAATACTTCGGGCTCGTGGTCTGACAATAAAGACCTTTGGTATGTTATTGATATTCCTGATGGAGCAAATGAATTTACCGTTTCTTTTACAGGATTAAGTTGCGAGGTTTTTGTCTTACCCTACACGGGTACTTGTGGCAATTTGACCGAAATGCCAATCGGTAATAATGATAGTGCAGGTTTTGGAGACCCTTGTTTTGATGGAGCAGGTGAAGGAATTACCGATGGATTTCCAATAGCTGAACCAGGTAATCCAAGCATTACATTTAGAGACAATTCTGGAGGTACTTGTACTACAATTGAGGATGCTTCAACTGCTCCAATTTATCTAAAAATTGTAGGCTATGGAGGAAGCAATGGTACGGCTTCTCCAATGCCATGCTCAACCGTTCCAGCCTGTAATTTTACAATTACAGCTTCTGCTCCCCAACAAAACGACGAGTGCAGCACTGCTGTTGATGCGACCAAGAATTATACAGGTACGACGCAGGCAGGAGACTTTACCCAAGCAAGCGATGAGGGCAGTTTTCCAAATCCAACTTCTTGCGAAGGACAAAGTATCACAACAGATGGCAATGACCTTTGGTACATTGCCAACCTACCGCCTGACAACGATTCGGGTAATATTGGCGAGATGGATGTCATTGTTACAGCTTCTAATACAACTGACGAAATCTATGTTGAAATCTATTCCAATTGTTTTGGAAATGCAGAAAATTGCGTAACGCTGAACGGTACTGATGGCTATGCTGATATTTTTGAATCTTCTGCTGGTGGCGGTTGGTGGGGCAATCAGGCCAATACTACGGATTCACCTCAATATTTAAGAGTTTTATCAAATGGAGGTAGTACTTTTAATTTCTGTGCAGAGGTTGTTGTAAAAAATAATTCTTGTGAACGAGTTGGTGTTTTGGGTTACGACCCAACATTTGGTACACAAGTAGGAGACTTTCGATGGACTTCGCTCAATGGCGATGGAACAAGAGACTTATGGTATCAATTCTTTTCTGGAACCAGCAAAGAATTGGACGTAACTCTAAGCCTTCCTGCTGGACAAACTGCTGACATTGAAATCTATGAAAATGATTGCAATAACCTCACTTTGGCAGGAAGCGAAGCTGGCTTTACAGGCAATTCGACCCGTCGTTTGGGCTGCCTCGAAACAGGCGAGAATTACTATATCCGAGTTGTTTTAACAAGTGGTTCGCCTACAGCAGGAACATTCTCCTTAGATGTTGTGACTCTTACAGGAGTACCTATCAATGACGAATGTCAAGCCTCCACTTACGATACCGATTATGATATTACGAATACGACTCAAAACGGAAATTTACCTTTAGGAACACCTTGCGAACATCCGCAAGCAACCTGTGATACAGGAGTAGAAGGCGAAGATTTGTGGTATTGGTTTACCTTGCCAGGTAATCCTTGTACGGATGATTTGAATACGACTAATATTGCTACAATTTCATATGATTTAGAGGACAAAGAAGCCTATATTATCGTCTATGATGGTAGTAGCTGTAGCACGCTATCTGCGGAAGCCTGTCAGACGATTTCAAATATGGGAACGGTTACTTTTAGCAATTTGACCAATACAGGTTTTGATAGTAGAAAATTGGTTCGCATCATCCAGAAAAATGAAGGTAATCCTGTTAATAATTTTTCTTTAGGGCCCGTGACCTTTGGCGATTCTCCTTGCAATGATACGGTTGATGATGTGTATAGTATCACGAATATCAATTCGGGCTCGGATTATTCTACTTGTTTCAATGGCCCTTATAATGCGACGGGTGCAACCGCCACAACAGGTACAAATAATAATGTTTGGTTTGAATTTACCGCTCCCGATAATGCTGACGAAGAAGGCTATGTTTCTATTTATGTACAAAGTTTGAGTATGAGTGGTTCGATTCCATACTTTTTAGATATTCAAGTATATCAAGAAGTTGGGGGAGTAGGAGGTATTGTACAAGTGGGCAGTGGCTCAACCAACACCGACGGTGATGGTTGGGTGGATTTGGGGCACCTCGACCCAGGAGAAGATTATTTTATCGAAATCGAACATTCGCAAAGTAGCACAACTGAAGTTTTATATGATTTATGTATTTATGATTCGCCTACTCAAGCAGTAGATTGTCCTGAATCCAATTATTCTATAAATCCAACAGACGGGGTACAATGTGGCGACCTTGCCAATGATTGTGGTTTGTATTACCGCATCGAAATTCCAGATAACACACCTTCTGCTTGGTATTTGTTTGAAGCCATTGGCGATGGGATTCCCTTGGATATTCGAGTTTACGGACAAGGGAGCGATTCGCCGAGTGGCGATGGCAATGCAACTGATTATGACCAACCTTGTAACCCAATGTTGGCCAATATCATTACTGCTGGCCCCACAGGAGCAACCGCCCAAACAGATGTAGATGCTTGTTTTAGTCCCGACCCAACACCTGCGGGTTCGGCTGGAGAATATGCAACGTATAATCTCATAGGAGGTTCTGGTATAGAAAGCAATTACTATTACCTCGAAGTACGTCATGGTACAAATGCTGGCCCAGGTTGCGACCTCACTGCCGATGATATTTGTAGTATCACGATGGCTGGCCCTTTTACGAGTTCGACTTTAGCCACATCAGGTGGCACACCTGATGGCGTTTGCAGTACTTGTACGATTAGTGCCGTTTCTACAATTGGCTCAACTCCTTGCGATGCGGCAAGTAATACGTATAGTTTAGATTTATTAATTTATTATTCACAAGCTCCTACAAGTGGTACTTTGGATGTCAATGGACAATCCTTTCCTATCACGGGAAGCCCACTGCAAGTCACCCTTACAGGCTTGCCTGCTGACGGCAATCCAGTTGATTTGAATATTAGTTTTTCAGCCGATGCTTCATGTAGTTTGACTGCCAATAACTTTTTTGTAGCTCCCAATGGTTGTGTGCCTGTTTGTGGTATCAATAGTATAGTCGCAACCTCAAACCAAACGGCTTGTAATTCTAGTACCAACACGTATTCGCAAGAATTAATTATTTCTTATGTCAATGCTCCTTCTAGCGGAAGTTTAATTGTCAATGGTCAATCTTTTGCCATTACAGGAAGTCCGCAAACGATTACCTTGATGGGATTAGTTGCCGACGGCAATCCTGTAAATGTAAGTGCAAGTTTTTCTGCTGATGCGACTTGTGCTTTGGCCGAAACCGCCTTGTTTACCGCACCATCAAATTGCTTATGTTCGATAAGTGGCGTTGCTACAGGCCCAACTCAAACGACTTGCAATCCAAGTACGATTACTTATAATCAAGATATTATTGTTACTTATGACAATGCTCCTTCTAGTGGGACATTGAATGTGAATGGCCAATCTTTTGCCATCACTTCTAGTCCTCAATTGGTAACTTTGACAGGCTTGATTGCCGATGGCAATCCTGTGAATGTGACGGCAAGTTTTTCTGCCGATGCAGCTTGTAGTTTTAGTACAATAGCTTTGTTTGATGCACCCGAAAATTGCCAATGTTCTTTAGATGACATACAAGCTGGAGCTTTGGCGAGTCCTTGTAATTCGACTACAAATACTTATGACCAAGATGTAATTATTTTCTATACCAATCCTCCAAGTTTTGGAACACTAGATGTAAATGGCCAATCCTTTGCGATAACTTCTAGTCCTCAAACGGTGACGCTCACAGGGCTTGTTGCCGATGGAAACATCGTCAACGTGACGGCAAGTTTTTCGGCGGACGGAGCTTGTTCTTTGACTGAAAATAGTGTTTTTACAGCTCCACAAGATTGTTTGCCTTGTACTATTTCAGGAGGTGTAACGGCGAGTTCTCAAACAGCTTGTAATTCAAGTACAAATACTTATACACAGACCTTAGTTATTACTTATGCCAATCCACCCGCAAGTGGAACATTGGATGTCAATGGTCAATCCTTTGCTATCACAGGCAGTCCACAAACCGTGACCTTGACAGGTTTGGTAGCCGACAGCAATCCTGTTAATGTAAATGTTAGTTTTTCGGCTGATCCGACTTGTAGTTTAACCGCCAGCAATGTCTTTACCGCACCCGATAACTGCGAGCCTTGTCTGATTAGTGGATTGACGGCAGGCAATCAAGGGCCTTGTAATGCTGCTACCGATACTTACACTCAAGATATCACCATTTCATATAGTAATCCGCCAAGTTCGGGAACATTAAATGTGAATGGTCAATCTTTTGCAATTACAGGAAGTCCGCAAACCCTTACATTGAACAGTTTACCTTCAGATGGAATGCCTGTGAATGTAACAGCAAGTTTTTCTGCCGATGCAGCTTGTTCTTTTGCTCAAAATAATCTTTTTGTTGCACCAGGTTCTTGCGCACCAAGATGTATGATTAGTAGCATTGTAGCAGGCGTACAAGGCGTATGTGATGTTGCCACGGGAACATACTCACAGGACATTGTCATAACTTATAGTGATGAACCAAGTACAGGTTCGCTTTATATCAATGGAGCATTTTATCCAATTACGGGAAGTCCGCAGACGATTACGCTTACTGATTTGACAGCAGATGGCGGTAATGTAAACGTATTTGCAGCATTTACTTCAAATGCTGCCTGTTCTTATTCTGGAAGCAATGTCTTTACAGCTCCTACTGCTTGTCCTTCGTGTACCGATGGTATCCAAAATGGTCAAGAAACAGGAGTAGATTGTGGAGGGCCAGATTGTCCTCCTTGTTCCTTTAATTGTGCATTGAGCAATTATTATACAGGGACACTTTTGACAGGTGAATATTCAACGGGTTTGTACATTGGTACGAATGCTACCGTTTTTAATGGCTTTGATGTGGAGTTTTACTCTTCTTGTATTGCAATGGAAGCAGGATTTGAGGTGAAGTTAGGAGGAGAATATTTGGCTGACCCTGTACCTTGTGGGCCAAATTTCGCAGGGAGTAATCCACAAAGTTTGAGCTCAACTGATTCGGACTATTTGGATATGAACGTTTCTTTGACGGATGAACAAGGTATTGAAATTGATTATTCTATACCAGAAAATGGACCTGTCATAGTAGAACTACTCTCGATAGATGGAAAAATGATTCGGACTAAGTCCTTTACATCTAATCAAATAATAAGTTTGGATGCATCCAAACTTCCTAAAGGAGTTTATTTGGTCAATCTAAAAACCATTCGAGGCGTGCTCACCCAGAAAATAGCATTAATGGAATAAACAAAAAGGGCTTGCGATATTGTCGCAAGCCCTTTCTGCTTGTTTTGTTAGAGCATCTTCTTTTATAAGAAAAAAATAGAGAGACCAAAGAGTAATATTTTGTAAATTTAGGATTTTATAAAGACTGTAAAATTACGAATGAATTACTTTGAAACAATAAGAGCAATTACAAGATCCATACCTATATCAATTGTTGACTTTTCAATACCAAGAGAAAGAACCTCACCACCCACACAAGCCTCATCCAATTTTATAACCAATAAAGAACAAGGAGATTGGGCTGAATTATTGATTTTTAGAGCAATAAATGAGACATTTGGAGGCTTTGTTGCCGTACGTTATGGAAAATCAGATGATTTAGTGGCAGGTGAAAAGGGTTTTGATGTTTTTTACAATGAATTTCAAGACGAATTAGATACAATCGGGAAAAGACCTGATTTGTTAGTTTTCAAAGAAGCTGATTTTAGAGAAGACCTTGGGTATGACGTAAGCAAGATAGAA
>JAHDEQ010000331.1 GCA_020628755.1 Saprospiraceae bacterium
CAAAAAGCCGAGATTCTCAATAGCCAATATTTGACTCCATACCAAGAAAAACAAATGGCAATTCAACCCGATTTTATCCTTCAATTTGCACATCATTTGGCAGAGGAATATCAACTTTATCATGGAGTCAAAAATCCAATTGTCACGGTAGAGTCTTTTGTCGCTATAAATGCTCGACCAAGCCAACGATTTGTGCAAAAAAATGTTGATTTGAGTAAAGAAAAAGATACCTTTGAAGCCAAGAAATGGATTGTTCCTTTTCGAGAAAATTGATGAGCAAGTTTTTTTGTTCATTTTATTTTGATTTCTTACTTAGAATTAGTCTAAACATAAATTAAAATAATGCGTCTCTACATCACCACTATGCTTATACTGACTTACTGCCTTGCAGCAAGTCAAAGCCTGATAGGTGAAGTATTAGATACGAACAATAAAGGCATTGCGGATGCGGATGTTTTTGTAATAGAAACGCAAAAACTGTATCAAACAGATGCGCTAGGTACTTTCGAAATTCCTGATATTTTCGAAGGAAAATATACACTCAATATCTTTGCGACAGGCTATTCTATGAAACTCATTCCTATTGAAATCAAAAACCTAAATGAGCCTTTGCAAATTACCCTTGATGCCGTAAATGTTGATATAGCTACGGTTGAAGTCAATGCAGCAAGCAACCAAATCTTTCGCCTAAGTCGCCTTAGTGATATACAAGGAACTGGAATTTATGCTTCTAAAAAAACGGAAGTTATCCAGCTCGATAAAATCATTGCCAACTTTGCTACCAACAATCCTCGCCAAGTTTATGCCTCTGTTCCTGGACTCAATATTTGGGAAAACGACGGTGCAGGTTTACAACTTGGCATCGGCGCGCGCGGACTTGACCCCAATCGAACGGCCAATTTCAATACCCGCCAAAATGGCTATGATATTAGTGCCGATGCGTTGGGTTATCCCGAAAGTTATTATACGCCACCTACCGAGGCTTTGAAGAAGATTGAAGTTGTTCGTGGCGCAGCATCTTTGCAATATGGCCCTCAATTTGGAGGCTTACTCAATTTTCAATTTAAGGATGGAGCGATTGATGAAAAATTCAAATTGACCTTGAGTAATACGCTAGGTTCGTATCAATTTTTGAATAGTTTTTCGAGTGTAGAAGGCAAAGTGAAAAACTTATCTTATTATGCTTTTTATCAACGAAAACAAGGTGATGGCTGGCGTGAAAATTCTACGTTTGAACAAAATACCGCTTATGCAAGTGCAGCTTATCAATTTCATCCTAAATTTAGTTTAAAACTTGATTTTACGCACATGGATTATTTGGCGCAACAGCCAGGAGGTTTAGTTGATTTTGAATTTAATCAAGACCCAAGACAATCCAAGCGGGAACGAAATTGGTTTAAGGTCAATTGGCAGCTTGCTGCTGCCAATGCGGACTATGCTATTCGTCCTGACCTCAAATGGAATACTCGATTTTTCTACCTTAATGCAAGTCGTCAAGCCCTTGGAGAGTTGGGGCCAATCAATCGTCCTGACCCATTGCGAGAACGAGATTTGATTAGAGGGAAATACAATAATTGGGGACTCGAATCTCGTCTTTTGAAACGTTATAAAATTGGAGAATCTATTCAAAATTTCTTAGTAGGAATACGTTACTACAAAGGTTTTTCGATAAGTCAACAAGGCAATGCAGACGCTACAGCAGAACCCAATTTTACTTTCCTGAATCCCGATGATTTAGAAAAATCAGATTATGATTTCCCGAGTCAAAACCTATCTGTTTTTGCCGAAAATTTATTCAATATTACTTCAAAATGGTCAGTCACGCCAGGCATCCGTTGGGAAAATATAGAGACCAATTCCGAAGGTTATTACAAAGTGCAATTCAATAGTGGCGGTCAAACGATAGCCGAAGAAAGGATATACGAAGAACGGAACAATCCTCGTTCGTTTGCGCTTTTGGGGATTGGAACTTCATATCGTTTCAATGATGATTTAGAAATTTATGCCAATGCTTCGCAAAATTATCGTTCCATTAATTTTTCGGACATGGCGATTGTCAATACCAATTTGGTCGTTGATAGTTTGCTGCAAGATGAGAGTGGATTCAATATTGATTTTGGTAGTCGTGGACAACTATGGAATAACCGAATTGTATTTGATGCCAGCCTCTTTTACCTCAAATACAATAATCGGATTGGTATCGGAACGATTATCCAAAATGACCTAATTGTGGGCGAAAAAGCGTCTGCCTTTCGCACCAATATTGGCGATGCTCAAATCGTAGGTTTGGAAACTTATGCCGAAGCCAAGCAACAGTTTTTTGCAGACAAAAAACATCCGCTTCAAGCCAATTTATTTGTCAATGCAGCCTTTATTCAAGGACATTATACTTCTGGAGGAACTGATTTTATCAACCAAAAGGTCGAACTTATTCCACCGTTCAACATCAAAACAGGATTAAAAATTTTATATCGTAAATTCGGTTTGAGTTATCAATATTCCTACACTCGAAGACATTTTACAGATGCTACCAATGCCACTTCTTTTCCAGATGCTACGCGAGGTATTATTCCTTCTTATTGGATACACGATTTGAATGTGATGTATTCTTTCAAATATTTCAAACTCAAAGCGAGTATCAATAACCTTTTTGACCGACCTTACTTTACTCGTCGTGCCAATGCCTACCCTGGCCCAGGTATCATTCCTGCGGATGGTCGTACTTTTTATGTCAATTTGGT
>JAHDEQ010000332.1 GCA_020628755.1 Saprospiraceae bacterium
ATGGCTTTCAAAATATACACCAAAACGGGCGACCAAGGCGAAACTTCTTTATTCGGAGGCAAACGTTCACCTAAAAATCATATCCGAATCGAAGCGTATGGAACCGTGGACGAACTCAATTCTTATATTGGACTCGTTCGAGATGTAGCAGATGATGAAAAATTACGAACTGACCTTAAAGAAATACAAGATCGTCTTTTTTCTATTGGTGCAAACCTAGCTTCTGATCCCGATAAAAGTATGCAAACGCCTGATGTCACCGAGCAAGATATTCTATTCCTAGAAAATCGTATGGACGAAATGGACAAAGACCTCGAGCCTTTAAAAAATTTCATCCTTCCTGGTGGACATACAACAGTTTCTTTTTGCCATATTGCACGTTGCGTTTGCCGTCGAGCCGAGCGTTTGGTAGTTGCCTTGCAGCACAATGAAACGGTAGAGCCCGTCCTCATTCAGTACCTGAATCGTTTATCTGATTATTTATTTATCTTAGCCCGAAAATTAGCACAACATCTTGGTGTAGAAGAGGTGAAATGGATTGCGAGGAAGTGATATTTAAGGTGTCAGGTGTTAGCGTTTTCTGCTTTGCAAAAAAGAGGTGTCAGCCTTTTAGCCTAGCAAATCTGACACCTCTTGTTCCGCAAAGCGGAACTGCCCTGACACCTGACTCCTTTCAAAAAAAACAACAAACATGGCAAGTAATTTTTCCACAATGCTCCAAAACTTACCCAATATTGTAAAGATATTGATGGTTTTGGGAGTGGTTTTATTTATAAGTTTTCTTTCGCCTAATAATGTCAAATTCAAATATGAATTTGAGCCGGGCCAAACGTGGCGATACGAGGATTTAAGTGCGCCCTTTGATTTTCCGATAAAAAAAACCGATGCCGAAATACGAGAAGAAGAAGCCGTCATTGAGCAAGATTTTTCGCCTTATTATTACCTCAATCCCGATGTTTTAAAGCAGCAAAAAAAGATATTTCAACAAAGTTTTGCACGACAACTTACCGAGGCACAACGAGACAATTTATTTCAGCACGTCCAACGATATACCAAACGTTATCAAAAATATGGTATCCAGTTTTTGGACAAAGTATATAATCGAGGCATCGCTGCTGTTTCACCTGAGCATACGAATAAAGGAAAAGATTTTGTCGTAAAAATCATCAATGGAAATACCAAAACTCCACAAACCCTCGAAAATCTTTGGACTGTCGAAACCGCCAATGAGTTATTGAGTGATTCCCTACCCTACAGTCGTTTGCAAGAACCTGAGTTCTTGCTACCGCTTTTGACCGAAGTCATTGTGCCTAATTTATCTTATAATGATTCCTTGACGCAAAAATTTCAATCGCAAAATCTATCCGAAGTTTCTACAACAAGAGGTTTGGTCAAAAAAGGCGAGCTTATCATTCCACAAGATGGAATTGTCACACCCGAAATTTATCAAAAACTCATTTCTTTCAAAGCCGAATACCAAAAACAAGTCACGGACCAAAAATCAGATTGGGGCGTTTTTCTTGGATATTTTTTGCTATCGCTCCTAGTAGTTGGGGCATTTTTGGCGTATTTACGTATCCAAGCATCTGAGGTTTACAACCGTTTTCCACATCTTATTTTTATGTTGTTGTGGTTGGTTGTTTTTAGTTATTTGGTCTATTTAGTGGAGCGCACAGGCAATTTAAGTGCTTACTTAATTCCTTTTTGTATCGTTCCGATTGTTATCAAAAATTTCTTTAATGAACGACTCGCCATGTTCTCACATATCGTTGTCGTTTTGATTGCAAGTTTCTTGACCTCATTGGGTTATGAATTTACATTTTTGCAAATTCTAGCGGGTATTATTGCTGTCTTGGTTTATAAAGACACGCGCGATATGTCCAAATTTTTCCTAATGATTTTGTACATTTCATTGGCTTATATTTTAGGATATTTGGGTTTAGGACTCATCAAAGAAGGCACGTTTAGCAAGCTCGATATTTCATCCTGTTCTTGGTTTTTCATAAGTGGAATTTTGACTTTATTGGCTTATCCATTGATTCCTTTATTGGAACGATTATTTGGATTTACATCCGAAATTACTTTAGTGGAACTCTCCGATTTGAATCGTCCGCTTCTGAAAGAACTTTCCTTAAAAGCGCCTGGCACCTTACAACATTCCTTGCAGGTGGCCAATCTGTGCGAAGCTGCTGCCAATGAAATTGGCGCAAATTCGCTGCTCATTAAAGTAGCTGCCTTGTACCACGATATTGGAAAAACTGCTAATCCGACCTATTATATTGAAAATCAAAGTGGTCGCAATCCGCATGATGATTTGAATAATTTCGATAGTGCAAAAATGATTATCAATCATGTAACGGAAGGTATCAAAATGGCAAAAAAACAGCGTTTGCCCGCTGTTTTGATAGACTTTATTAAAACCCATCATGGCGATACAAGAGTTGAATATTTTTATAGAAACCAACTCAACCAGTTTCCAGACAAGGAATTTGACGAAAGTCTCTTCCGCTATCCTGGCCCACGTCCTCGAAGCAAGGAAGAAACCATTTTGATGTGTGCCGACTCGCTCGAAGCCGCCTCAAAAAGCCTACGCAATCCAACGGGACAAGACATTGATAAATTGGTTGACAATATCATCGCTGGAAAAATTACCAAAGGTCAATTTGAAGATTCCGAATTATCCTTTAAAGAACTCGACCAATGCATCAAAGTTTTCAAACAACTCCTTCGTAATATCAA
>JAHDEQ010000091.1 GCA_020628755.1 Saprospiraceae bacterium
AAGTCTAAGAAATTAGCTAAAACAGGATAGATGTGATAATTTGGGATGCACCCAAACAGTATAATAATAAGCTAAAAGAGATTGCTAAACTATGCGGTATTCGTGAAGATATTACGTCCTATGTTTCTCGTCATACTTTCGCTACCACTTTAAAAAGTAAAAACGTAGATATTGCCAAAATAAGTGAGAGTCTAGGTCATGCCGATATTGGAGTTACTAAAGCCTATTTAAAAAAATTTGAAAATAGTGAATTGGATAAACTCGACGAATTGTTATAAATCCAAATAGCAATAAAATTTAATAATCATCCATATATTTTTATCCTAATATTGTACTTTTAGGTTTTTGTTATTTACTGATACTTAACAAGGTATATTTTAAACCTAAACAATACAATGACTATAAACGCATATCTTGAAGCTGTCAACCAAAAATATAAATCGGGTATTGCTAGAGAACACGCTTACCGTACCGATTTGGAAAACCTACTAAAAACACTCGTTCCTGATGTCAATATCACCAACGAGCCTGCAAACGTTACCGATTGCGGAAACCCCGATTATGTCATTACTTCCAAAGGACATACGGCTATTCCTATCGGTTATATCGAAGCCAAAGACATCGGAAAAGACCTCAATAGCAAATCCTACAAAGAGCAGTTTACACGCTACAAAAACGCTCTCGATAATTTGATTATTACGGACTATGTTTGGTTTCAGTTTTTTCAAAATGGGCAACTCGTACATGAGATACGTTTGGGCGAATTACAAGACAATAACATCAAACCCAGTCCCGAAAATTTCCAACAGTTTGAAAGTCTGATTCAAAACTTTTGCACCTTTATTGGTCAAACCATCAAATCCCCTCAAAAACTTGCCGAACTCATGGCAGGGAAAGCAAGGTTATTACAAAATATCCTTGCCAATGCGGTCACTTCTGATGAAGAAACCCAAGCCAATACCGCACTAAGAGGACAATTAGACGCTTTTCAGCAAATATTGATTAATGATATAAAACCCAAAGAATTTGCCGACATCTATGCTCAAACTTTAGCTTATGGTATGTTTGCAGCTCGATTGCATGACCCCACACTTGGCGATTTTTCTCGCCAAGAAGCTGCCGAGCTGATACCCAAATCCAACCCTTTTTTGCGTAAGCTATTTCAATATATTGCAGGCTATGATATAGACGCTCGTATCAAAACAACCGTTGACAACCTAGCCGAAGTTTTTAGGGCAACCGATATAAAAGAACTCCTCAAAAACTTCGGAAAAAGTACCCAACAAAACGACCCGATTATCCATTTTTACGAAACCTTTTTGGCAGCTTATGACCCTAAGCTCCGTAAAAGTCGTGGCGTATGGTACACCCCCGAACCCGTTGTCAATTTTATCGTACGTGCCGTGGATGATATACTCAAAACCGAATTTGGCATCAAACAAGGACTAGCAGATACGTCCACAACCAAAATCAAAAAGAAAGTCATCACCAAAGCAACTGCCGACCGACGTAGCAAGCTCAAAGAAGTAGAAATCGAACAAGAAGTACATCGTGTACAAATACTTGACCCTGCAACGGGTACAGGTACTTTCCTTGCCGAAGTCATCAAGCATATATACAACACTCGCTTCAAAGCCATGCAAGGTGCGTGGAGTGGCTATGTAGAAAATCACCTCATACCTCGACTCAATGGCTTTGAGTTACTCATGGCATCGTATGCGATGGCGCACCTCAAGCTAGACTTGCTACTCAAAGAAACAGGCTACCGAAGCGAAAAAGACCAACGTTTTAGAATATACTTGACGAACTCGCTCGAACCCTCTACCAATGAAGTACCCAACCTCTTTATGGCGCAATGGCTGACCGAAGAATCCATCAAAGCGAATGAAGTCAAACAAGATACGCCCGTAATGTGTGTTATAGGAAATCCACCGTATGCCGTGAGTAGTACCAATAAAGGGGAATGGATTCAAAATCTAATCGCTGACTACAAAAAGGATTTAAAAGAAAAAACAATCAATTCTTTATCAGATGATTATGTGAAATTTATACGATATGGTCAATATTTTATTGATAAAAATGGAGAAGGTATTTTGGCTTATATTTCTAATAATAGTTTCTTGGATGGAATAATCCATAGGAAAATGAGGGAAAGTCTAATAAATAGTTTTACAAAATCTTATATTATTAATCTTCACGGAGATAGCAAAAAAAAAGAAGTATCACCTGATGGTTCAAAAGATGAGAATGTATTTGATATTATGCAAGGAGTATCAATCAATATTTTTGTTAAAAAACAAAACTCAAAAAGTGAATTAGGTCAAGTTTTTAGTAAAGATTTATTCGGTAGTAGAAAAATAAAATATGATTATCTTAGTAAATCAAATATCAATCAAATAAATTGGAAAAGATTAAATCTAATTACTCCTGAATATTTTTTTACTCCTAAAGATTTTTCGTTACAAAAATCGTATGATACCTTCTTTCAACTAAAATTATTATTTACTGACTACAAATCAGGAATAGAAACAAAAAGAGATAAATTATTTATTGATTATAATTTGGAATATTTAAAAGAAAGAATAGAGAAAGTAATTAACAATGACATAGATGAAACATTTATAAAAGAATTCAATGTAACTAATTCATCAGGCTATAATTTAATTGAACGCTTAAACAACACAAAAGTAGATTGGTCAAAATTACAAATTGTTAACTATCGTCCTTTTGAAAAACTGCATATCTATTATGATGAAAAACTACTAGGTCGTTCAATGTACTCGACAATGAAGAACTTACTTTATCAAGATAATATCGGGTTAGTTATTTCTAAACAATGTCATAGAGAGTTTACCTTTTCGTTTATAAGTAATAAAATATTAGATGGAAATTACTTATCATCTGCAAAAAAATTAGGCGGAGGATATGTTTTCCCTCTCTATCTTTATATCGAAGAAAACCAAACCCAACTCGACCTAGAAGGCAGACCACACACTATGAGAACACCCAATCTCGACCCTAAAATAGTGCAGTCAATAGCTGACAAAATAAACCTCACCTTTACCCCCGAAAAAGAAGATGAAAAAAACACCTTTGCATCCATAGATATATTAGACTATATCTATGCGGTCTTACACTCTCCTGGCTATCGAGAAAAATATAAGGAGTTCTTAAAAATAGACTTTCCAAGAGTCCCCTATCCAAAAGATACCGCTACCTTTTGGGCATTGGTCAAGCTAGGCACACAGATACGCCAAATACATCTTTTGGAATCGCCTACCGTAGAGCAATATATCACAAGCTATCCCAAAGATGGCGATAATATCATCACTCGAAAACTTACCAAAACCAGTATCGGTTACGAAGCAACAAGCGACACGCAGGGGCGAGTATGGATAAATGATGAACAGTATTTTGATAACGTGCCATTAGTCGCATGGGAGTTTTATATCGGTGGCTACCAACCCGCCCAAAAATGGCTCAAAGACCGCAAAGGACGTACCTTGGATTTTGATGACATACTCCACTATCAAAAAATCATTGTCGCTCTCAGCGAAACCGATAGACTAATGAAAGAGATAGATACCATTGATTTTATGGAATAAAAAATAGAAACACTATGAACACCGACCAATATTTTGAAGAACGTTGCGAACATTATAAAGCACAAATTCAAAAAGAATTAGACGACTTCTCAAAAGGTAAAGAAGATTGGAAAGAAGAACATCTAATCAAAGAATTTACTACTCATATTCAAAAGATATACGACTATACAATTGATACATTAAAAATAGAAGAAAACGGAGAAACTAAATTTTCACACAATAGATATTTACGAAATGTCAGTTCTAAATTTAGAGAAAAAAGAGACGATTACCTTAACAATCCTATCAAAAACTTCTTAGCTTTTGACCTTCCAGAATTAAGAAAATTCTACTTAAAAGAATATGAGCAAATAGGAAAAGAACCTTCTTATGCACATAAAACATACCTACTCACAGAAAATAAAACAGAAGATTTATTGGATTGGCTTGCCGAAAGTATAACCTATCTTGATACAATCAAACTTTATCATTCAGAACAAAAAGGAAGTAATGAAAAAGAAATAATAACCAAAGAAGAGCAAAGGACAACAGCACAAATTGTTATGTCTATATTAATTATTAATGACGAATATAAATTTATAAAAACCACTAATAAAACCGAAAAAGTTAAATTTATATATTTTCTAACAGGTAGAAATAAGCGAAGTATTGAAGATGCTATTCGACTATATGAGAGAAACAAAGGAGCATTTCATCTTACAGCAGAAAAAAACAAAGATGATTTAGAAAGAGTACAGAGAGCTTTAAAAAACCTTAATAATCAATCACTTAATTCAATTTTAGAAGCAAAAATTGATAAACAGAAAGAACTTATTACAAAAAGTCGAGAGTCTCGAACACCCTCTCGAACTTAATAAGTGCCTATAACTTGTGACCGTTATTTATTTTAATCATCAAATTTTTAAATAATGGTTCAAGTAATTCTTACTACCAAAGACGAGCTTTCTACTATCGTAAAGCTCGCTGTACAAACTGCCATAGACAAGGCAGTACCCACAGCAAGTACTGACAATACCACAAAAGATAAAATCTATGGTATCAAAGAAGCGGTACAATTTTTAGGCATTGCCAAACCTACCATTTACGCCAAAACCAGTAAAGGCGAAATTCCACATTTTAAGAGAGCAGGACGCTTATATTTTCGAGAATCTGAATTAATCCAATGGATTGAGGAAGGACGACAAAATACAGTTGAAGATGAAGCCGAAGCAATGGACAATTATCTTGCGAATAAAAAAGGAGCTACGAGATGTTAAGTTCATCTAGTAGCTCCCCAGATTTTAAGCACTACAAAGATAAGCAAAATAGCCCAACATGGAAACTAGCCATTTGGGAAACTGCCTATCAAAGAGAATTAGACCGATTTTGGAAAATTGTCACTCAAAAAGCGACTTACTGCCAAACACTAGAACAGCAAGATTTTTTCTTGATGCCCGAAGATGCTGCCAAAAAGAAAATCAAGCAAATTGGACATCTAAGAAAAGAGCTAAATGCAATGGTAGGGTTGAAGTTATTTGTTGACAATTTGAAAGAAATGTATTTACAAAGTTCTGTTTGGTTACTCGAATCTACCAAACTTATGGAAACTAACTTTTTGCAAAAGTTAGACGAATATCAAGCACAAAAAGAAGTTGCCCAAAAGAGGGAATTATACTACAAAGGATTATTAGAAAATATCCAAAGGGAATTAGACGAAAAAGGAATTATTCTAAATACCAAAATCAATGTAGTATGGACATCGTAAATAATATTTTAAATTCTAATAAAGCCAAGCAAGTCACCAAAGAGGAAATTCTAATAAAGCTCAATACCAATAGTCAAAAAATCTTGAAACAAGCAAGGCAAAATATTGACTTTGCAAAACCTATAATTGTGAGAGATGAAAATGGTATTTTCTATCCTAATACCATTAATATCATACAAGGCAAAAGCGGAGTACACAAAAGCCGTTTAGTAGAGATATTTTTGGCAAGTATTATTTCAGGTTTTCCAAGAGAAGAACATCTTGGTTTTTTAGTTTCACAATCTTACAAACCACTTTGTTTACTTGCTGATACTGAACGAAATTTAAACGAACAGCTACCTTATGCCATACAGCAAATTAAAAGACTTACTGGAACTCCAAAAGAGAAGGATTTGAAAGACTTCTATCCTGTTTCTTTAATTGATGTAGAAAGGCATAAACGGTTTGAAAGTTTGAAAATATTAATTGACAACCTACAAGAGCAAAAAGAGCAACCGCTTTTTATAGTTCTTGATGTTGTAACTGATTGTATAGAAAATTTCAATGACCCCAAAGCATCTTTACAGCTTATTGACTTGATGAATGTCTATATCAATGAATATAATATTACTTTCCTTTGTGTCATCCATGAGAATCCAAATTCAAGCGACAAAGCAAGAGGTCATCTTGGTACAGAGCTAATGAACAAAGCAAGTACCGTTTTACAAATTGGTTTTGAAAATTCAGAGAGTGAACTTATCAAAGTCAAGTATTTAAAATGCAGACGCTCCAAACGTTTTGAGCCGCTTTATTTAGTGTATTCTGATGAAGTAAAAAGATTAGTTGCTGCCAATGATGATTTGATAAAAAAAGCAAAAGAACAAAAGGCAAAAAAAGCTAATCTTAAAGCCGTTAAAAATCTGATTAAAGACTACTTACTTGAAAATGGAGAAACAGCAAAGAGTATTTTAATAGAAGAAATCAAAACTACTCATAGTTGTAGTGTACGTACAGTTAAAGACCGTTTAAAAGTCATAGAAGAAGATAAAGAACTCTTTACAGATGAAAATGGAACAGTATATTACCTAGATATTTTTAAGCGAGGAAAAACCGTATTTTATAACCTTAAAAATAAGTAATTCAATGTGTGCAAAATGCAACCGCCTATATAGGGCGTTGCACTTTGCACACATTTTTTTTTCACCTAAGACGGAAATGTCTGCACAAGAAAACGGATAAAAGTGCCTGAGAAGTTGCAAAGTCATTTTTTTACTTTGCAACTTTTATGGCACTTCTAATGCACTTCTATCCAGCTTATTTACAGCTTGTTTGCGTCAACAAATCTAAAATACCATGTCATCAAAAAAAATATATGATATGCGGAGAGTATTTAAAAAAGTCCGCCATGTTGAATATGATTATAAAACTATCAAAAACCCACATTTTGACCCACAACAAAAATTACAATACGAATATCAAGGATTTTATTATCCTCAAAAAGAATACATTCAGAAAGAAATCCCTAAAAATACTTATCGTTCAAGCTCACATATTGAATATAAAATTAAATGTGATTACTGCGGTGGCTTCGGATGGGTTCGGCGCAGAGATGCAAAATTCTGTTGTGGGAATTGTAGAAAGCTCAATTATAGAGATAATAAACTAAAAAAAAGCTAGTACATACGCTAGTACAAAAAGAAAAAGGAGTTACGATTTTTATCGTAACTCCTTGATTATCAGATGTCGGGAAGACAGGATTTGAACCTGCGACCTCACGCCCCCCAGGCGCACGCGCTACCGGACTGCGCTACATCCCGATGTAGTGGTCGTTACTGGATTCGAACCAGTGACCTCTGCCCTGTCAAGGCAGCGCTCTAAACCAACTGAGCTAAACGACCTTTATTTTATGTTTTTTTGTGAACTTCTCGACCTTTGTCAAGACGCTCTAAACTCTACCTGTCGGCAGACAGGCAACTGAGCTAAACGACCTTTATCAAAAAACATCTTTTGCCTTTGCAAAGTTCCTTTTCTTAAAAGCGATGCAAAAATAGAAAGTTTTTGAAAAAAAGTAAGATTTCTTAAATCAAATTCTAAAATTCATTTTATTCCTCCTCCAAATCATTCGTTTGACTATAATCTTCCATCACATCCAAAATACCTCGATTGAGGTTATAAAAATTAGCATTTTCGACTTTAGAAGATAGTTTTTGAATGGCAATAACGGAGCGAATACCACGCTTGCAATAAAACACAACGGGTTTGGTATAATCAATTTCATTTTGTCGTTTTAGAACTTCACTCAAAGGAATATTTTTGCCGCCAATATTAAATGCCCGATGCTCTTTTTCTTCTCGTACATCAATGAGCTCAAAGTCAACTTGTTTCTTTATCCAAGTAGTCAGTTCTTTATAATTGAGTTGTTTGATACCATTAATATTCACGCCATGTTCCATAGTTTCTTGTGCATTTAAATAATTCAAATAATCATCGGGTTCTATCACGTTATTGCATTCAATTTCTCGACGAAGTTCTATTACATCTACGGCCATTTCCGCCAAATCGTAGCCCAAGCTACGATAGGCTTCGTATTGTGCGCTGTCAAAAAATTGGTCGGATGTGGGTTGGTGCGGAAAAGCAGGATTTTGACGCTGATAACCATAAATATTGGTCGCCATGTTTCCACTCAAAGATGATTTGATATAAATGATTTTTCCTCTTTGTTCATTTGGATAATAAATCGTACCCACCGCAACGCTGCGCTTCGTAAAATTCGATTTTTCTTCAAGGGGCATCAAGTCCGAAAGGTCTATATGAATCCAAATTCCCTCCTCTACATAAGCCATCCGCAAGACGGTGTTGAGTGAGTTGAAGGTGAAATTTCTATCTTCTTCAAAATCACAAACAACTATAGTCGAGCACCGACGACGCAACAAGGGCAAGAGACCCAAATTGTCGCCTGTATGCGCTCCATCTGATACATTAATGCTTCTTCGATTCGTCGAAAAATTCCCCAAATATTCATTCAACAAATTGGTAATTCCGTTGACCCTACGGTTGTTTTCTTTGGCAATCTGTGCTCCAGGAGCATACACCAATGGATTCTTTATCCATTTGCCCAACCTCAAATTAAACAAGGTTATCAAAAAAGTTTGTGCAAAAAAGCCTATCGAACCCATTGCCGAATTGACGGCTGCCGCCGAAATGGTCATGGCCGTAGCCAAAGTCATCTTTTGACGATCATCTTCGTAGGATTCTGTCGAAACATAACCTGTTGTTTTTGAACCAATAAAATATTTAGAAAAAATAAAATGTTCTGACTTCAAATCTTTCCTCAGATATACATACTTCGACTTCAAATTCAATGCACCCAACAATATATGATAGGGAGCTTTATAATTGTTTTCGCCCAAATCCTCAAGCAACAACTGTTCGTGGTTGCGCAATCGCTTTTTGGGTTGTCCTTGCTTTCTAAGTCTTTTACCAATTCGAGTCACTAAACCATCTGTCATCAAAAAAGCTTCTGTCAGTCGGTCTTGATAAAAATTTAAGACCGTTCCTCGATAACGTTTGATAAAAAAGAAACCCAAAACAAGTGTCAATAATAAAGAGAGTAGAAAATAAGTCGTTGGCGTTAAATTGAGATTAGCGGCTTGGCTCAAATCCATTTTTAAGGCTCCAATGTTTTCTCTAAAAATTTCTAATCCGATAACAGTCATTACCCCAAAGGCTACTATCAACACTATCGTGTTGTAGAGTGCCCAACGCTTACGTGTAAAAAAATAACCCGTCAAAAGTGCAATAACAGAGATAGACAAAACGGTAAGCAAAGGCAATCGCTCCATCAAAAAATTATCCAAACGAGTATTTATCCAAACAAGCATTCCTATAAGTCCTACAGAAATAAAAGTGTATAATAAAATAACTTTTAAGCTGCGTTCTGTTGAAAACAAAAAAGCAAAAACGCTACAGCAAATCCCAAAAACCCATAAAAATGTGTTTCCCCTACCCGACAAGGTCCAATCTCGTAAATACGAATGAATCTCGTTATTGGGATCCATGATAAATCTTGCCAACAACTGAAATATCAAAAACAAAAAGACAAAAACCGAAAGATTAAAAAGAATGCGCCGCACACCTGGCAGTATGCTCTGAAAAGCTCCTTTAAAAGCATCCATTTTCAAAAAGCCACTTTGCGCCGTTATTAGGTAAGTAGCTGCTGGAGCAATCAAAGTCATAGGCGAATCCAAACCATAGCCCGACCAGTCAAAAAAGAAAATCCCCAACAAAGCAAAAGGCACAAGTAAGGCTGCCAAAATCGTATTAAATGCGCCTCCATACATTCCCGTATAGGCCGAACGAATAACTCGCTTGTACTTGTTTTCGGCTTCAGGCAACATCCCCAACAAAAACATAAATAAGAGACAACCTAGCCCAAAAAACAAAGGCAAAGTAAATATCAATTTGATACTATCATCAACAAAAAAAACAAGTCTTTGATATAGGATTATTCCAGCTACCAATAAAGCCGAAACGACAAAGGTTAGTATCGCAAAATTCTGAACGACTTTTTGTACCAAATAGTCTTCTCTGTTCTCATTTGCCTCAATATTTTCAAGAGGTAAGGGAGTTTTTTCATTTTTTCGCAAAACTGACAAACTCAACACTTCATAGCTCATATAAAGCAAATAATTCCAAAAATCTGCCATTTTACGCCACAATGCAGCGCGAATTTCAGGGCTATTTTCCTTGCCCAATTTTCGTATAAACAAAAAGACTTTTCGACGCTTCCAATTCATCACACTATGCTTTTCGCTACGCGAAAGCGGCTGCAACTTGTCCAATATAAAAGACTTTCCTATCCAATAGTAAACAGCCGCAAAACCAAATCCAAAAAGCAAACATAGAACAGCCAAACGCCCAAAACTTTGTCCTTTAGACAAACTCGTTAGGTAGCCCCAATTCAACGAACCATCTGTCGTAAAAAAATCACTGTATTCATAACGGTAAGTCAACACCACATCTCCCCCAATCAACTGAAACAACAGCAGCACTCCCGAAACGGCAATCATAGACATCAACAACAAGAGTATAATATTAGAAATCGCACCTCCCAATATCGCACTTACAAATCGCTTAATATCCAAACTAAACAAAGACCGATTGCGAGTTAGGTACTCTCCATGCGCCAGCAAATGGTGGAGTTGGTGTTTGGGCGTATATTCGTTTTGTACTCTTTCATATTTACCTCTCGACAAAAATGGAGAATGATTTCTATCTATGCCTAACTGAAGGGGCTCGCCATCTTTCTTTATCGTTTTTGCATTTTTCACAAGCGGTTTCTTGGGCTCGCTCAACAAGGAGCTCATACAAGAACCAATATAACCTCCTCCAGATACCGTACTCAAATAGTCAAAATACTTGAACACATGATCCCGCATAAATTTTTGCATCATCCCCAAACCCAAGGTCGCCGAACGAATACCTCCACCCGAAATACAAATGCCCCATTTGTTTTGCAAAATATCGTCATCCGCTTGCTCCGTCAACTCATTTGCAGTACGGTGTTTGCGCAAGTATTCTTCTTCTTTGTGCAATACATCATCCAGATTTTGAGTATAATTTATATGTTCTTTTTTTCTCATAAAGTGCTAATATAACCCAAGTTCATCAAATGGCAAATCCAGCTTTCCATAAAATTCAAATCCCATACAATTAAAACCCCAAATCCATGTTTTAACAACATTTATTCTAAAAATTTACCTACAATATACAATTTATGCTATATTAGTAGCCTATAGCTGTTTTCAAACACCAAAACAATCTCAACTATGCTCATATTTCCTCAGACTATCAGGACAATAACATGTATCTTGTTTGCTTGTTTGTTTCACAATATTGTGCTTGCTCAAAATTGTGGCGCATTAATGACCGAAAACAAACGCGTCAACGGTACACATGTATTACATTCCAAATCACAAGCATTAGTGGTTCGTGGAAATTACTCCTATAGCCTCAAATTTTTTAGCAATGAAAACGGAGTACAAGCTCGTGTTTACTCCCAAGGAGGAGTCGAATTCAACCAAGACGATGAGGTCATTTTTATGGACAAAACACAGCGTCGCTTTAGCTTCCGTTTTGTTGATATGGGCGAGGTACAACGCAAAGGTGGTACACCTGTTCACCAAAACACATTGCAACTAGATTTGGCTGCTCTTGATTGGTTTGCAACCAATCCCATCATAACGATTTACATCAAAAATAATATTAGTAACCAAATGCGAAAGTTTACGGTTAATCCTAACCGTCAAACAGATTTTAAAGGTCTAGCTTCTTGTTTTAACCAGACTTTAGACCGTTCACAGGTCAAAAATCGCACCTTGGTCGGAAACGAGTTTTCACCTTCGGCTCCCAATGCTGCTAATAAATCAAAAAGTGGAGGAAGCTCACCAATTAGCGCAACACCTGGCGGTGTACGCCGTGTCGCAGATATTAGCCAACTCAATGATGAGGAACTAGGTGCACTCCGCAAAGAATTGGCCGAAACCAAAGCTGCCCTTAAAGAAGAAATCATAGCCGAACGAGAAAAAGCTGATAATATCAAACAAAAAATTCAAGAAGAAGTAGCGGCTGCTCGTGAATCTGCCAATGAGCAAAAGTCCAAATATGCCGAAGATGTACTCGCCTCTCGCAAAAAAGCTGAAGAAGAAATGCTCAAATCTAAAGATGCTACAGCAGAAGAGGTAAAAGAAGCACGTTCAAAAGCTGCTACCGAAATGGAAAAAATTACGGGTGATGTCGTTGCTGCTCGGGAAAAAGCCAACGAAGAAATTCAACGTGCCAAAGTTGAATCGGCCGAAGAAGTAGCGGCTGCTCGTGCCAAAGCTGCAGACGAACTCAAATCTATAAAAGAAAATTTAGAATTGGCCAAAGTCGAATATGCCGACGAAATCGCTACTGCCCGTGAAAATTCTCAAAACGAATTGCTCAAAATACGAGAAGAAACTCAACAAGTAATTCTCGAAGCTCGGGAAAAAGCTAAAACTGAAAAAAATGCTACTGCTAAAGAAGTAGTAGATTCTAAAAAAACAGCTGCTGAACAGATTCTTCAAGTCAAAGAAGAAGCGGCCGAAGAAGTTGCCCAGGTCAAAGAAAATGCTGTTTTGGAAAAAGAGAAAATTGCTTTTGAACTCGCTGAATCTCGCCGAAAAGCAGCCGAAGAAAAAGCATTAATTCAAGAAAATAATGCTGCCGAAATTGCCGAACTTAGAGAAAGTGCTGCCAATCAAAAAGAAGCTACTGCTAAAGAAGTTGCTACTGCAAAACAACGTGCCGCTGAAGAAATCAACTTGACTCAACAACAAGTGGCTGATGAAAAAACACGTGCTGGCCAAGAAGTAATGGCAACTAAAGAGGCTTCCGCTCAAGAGGTAGCGGCTACCAGAGCTGCCGCCGATGACGAAAAAGCTAAATCTGCTCAAGAGGTAGCGGCAGCAAAAGAACGTGCCGCTTCTTCCATTCAAGAAATCAATGCCGAAGCTGCTGCCAAAGTGCAAGAAGCCAAGCAACGTGCCGATGACGAAAAAGCCGAAATAGCAAACGAAGTCATAGCTGCTAAGGAACGTGCTGCTGACGAAATTGCTAAAATTCAAGAAGAGGTCAAAGCTGCTATCGAAGCCGCTAAAACTAGGGAGGCTGAAATCAAACAGCAATCTGCTTCTGAAGTAGTGGCTGCTAAAGAAAAAGCAACCCAAGAAATTGCTAGTGCCAAAGATGAAGCTGCCGCCAAAGTGCAAGAAGCCAATGCCAATGCAGATACAGCCAAATCAACCTATGCCGACGAAGTAGCGCAAGCACAAGCAACTGCACGTGAACGCCAAGAGGCTATACAAAAGGAAGTAGCCGAAAAAATCGCTGCGGCTAAAGCACAAGAACAAGAAACGGCTCAAATGTCGGCCGAAGAAGTTCAAGCTGCTAAAGAACGGGCTGCTGCCGAAATCGCTCGTACACAAGAAGAAGTAGCCAATTCTGTTGCCAAGGCGCGTGAAGCCGAGGCCAAAGCCAAAGAAGAATCTGCCATCGCCGTAGCCGAAGCCAAGAAAAATTCTGCCGAATACATCGCTACTGTAAAATCTGAAGAAGCCGAAGAAGTTCGTGCAACCAAAGAAGCTGCTGCCAATGAAAAACAAAAAATTGCCAATGAAGTAGCTGAAGCTAAAGAACGGGCTGCTACCGAAATTGCTAAAACTAAAGAGGAAGTAGCTAATGAAATAAAAACAGCAAGAGAAGCAGCGTCTTCTGCAAAAGAAGAATCTGCTTTACAGGTTTTGGATGCTAGAGAAAAAGCGGCTACCGAAATCGCTGCTGCTAAAGAAACGGCTGCCAACGAAGTTGCCAGCACCAAACAACTAGCCGCTGAGGAGATTGCTAAAACTCGTCAGGAAACGGAAAGCAAAAAAGCAGAATTTGCACAGCAAGTGGCCGAAGCCGAAGCACAAGCTAGTGATGATATTGCTAAGGCCAAGCAAGAATCAGCCGAAGAAGTTGCTAAAACTCGTCAAGAGACAAGCGAAAAGAAACAGCAATATCTCGACGATGCTGAAGTGGCACGCAAACAATCGCTCGAAGAAATCTCTGCAGCGCAAAAAGAATCTTCGGATGCTATTTACGAAGCCAAACAACAAGCTAAAGAGCAAATCAATACCGTCAAGCAAGAAACGGCTGACCAAATTGCAGAGCAAGTAAATCTAAAAGAACAAGCTATACAAGAAACGCTTGATGCTCAATCAGCTGCAACAGAGGCTTCTGACCTACTTGCTGAGGCACAAGCCAAACTTTCAAAAGCGCAAGATCGTGCTGCAAAAGCTGATGAAAAGGCAGCTACTTTAGAAGAAGCTAATTTCAAATCCAATCAACAATTGGAAGAATTGAATTCTAAAATCAAAGCAGCTGAAGAAAAACTACGACAGTTAGAAAAAGGCGATAGCAATTCTAACAATTAAAAAACAACCACGCATCTCGAAGTTTTCAACTTCGAGATGCGTATAAATGTCGATTCTTGAAGTTTTCAACTTCAAGATAATTATCAAGCAAGCCTGTCTAGCTATAACTGCCAGATAGATTTCCAACTTGCCTATAACAGCCGCTTCTCTCCTACTTTCTAAAAACAACCGACAATTTTTTTTGTTAAAAAATTATTAATAGCACGCTTTTCTCTTTTATAAATGCAATAAAGGAGTGAAATTTGTGCTTAATTACTTGTGTCTATATATTAAAAATGTGTCTAAGTACTTACTTGAATGTTTAAATCACATAGACACGCAAACACAAAAAGAAAATTCAATGAATCGTATTTTTATTACAATTTTGTTTTTGTCTTGTTTTTGTAGCCTTCAGGCAAAAAAAGGTTATGAAATCAAAGTCAAAATAGATGGATTTAGCGAAAAAGAATTGTTCCTTGCCTACCACTATGGTGGCAGCCAATACATCAAAGATACCGTCAATGTAGGTACGGATGGTTATTTTACTTTTGCAGGAGAGGAAGCCCTCGACTGTGGGCTTTATCTGGCCGTTTTGCCTCCCAACAATGACATTTTTCAAATACTCATCGAAGACAATCAGCATTTTTCAATGACGACCCAAAAAGAGGATTTGGTCGGTGCCATGCAAGTCAAAGATTCCAAAAATAATATTCAATTCTACGAATACCTCCAATTTCTCAATACCAAAGGAAAAGAAGCCAAGACGCTACGAGAAGAAAAAGAAGCCCTCGGTGACAATGAGAAAAAAACCAAACCCATTCAAGAAAAACTAAATACACTCGACAAAGCTGTCAAAGAATACCAACGCAAAGCCGTTGATAAATCACCCAATTCATTGTTGGCAGCTATTATTTCAGGCTCTTGGGAAGTGCAAATCCCAAAAGAGCTCAAAGACAAAGAACGTTATCTATATGCCAAAAAACATTGGTTTGATAACATCAATTTCAAAAATTCTTGTCTGCTCCGTAGTCCTATTTTAAACAATAAAGCAGACTATTATATAGAGAAGCTAACGCCACAACATCCTGACTCGATTAGTCAGTCCGTTGATGCTATTTTAGAAAAAGCACGTCCCAACGAAGATATTTTTAAATATTTCTTGGTGACTTATCTCAACAAATACGCAAAATCCAAAATCGTTGGTATGGACGCTGTGTACGTCCATATTGCCGAAAAATATTATGCTTCAGGGCAAGCTCCTTGGACAGACGAAGAGCAATTATTAAAAATTGTAGAAAACGCCGAAAAGCTCAAACCACTTTTGATTGGTAAAACGGCTCCTGAAATCAAAGTTCCCGAACTAGATATTGACGGTACACTCGCCATCAAAGATGCCGAAAGCGAACACAAACGCTTCAAACTCAATCCAGCAGTGAGCCTTCAAGACATCGATTCTCCCTTCACGATACTATTTATATGGTCTCCTGATTGCGGACATTGTAAAAAATCTATGCCCGATATCATCAAATTTTATGATGAGTACAAAGAAAAAGGCGTAAAACTCTATTCTATTTGTCATAAAAACTATAAAGAAACGCCCTCTTGTGCAGAATTTATCAAAGAACGTCCCGAAATGATGACTTGGCTCAATTTGACCGACCCTTATTTTCGTTCACGCTACGCACAAATTTATGATGTAAAATCAACCCCACAAGTTTATATTTTAGATGAGAAAAAAGAAATCCTATCCAAACGCATCGGAGCAAAACAATTGCCCGAAGTCATGGACGCACTCATCGAAATGAAAGCCAAAGAAAAAGAAAAACAAGGAAAATAATGCTTTGTGTTTATGTGTCTAGGTGTTTATGTATCTATGCAAAAAAGCAACTCAAACACCTGAACACGTGAACACTTAAACACGATAAACATGAAAAAAATAATACTTCAAGTCCTCTGCTGCTTATTCGCTATCGCAGCGATAAGCACCACCGCACAAGCACAAGACAGTGCCGAAATGGTCAAAGAAATCGCCAAACCCATAATGACCTTCGACAAATCTATGATTGACCTTGGAGAAGTCAAAAGAGGCGAAAAGCGATCATTTAGCTATTCATTTACAAATACAGGAAATGCTGATTTAGACATAGACTTAATCACAGCTTGTGACTGTACAACTACTAATCAAGATGATTTACGTCGTCGTACGTTCAAACCTGGTGAATCTGGTATTTTAGAGGTTACGTTTGACAGCACAGAAAAAGAAGAGTCTGAAACTATTGATATTGATATCATACTTAAACAATTCGATGAAGAAGCCAACATGCCATTCATTGAAATGTTACAATACAAATTTGAGTTAATAAAATAAGATGTGTCTAAGTGTTTGCGTGTTTGTGTGCCTATGTTTCGCAAACACGCAAACACACAAACATCTACCTGTCGGTAGACAGGCACAAACACGTCTCCATGATTCAAATCGGCGTTACAGGTGGTATAGGCAGTGGCAAAACAACCGTTTGCCGACTCTTCGAGACAATCGGCATTCCCGTATATTACGCCGACACTCGTGCCAAACAAATCATGGTCGAAAACCAAGACCTCATCGCTGGTATTAAATCTACATTTGGCG
>JAHDEQ010000092.1 GCA_020628755.1 Saprospiraceae bacterium
ATTGAACCGCATTTTGATGGTAACATTCTTCACAAAATAGAAATTCCTGGTGCTGAAGATATGCAAATCAGTTATGAAGATAATTTTATTATCATTTCTTCAGATGACCGTGCAGGGCGGCGAGATGGCAAAGCGAAGCAAGGCCATCTCTATTTCATGGACTTGACCACTAATGATTTCAAACCAAAAAAACTAACTTCCAATTTAAAAAAAACATTCTATCCACATGGCATTTCCATGATCAAAACAGATAGCCAGACCTATAAAATTTATGCTATCAATCATCCAACAGAACAAGATCATCTTATCGAGGTTTTTAACCTATTTGGCGACAGTCTTGTTCATATTGAAACGCTAGAAAATCCAGCTCTTATCAGCCCCAACGATATTGTTGCTATTGATGAAAATCGCTTTTATTTCACCAACGACCATGCATATACCAAAGGCTTTGGCAAACTTACAGAAGAATATCTTGGTCGATCGGTTTCGACAGTTTATTATTATGATGGTAAAAATTATAAGCAAGTAGCCGAGGACATTGCTTATGCCAATGGTATCAACTATGATGCAAAGAGAAAATTGCTTTTTGTAGCTTCGCCAAGAGGTTTTTTAGTCAATGCTTATCAGGTTGAAGAAAATGGTGATTTGACTTTCCTCGAAAGTATAGATTGTGGAACAGGTGTGGACAATATCGAGTTTGCACCTGATGGCAAAATCTGGATTGGTTGCCATCCCAGCCTCCTTACCTTTGCCGAATACGCCAAAGGCAATTTGGACAAATCACCTTCCGAAATCATTACCATTGACTACAAAAACAAGGGCAATTATACCATCAAAAGTATTTATGAAGAAGATGGTCGTGAAATGTCTGCTGCTACAGTAGCCTGCCCTTACAACAATCTTATTTTCTTGGGCAATGTAATGGACAAACACTTTTTGGTTTTAGAAAAATGATTCTTTATTCTAATCGAAATCTAGTATTTTCGCTCCTGTACAAGTATAAAATATATGAGCAAATCAACTATAGAAGTTCAGGGTTTGGAAATTCGGGTAGAGCCTGTCAATGATTTAGACTATGTTTCATTGACAGATATTGCCAAAAAGAACTCCGATGATGCTCCTGTTTATCTCTTGCAACGTTGGATTCGCAATAAGAGTACCCTTACTTTTTTAGACCAATGGGAGAAAGTTCACAACCCCAAATTTAAACACGCTCAAATGAGCGTGTTTAAAGAACAAGCTAGTATCAACCGCAATTCTATTTCGCCACAACGCTATATTAAAGCAACCGATGCTATTGGTATCACTTCTAAATCTGGTCGTGGTGGAGGAACTTTTGCTCATAAAGAAATTGCCCTCAATTTTTGTTATTGGCTCGACCCTGCTTTTCAAGTATTCTTATTCAAAGCCTTCAATGAGTTGATGCGCCGTGAAGTAGAACGCAAAAACCTAGAATGGCACGTCACCAAGATAACCGACAATGTAGAAGAAATTCGCAATTTACTTGACACCATTCCTGGTCAACAAGAAAATCGCAATCGTCTGCCTAAAGAATAATAGTTTATGAAAGTAATTACAGTCAATCAAGGTGGTTTAGATAATTTGAAATTGGAAGAACGCCCCTCTCCTAGCCCAAAAACTGGTGAAATATTGGTGCGATGGCATGCGACTTCACTTAATTTTCACGACTATTTAGTAGCAACAGGAGGTATTCCTGTGCCCAACGGACGAGTTCCGATGTCGGACGGAGCTGGCGAAGTCATTGCTCTAGGCGAAGGTGTACTCGATTGGAAAATTGGTGATAAAGTAATGTCGCTCTTCTTTCAGGGTTGGCACGAAGGCAAACCAACTGCCCGTAAAATGGCAGCCCTTTCGGGCGAAATGGTGGACGGATTTGCATTGGAAGAGTCTTGTGTTTTAGCCAATTCTGTTACTAAAATTCCTGATAATTATTCGTATGCCGAAGCTGCTACCCTACCCTGCGCCGCGCTGACCGCTTGGCGAGCACTCCTAGTCGAAGGAAACTTACAGGCAGGTGATTCTGTCCTCATTGAAGGAACGGGCGGAATGTCTATTTTTGCGCTTCAACTGGCAAAAATGGCAGGTGCAAAAGTCTATGCGACCACTTCTTCCAACGAGAAGGCCGAGCGACTCAAAGCAATGGGCGCAGAAGCTGTCGTCAATTATCGAGAAGACGAGCGTTGGGGCAAAACCATTTCAAGAATGACCAATGGCGGAGTGGATTTAGTGCTTGATGTCGGTGGAGGTTCTACGATGAAACAATCTATTGAGGCAGCAGCTATTGGAGGCTTTATCGCCTCCATTGGGATTTTGGGCAATGGTCGAAAAGGCGAAATTACCTTTCCAAAATTATTTTTCAAACATCTAAGATTGGTCGGTTTGGCTGTTGGTAGTCGAGCCATGCAAGAAAAAATGGTGGATGCCATCAACATTTCTGGCCTCAAACCTATTATTGATAAAAGTTTTGGTTTGGAAGAATTAGCGGATGCTTTTAGATACCAAGAATCGGGTCAGCATTTTGGAAAAATTGTAGTTGAATATTAAAATTTTACAAGTTCATGGTTTGTCGCAGTTTGCAACTGCGATACCCTAGACTTCAACATGAACAAAATTGAATATTAAAAATCATGATAGAAAATCTCTTTTCTTTAGAAGGTAAAGTTGCTTTAGTTACGGGTGGTGCTAAAGGCATTGGTGCTATGATTTCGCAAGGATTGGTAGAGTCGGGTGCTAAAGTTTATGTCAGTTCTCGTTCGGCTGAAGCCTGCGAAAATTTTGCTCAAGAAATGAGCAAAATCGGACAATGTGCGGCACTTCCTGCTGATTTATCAAGCCTCGAAAACATTGATAATCTTGTCAAAGAATTAACTCAAAAAGAATCAAAAATTGATATTCTCATCAATAATGCTGGCGCAACTTGGGGACATCCACTAGGCGATTTTCCCGAAAAAGGTTGGGACAAAGTCATGAATCTTAATGTAAAATCTATCTTTTTCCTCACCCAAGCCATGCTACCGCTACTCCGTGCGGCAGCAAGCAAAGAAAGTCCGAGTCGAGTAGTCAACATCAGTTCGATTATGGCCGAAATGCCTTTTGTGATGAACTCTTGGTCCTACTCCCCTAGCAAAGCTGCCCTCAAACAAATGACTCGCAACCTAGCCAATGAATTGACCAAAGAGCAAATTCTAGTCAATTGTATTGGCCCTGGATTTTTCCCGACCAAAATGACTGCCTTTATGGACAAAAAACAAATGGCTGGTATTGCGCCAATTGGTCGTGGTGGACAGGCAAGTGATATTGCAGGTTTAGTCATTTACCTTTGTTCGAAAGCTGGGAGTTTTATGGCAGGTAATTTTATTCCTTTGGATGGTGGGATTTTGATGAAGTAAAAATAATTTTAAAACGGTCGGTTAAGACCGTTTTAAAATGGCTAATCTTCCATAATACTATCGGCCAATTCTGCCATTGATTTGGCGACCATGCCCATATATTTCATACGTTCATCTTTTGTCGCACCATCAACATAGCGTTTGTAGAGTTGCTGCATAATGACTGCTCCTTTGCAATACGAAAAGACCTCGTACCAATTGATCTTATCTAAATTGAATCCTGTATATTCTTGATATTTCTTTCTTAAAAAATCTTTGTTGGGCCAGTTCCCTTGCAAAGAAAGGGGCAAATTCCGTGATAACGGATTTCTGTCGTCTGGGAAATAACTCAAGGTCGTACCAAAATCAATTAAAGGATCACCAATCGTACACATATCCCAATCAAACATGGCCGTTACTTCATCAGGATTATCAGATTGAAATTGACAATTATCGGGTTTGACATCATTATGTATAATAGAAGCCCGTTGTGGTTTGGGAATGTTTTGACCGAGTTTATCCCAAATCGAATCCATGATTTTATTGTCTTCTGTTTTGGACAAGGCCCAGCGTTTAGACCAACCTGCGACTTGGCGTTCGAGAAACCCTTCGGGTTTGCCCAAATTGCTTAAACCAGCTTTTTCATAATCCACCAAGTGCAAATTGGCTTGCGCCCGAACAACCGCATCGGAGATACGGTTTTCGACCTGCTCAAAATCTTTAAAACAATCTAAAATCTTATTGCGTACTACGACTCCACGTTTACGCTCAATCACCACAAAAGGTGCTCCGATGATGGCATCATCTTCACAAAAATGATAAGCTCGTGGTGCAGGCGGAAAGTATTGATACAATTTGGATAAGACTTTATACTCTCGTTTCATATCATGCGCACCAGGTGCAATTTTGCCAAAAGGTGGACGACGCAAAACCAATTCAGTTGCTCCAAAAGCTAACAAGTAAGTTAGGTTTGCATGACCACCATGAAACTGTGAAACCGACAATTCTCCTTCCAATTTAAATATTTCTGTTCGAAGGTAAGTTTCCAATTTTGCCCAATCAAGTTCTTCACCTTTTCGGATTTCTTTTGCTTTGTCCAAGTCTTTATGCATAGTTAAAATGTATTTTGCTGTAAAATTTAGAAAAATTATCTGAATAATCTATCAAAACCATTATTATTGAGGAAATTTTATTTGTATGAACAATATTAAAATTCGTTCGCCTCATTTAGAAGGGGCTGAGGTCGCATGGTTTGCGCCATTGTGCAATGGCGATGATGCTTTTTTGGGGCAACACGATGTGCGTTATAAAAGTGATTGGACAAACACTTCTAATGTACTTTTGACAGCCGATCGTTTGGGTTATCGCAATATTTTATGCCCTTCTTCTTACCAAGTCGGACAAGATACCTTGACTTTTGCTTCGGCGGTTGCGCCTTTGACTTCCAATATCAATATTCTGGCAGCCATTCGTTGTGGCGAGGTACATCCGCCCATGTTGGGCCGTGCCATTGCCACACTTGATCATATTCTGAAAGGTCGTTTGACGATAAATATTATTTCTTCCAATTTGCCAGGTACAAACTTGGGTTCGGCCGAGCGTTATCAACGCTCGCGCGAGGTCATTGAAATTTTAAAACAAGGTTGGACGCAAGATTATATTGATTTTAAAGGTGAGTTTTATAAAATTCAACTTGACAATACTAAGCCCGTCAAAACCTACCAACAAAATGGCGGCCCTCTACTCTACTTTGGCGGCTACTCGCCTCCTGCGGTTGACTTGTGTGCCGAACATTGCGATGTTTATTTGATGTGGCCCGAAACGGAAGAACGCCTTGCCGAAATCATGCAAAATATGAGTAACAAAGCGGCTGGCTATGACCGAAAAGTTGATTTTGGTTTGCGAATCCACATGATTGTACGTGAAACAGAAGCTGCCGCCTTGGCGGCAGCTCGAAATTTGATGTACTATATTGATGGAGATGCTCAAAAAGGCGATGAAATCCGAAATCGTGCTTTGGATGCTAAATCTTATGGTGTTTCGCGCCAAGCCGAAATGCGTAATTTGTCGGATGATGATGGTTTTGCAGAAGCGCATTTATGGACAGGGATTGGGCGAGCTCGTTCGGGTTGTGGTGCTGCTATTGTTGGTAATCCTGACCAAGTTTTGGCCAAAATAAAACGCTATATGGATATGGGAATCCGAGCCTTTATTTTTTCGGGTTATCCGCATTTGGATGAGTGTAAATTATTTGCCAATTATGTATTGCCGAAAATCAAAACCTTTTCGATGCCCGAAGCGCAAGGACGACGACCTGATTCGGCACCGTTGAGTCCTTTGGCGGCTGGAGTTCGTTCGTAGCAAATTAGCTTTACTAAACTTCGCTTTTCTAGTAGCTTCCCGCAAATTTAGGAAAGCGGTTGTTTCAAATAAGATATATCGTGATAGATTTAGCCATTGTATTGACGTATTTTATTGCTATTTTTTTGACTGCCATTTCGGGTAGAGTCAAAAAAGATGCTACTATTGAGGAGTATTTTTTGAGTTCACGCAATTTGAAGTGGCCTTCAATTGCCTTGTCTTCGATTGCGACCAATATCAATGGTTATCAGTTTTTGGGGATGATGGGTTCGGCCTATTTGTATGGTTTGGCACAAGCGAGTTTGGAGGTCAATGCTGTACAAGGGATTTTGATGGCAGCTTTTATTTTTGTGCCTTTGTTTCTTCGAGAACGGGTCATTACCGTTACACAATACATCCAAAAACGACTTGGGAAAACCGTTGGTTTACTCTACTCTCTGGCTAATTTGCTGATTTTCTCAACTATTACTTTGGGTGCTGCCCTTTTTTGGGGAGCTTATGCAGCGGACTTAGTTTTTGCAGAACAATTGGCGGTTTTAAGTGATGATCGGATTACTCGGATTTCAATTTTAGTGGTTGGCTTGGGCGTTTTTTCAGCCATTTATACTTATTTAGGAGGTTTAAATGCCGTTGTTAAAACGGATATTATTCAGTTTACTATTTTACTGACAGGTGGATTTGTAGTGCTTTTTGTGGCTATCAAACATCTAGGTGGTTGGAGCGAATTGTATAATAAAACGCCACAACTTATGCACATGTATTTGCCTGCCGACCATCCAAAATTACCTTGGATTCATATGTTTGGTTTGTTTTTATTAAATATCAATTATTGGTGTGCAAATCAGACCATTATGCAACGTTCTTTGGCGGCAAAAAGTCTTCGTCATGCGCAAATCGGTTTGATGGCGGGCGGTGTGATGAAATACGTTATGGCGGTTTTGATTGTCATTCCTGGCATTGCTTTATATGGAATTTTGGGCGAAAATGGTTTGACAGAACCTGACCAAGCTTTCCCGTATTTGGTCACTACTTATTTGCCCGTTGGGGTACAAGGCATCATTTTATGTGCCTTGTTTGCGTCATTGATGAGTACGGTGGACTCTACTTTCAATTCATTGGCAACTCTTTGGTCAATTGATATTTATAAAGGTTATATCAATAAAGATGCAACAGATTATGAAGTTGTAAAAGCTGGTAAGAATACGATTTTGGTAACTTTATTTACGGGTATAACAATGGGTTTAGTTTTGTTGTATGTAAAGTTTGAAAACCCTGAAGCTGCATTTACGCATACGCTCAATGAGCTACGCTATTATATCAATTGTGGAATTGTGGTCTTGATTTGTACGGCTGCTTTTATGGTTACGCCCAACAAAAAAGCAACGCTTATCGGTTTCCTTTCGACGATTCCTTTGCACTTGATTATAATTTATTTGTTCCCCGAAATGAATTATTTTGTACGAGCCATGTGGGTGATTTTAATTGCACTTTCTTTTGTAATGGCACTAAGTCTTAAAGATGGATTTAGAGGATGGAAAGATTTGATTCAATACGATTCGCCACAGATTGGCCGTTTAGGGGCAGTTTTATTGGTTTCTTTGATTTTGGTGCATCTAATTTTTCATTAGGATTAGGAATGTAAGAATTTCTATTTTTAAATTCTATTCCTTCTTTCGGAGTACTGCAAATCCGATATGAATATTCCCTGTGATGGCATCAACAAACAATTCTCGGTCAGGCGAAACGCCATTGCAGGAATTGACATCGCAAAAAATCGAACCGCCTGCCAATCGAACTTGCTCAGGGGAATCGCTGTAAGTGATTTCCCATACGTTTCCGACCAAATTGACATCTTTTAGAGCAAAAAATTCAGTAATATTAAAGGCAATAGAACGTTTATCATTCTTAACCAATTTCCAATATTCTTCATAGGTTGGCAATCGAGTATTTGACCATTTACAATAAGCGATGGCATCATTATGGCTCACCTGTGTAACGGGAAAATCGGCCTTACTCTCCCCTACTCCATCTGGCTTTCGCCAGTCAGCACCTCTAACAGTTTTGAAATGGATAATATCTTCTTGTACAATTGACCAGCCATAAGCCTCAGCATCAGTTTGGTAATTGGTGGCTTCGACAAACTCCGCAAAATCTGCCACACTAACTGGACTCAAATAGTAATGGTCTAAGTCATGTTTTGTATCGCAACTCATTAAAAACAAAAAAATAGAAAAGCAAAATATTTTTTGTATTTGCATTTTTTACTCCTCCAAGACTTGTTTGAGTTGTTCCAAAACGGGAATATATTGTTCTTGAATTACTTGAAATTCCTCGGGGTGCATTTCAAACAATTTGGATTGAACTGTCCAAGAAGTCCATTTGTTTTGGAAAATTTGTTCGGGTGTTTCGCCTTTTTGCAAGGCTCGCTGAATGACGTTTATATCTTTTAGTTTATCAATTGTATTTTCTAAAAGTTGAGGTGACTGCTCAAATAAATCCAAGCATTTGGATTTAAGTTCTTGGTGATATTTGCGTTGTGTATTTTTGAGTGCTTCTTCTCGTTTCCGTTTTTCTTGGATAAGTTGTTTTTTGAGTTGAGTTTGCGCTTTTTTCTTTTCTTTTTGGTCTTGTACCAAATCTTTGTAATTGTCTTTGAGTGCTTTGCTCAACCAAGCAAACGGGTTATCTATTTTTTTGCCATCTTTTAAAAGACGTTGCAAATGTCGAATTTGATAGTTGATATTCTTCAATTCATAAGTCTGAAAAAGGGTTTGAATTCGATCCTCTCTCCCACCCCATTTGTTTAGCAATTGAAAAATTTCATTATCTACCTGAATACTTTTGGTTTCACGTTTAGATGGTAATTCAATAGTCCGAGAAAAAGAGGCGCCCTCTTTTTTCAACTTTTCGAGTAACTCTGGCGGCAAATTGCTTGGGATATTTTCATAAATATAAAAAGTATAAGAAATTGGAGTCTTACCCTTTTTGTCTGCAATCTCATACTCAAATCGTATGTCTGTATATTGAGCAATTTCTTTTTGGCAAACATTCAAAACCCGTCTTTTAAAATCATAAACTTTGGGATATTTACCGACTAGGCCAAGCGACAATTTCAAGTCATCTTCGATGTGCATCGTTACCTCTCCACGATATTGATACATTTTGAGGATTTCGTACAATTTCATCGCATGTGCATTTAAGCAAACCCGAAACAGATAATTATACTTGGTAAAATGATTTTCGATATTAATAAGGTATTTTTTAAGTCCTGGATGCAAGGTGTAGGTAAAAATATTAGACCTCTTATTCCGTTCTTGGCCTATCAGCCAAGAAACCGTGCGCTCATAATCATTGTCTTCATAAAACAAAATACATTTTTGTAGTTCCACCCCCAATTCCATAATGTCTTGTATCTTGTTTACTCTTTCTCGGCCATCAGCATTAATTGCTTTACGCAATTCGACATAAGGAAAAGTCAGTTGTGGTAATTGCTCCGATTCAATCTTGGATTTGGGCAATGAAGCTACAATATAAGATGCCAAAAGCTGTGCTGGTTTAGAAACAGCTTCTTCTAAAGGCACTAAAAAGTTGGATTTCTTGACTTGTAATTTACTCATTATCTATGGGCTTAGTTATAAGCAAAAATAAAAGTCAATTCTCAAATAACGGAATTTTATTATCTCTTTTTTTCCGTTATAGCTTTTGAGAATAACGGACAGACGGGTATCTGTCCGTTTTAAGGTTTTTAGATACGGATTTTTGTACGCTATTCTACGGTTTTTTGTACGCTGTAAAAGACGGGTAATTGTACGCCAGACGGGTAATTGTACGCTTTCTACGGGTAATTGTACGTTTTCTTTAGCTGATTTTTCAATATAAATCATTGATAATTAAATAATTATACTTAAATCGAGCTTATCTAACTATATAAATAATAGTTGTTATAAAATATAACAACTATACTAAAACAGTATCAGTTGATGTTCACTTTGTTAAAATTTTAAACTATAAGCACATGATTTTCTACGTAGAATCCAAAGTAGAGATAAATTATTCCTTTGCGTTACGGGTAAATGTACGTTATTAGAATTTACTACGGGTATCTGTCCGTTTTTCTTCATTTAGCTTAACTTATCTTGATTATTTTGTCAATTATAAAAGCGTACAATTACCCGTAAGCAAGATTGAATTAATATTTTTTGCTTAATTCAATCTCAACAAGAAAATAGTAAAGTTGCCAGAATGAATGATATTAAATGTGTATTATTTGTATATACAAATAATATAAAAAAAGTATTTTTATAGCATACAAATTAGGATTTTGAAAGAAATGAATTTACATTCGTACCAAATTTAATATGAATTATGATTATAACTGTTATTAGTTTTAAAGGAGGTGTAGGAAAAAGCACAGTCAGCCAAAACTTGGCCGTGACTCTAGCTCATCGGGGCGAAAATGTCTGTATTTTGGATGCCGACCCCAACCATAGCACGACGATGTGGCAAGAAAGTCGTGCAGAGGAATTACCTCTAGTTCATGTCCATCCTCTTTTAGGTGGAACAAATGTATTGAAGGCTATTACGAATTTGGCTACAAAGCATGATATTGTCATCGTTGATTGCCCCCCTGCTATCGAAAAAACGACCAGCAAAGCCGTTATGAAAAGTGATTTCTCTATTATTCCTGTCCCTACAACAGGCGGAGGTGATATAAAAGTAACGGAACGGTTCTTAGAACATATCGAAGATTTGAGGGATCGCTTAGATATTGAATTGCCTGCCTATTTTTTAGCTAACCGTTTTGAACGCAATGTCATTATGCACCGTCAAATTCTAAAGGCTTTTAAAGCCTATCAGGAGGTTTATAATGTTGGAATGCTCCAAACAGTCATCGGAAAAAGAAATGCCTTTGGAGAGGCTAATTTGACAGGCAAAGGGGTTTTAGAAGGAGATAATCCTAAAGCAAAAAAAGAGATAGTTGCGCTGACAAATGAAGTTATGCAAATTGTTGAATCCTTTAAATCGTCCACATGAGTAGCAAAGATTTTAGTCAAAATATAGGCCCTCGCAAAACAAGTCGCAAAAAAAAGCCTTCTGATGCCGAGATTGAAAAAGTACTGGAATCTCCCAAAGAAAAAAGTACAGATACAGGACAAACAACTATCAATATTCGGATGCCCAAATCCATGTATGATAAGTTGAAGAAAACGGCAAAAGAAACGGGTGTTTCTATGTCTTCTATCATCAAACAAGGTATAACGGCAGAGCTCAAACGACTAAATCAATAGTGTCATTTGTATGTTTTTTGTATATACAAATAGTATTAAAATTATATGTTTTGTGTATGATGGTTTTTTTTAAGACTATTTTTTCATTCCGTTTTCAAGTGGAATGAAAAAATCAACAATCTCAATTTTGAATTATTCAATTTGAAGAAGGCTCAAACAAAAAATGATATAGAAAGAACGATTTTAAGCGTATTTATTGTTTCTTATAACGAAAAATCCTAGAATATATAAATAGAAACGCTTAAACAAGCTAAAATCTATTTCAGAAATGAATACCTTTGGCTTAAGTCCAACTTAAATTTGATAATAATCTTTCCTTAAAAGAATTGTACAATCTCGCTGACAATGTAGCTAAGTAAATTAGCAAAGAAAACAGTTTTAGTTCAAATCCATTCTCTTCATTCTGCATACCGTGACTAAAAATTAATAGACAAATACGGTTTTCGTTTTTATATTGAAATAATACAAAAATGATATGATTTGTATATACAAATCATATCATTTTGGCAGTAAGGTTGAATAGCGGTATTGATGTTGGTATAACAAAATATGTACATTTTTCTTGAATTTATTGTATCTTGTGTATAAGCTCTCCCAAGAAACTACAAGCTAAGTAAACTATGACCAATCAATCAACATTTTTATCTTTTAAACTCCTTGTTGTTTTTGTATTTATTGCTAATACAATTTTAGCACAAGTCAATTATACCGCCAATGACATCAACACTCCTTATACGGGTTTTTATCGTGCTGGAGTCAACCCTGGTTATTATGGCAGCAATTGGGATGATATGCGCTTGGCCGACATTGCAGCAGGCAATGTTGCTGCGGGTACCGATGGGGTAGGGGTAAAGGCATTAAGAGGTTCTTTACCCGAATCAATCGGACGTATTTTTGGTTACGATATTTGGGAAACCAAGTATGATTATTACGATGCTTTGGGTTTAGAAGACAATACGTTGTTTGTAGGATTTGCACATCCTGATCATCGAGATCCTGTTGACTATTGTCCGAGTGACCCTTGGCAAACGGATATGTTTGCCAATTTGTACGAACCCATTTGGGACAATGGCGCAAATGGAACACCCGTCAATGACAATAATCACTACGCATTATATATTTATGAAGTTGTATCTCGTCTCAAAGATCAAGTCAAATTTTGGGAAATTTGGAACGAGCCAGGCTTTGATTATACAGGCGCAAAAGGCTGGTTGCCGCCAGGCCAACCAGGCAATTGGTGGGAAAATAATCCCGACCCCTGCGACTATAAATTGCGTGCGCCAATCTTTCATTATATCCGTACGCTTCGTATTTCTTATGAAGTCATTAAAACGCTTGCTCCCGATGATTATGTAGTAGTGTCAGGCGTTGGTTATGAAAGTTTTTTGGATGCGATTTTGAGAAATACCGACAATCCGAATGGGGGAGGGGTTACACCAGAATTTCCCTTGGGAGGAGGAGCTTATTTTGATATTTTAGGTTTTCATACCTATCCACATTTTGATGGAAGTACCCGTTATTGGGACAACGATTTGCAACAACTGGTCTATGTTCGTCACACGGACGGAGCTATCGAAGGTTTAGAGAAAAAGCAGCAAGAACGCCAAGCCATATTGGAGCAATATGGCTACAACGGAGAGACCTATCCTAGAAAACAATGGACAATTACAGAAGTCAATATTCCTCGACAATCTTTTAGCGATGGCTTTGGTTCGGACGAAGTACAGGTTAATTATATGATAAAATTGGTCGCAACAGCTATTCGCCTGAATATTGACCAAACGCATATTTGGAATATGGGCGACCTCAAAAAAGAAACTGAGGCAACGAGCGAATTTGATTTGATGGGTTTATATAAAAACCTACATGATATTATGCCTTTTGAACAAGAGTATAATGATGAAGGTATAGCTTATAAAACCGCATCTGAATTATTAGAAGAAACGGTCTTTGATCAATCGCATACCAACCAACTCAACTTGCCCAATTCGGTGGGCGGTGGGGCTTATCGCCACACCGACGGCACGTTTACTTATGTCCTGTGGGCCAAAACCAATACGGATCTTTCCGAAAATGCTTTTGCCAATTATACTTTTCCAAGTAGTCTAGGATTTACAACATTCAACAAAAAGGAATGGGATTATGGAATTACCAATTTGAATACGACTATCCCAAATCAAAATATTCAATTAACAGGCACACCCATCTTTTTGCGTAGAACACAAACCGAGACGTTTACCAGTATCAATTTGATTTGTTCGGCAGGTTTAGAAATAGAAGCAACAGCAACCCAACAAGAAGGCGGCGCAAATATGACTTGGACGCTGCCAACAGCAAGTACCAATTGCGCTGGCGGAGTTAATCTTGACCAGACTGCTGGAATTGCAAGAGGGGGATTTTTCCCTTTTGGAGTGCATACTATTCAATATACTGCTACCAATAATTGTGGTGATACCGAAGTCTGTGCTTTCAATGTAAAAGTAGCCAGTACGGGCGGAGGTATAGGCGATTGTCATATCTTTCGTTGGGATTTAGGTTTTGTAGGAGAGTACAATGGACATAAATATTTTCTTTCGCAAAGCAAGGCATCTTTTAGCGAAGCCCAAGCCATTGCCCAAGGGCATGGCGGACACCTAGCAAGCATCAACAGTGCTGCCGAAAACGAATTTTTAAGACAACAAATTTATGAGATTGCTTTTATCGGACTCAACGACACTCAAAATGAAGGCAATTTGAATTGGACCAATAATGAATCGGTCAATTATACCAATTTTGATAATTGTGCTGGTTGTAACAATTCATCTGCAAGAGATTTGGTTTTGTTTAATTACTTCAACGGACAATGGTTTTTTACCAATTCTAATGAAGAACATTTCTTTATTATGGAATTGCCTTGCGGCGAAGAAGAGGATTGTATTTGTACAACAGAATATGCCCCTGTCTGTGCCAACGGCATTACTTACAGTAATGCCTGCGTAGCAGAATGTGAAGGCGTTTTTAATTATACCACAGGAGAATGTACCAACCCTCCAACAGATTGCCCAACTGCTTTGAATAATTTTACCTTTTTAGGCGAATATCAAGGCCATCATTACTTTCTTTCTAATAACGAAGCCAATCCAGTTCAAGCCCAAAATATTGCTCAAAACAATCAAGGCTATTTGGTTAGTATTAACTCGTCAGGAGAAAATAACTTTTTGGCCAATCAAGTTGACGAAATGGTTCATATTGGACTCAATGATGCCCAAAATGAAGGCACTTTGACTTGGGTCAATAGTGCGCCTCTTAACTATACCAATTACGATATTTGTGCCTTTTGTCAGGCCAACGATGCTGCCAATGACTATGCTGTGATGCATCCCTGGGATGGTGCTTGGAGTTTTACCAATCAATGGAATTTAAGAAAATATATCATCGAATTGGATTGTGGAGACACGATAGATCCATGCATTTGTACCGATGAATATGCGCCCGTTTGTGGTTCGGATGGCAACACTTATGGCAATGCTTGTGAAGCTGAATGTGCTGGCATTTTCTCTTATAGCCAAGGCGAATGTGAAGAACCCTGTATTTGTACGACCGAGTATAATCCTGTTTGTGGTTCTGATGGAAATACCTATAGCAATGCTTGTCAAGCCGAATGTGCAGGCGTTTTTAACTATACTTTGGGCGAATGCAATACAGGAGGTGGAGGTGATTGTTCCGAAAATATAGCTGGCTTTTTCTATCTAGGAGAATTTGAAAATCATTATTATTATTTATCTGTGGATGCCATGCAGCCAGCCCCTGCGCAGCAGGCGGCAGCAGCGCAAGGAGGGCATCTAGCGGCGATAGATTCATCTTCTGAAAACAACTTTTTGAGCAATCTCATCAACGAAATGGTTTATATTGGACTCAACGATTTTCAATCCGAAGGCAATTTACAATGGACAAATAATGAACCAGTCAATTATACCAATTTTGAGATATGTGATTTTTGCTTTGACAATACCAATACCGAAGACTACGTAGTCATGCACAATTGGGATGGTACTTGGAGCTTTAGCCACCAATGGGCTGTACGTCGTTTTATCATGGAGATTCCTTGCAATGGGTCGAGTGGGGGAGGAGGCACAGGAGGCGGAGCGACAAATTGTGCGACCAATTTGCCCAATCTGACCTTTTTAGGCGAACTCAATGGCCATCATTATTTTCTTTCTCAAAACGACAAAAATGCAATGGATGCTCAAGCCGAAGCAGAGTCTGTCGGCGGTTATTTGGTTAGCATCAATGATGCCAATGAAAATGCCTTTGTGCAAAATCATATTGATAAAATGACATTCGTCGGCTTAAATGATATTGCAAGTGAAGGTAATTTGCAATGGACGAGTGGCCAAGCCTTGACTTATATCAACTTTAATGTATGTGAATTTTGTTTTGAAAATTCTAATGAAGACGATTATGTCATCATGCAGCCCTGGGACGGTGGATGGAGTTACAGCAATCGTTGGAGTCAGCGTCCTTATGTCATAGAGATCCCTTGTGCTAACAACACAATCCCTAATGTTCCAATTGCTGCATTGAGTATCGAAGAAAACATTTTGATGCCTCGATTGCTGAATCTTGCACCAAATCCAGCAACAGAGCATATTATTGTTCAAATATATTCAGAAGAATACACCGATACCGAAATGCAAATTTTTGATATGGCAGGGCAATTGCTCCTACGCAAACCCATTACCATTGAACATGGTAACAATGCCCAACATTTTTCGATAAGCAATTTGCCGACAGGAATGTACTATATAATGATACCCAAAGCACATCCGAAACATCGAGCTTTGAAATTTATAAAAAGTCGTTTGTAAAAAATTGAGATTATTAGACACTCTTTCAGAAGAATGTCAATATAGAAAAGGTTCTTTGACTTTTTCCGTGAAGATATTTCCATTCAAATCTAAAATCATTCACTTCCTGCGGTCGTTCTCTCTTTTATTTTGAACGGAACACGGAATTTGTCAAAGAAGGATAAAATATAGAACAGCATATTACTTTTTTGGTACAGCAAAAACGGTTATCATGGCGATAATCACAGGATTGTTCACCAAAATGAAAGAAATTTTTATTTTTTTTTTATTTTTCTAAAAATAAGAACTAACTTTAAAAATTGTAATTTAGGTGAGAGTAGCGAAATTATATTTTGTACCACAAGGTGGTACTTTTTCAAAGTATGATAATAATGTATGCTCATCAACCATTTATTAAAGTCTCAGGACTTTCTCCCATAACATAAAAACGATTATAATTTCTCCAATACCCATTTTGGTAATCGTATTCAAACAACCTATTTAATAGACAATTATAAAACAATAGTAGATATTTTGATTAACTTTTAAGTTTGTTAAGACATCTATCTTATTTTTTCTATAGAGAAGTAAAAAGAACGAGTCGGTTCTTTTAATTTCAAACCGTTTCAACTAGACTAGCCTAAGAAAAAGCTATCATTTTTAGATAGCAAAATCGTAGTACAAAATGGCAAACCAAAATTTTGCCATGCTTAGGTATAATTGTTTTTTTAAATTAAAACCGTTTGTTATCGCCATTTAAATGCTATTACATTATTGAGCATTTATAATGGAGTTTATTCAACATTAAATTATCAAATTATGAGAGTAGCATTACCCTATGTTAACTTTGTGAAAGTTACTATTCTCCTCTTTTTTATTACCTTTTTCTTTTCCAATAATCTTAATGCCCAATGTGGTACAGGTGCATGTGACGTTTGT
>JAHDEQ010000333.1 GCA_020628755.1 Saprospiraceae bacterium
TTAGTATAAAAACTGCTTTCCTAAATCTGCGGGATGCAAATACGTAGAGCTAGGTTTAGTAAAGCTATTTTTTAATCGAAAATTCTAAGGCTACTTTAGCTGTTTTTCTAAATACATTAAACCAAATCAAACTCGTTTGAAGCACATCATCCAAATATTTTTTTTATTAATTCCTTTTTGTGGTCTGTCTGCGCAGCAGTTGGCACAGGCGGCGAGTAAACCCTCGCCACCTCCCGCATTAAATCCAAGTACAGAATATTTTGTTGGTCTCATAGACGATGCCTACCAAGTTACGGTTAGCCTCTTGTGTGAAGGAGGGCGATGCAATGGCGAATTGATGTACACCGAAAGCGGCGTAAACTTTCAACTTGAAGGTGTTCAGTTCGATAACCGATTTTTACTCCAAGAAATAGACGAACAACAAGCTGTTTCAGGGTTTATAAATGCAACGCAAAACAACGGAAGTATAGAGGGCGAATGGAGCAATTTTGATGGAAGCATCGGCTCAAAAATCCAACTCCAAAAAGTAGAAGATAAAGAAGTTATATCAAATGCGACCAATGATAAATGGGTCAAAATTTATAGAGGTATTATTCTGTGGGACGAAGTCCAAATGATTTTACATCATTTGGGGCAAGGGCAAGTGTTTGGTTCTATTTATTACACCTCACAAGATGAAGAAGAAAAAATTGTAGGACAAATAGACCAACAAGGCAAGCTCAACCTTACCATTGCCAATGATGCGAGTATGAACACGGCTCGACTCATCGAGCGAGAAACCAATGACAATGGTTTTAGAGCCGAATTTACCAATCCCGATGGACAAAAAAACTATTCTTCTTTTGAACTCAAAAAGCAAATCCCAGTTGCTTACATCGAATATGCCGATTATGTGATGAGTTATGAGGTTTTATATCCTCAATATACCAATACCACTTTTAATAATTGGGTACAAGACTACATCAAAAATTGGATTAAACGTTGTCGTACACAAGTCAAAGCCATCAAAGAAAATTATCCTGTGTGTGAGCCGCAAGCTCGCTCCAGCGAGCGTGCCTATATTTGGTTTGAGATTGACGAAATCCACAATGATTTATTGGTAGGTAGTTTCTTTTTTAGCAATACCTGGAACAATCATACCTCAGGTTTGCCCATCAATTTTGACCTCAAAACAGGTAAACCCATTACAGAAAAAAATCTACTAAAGAAAAACGATAAAACCTTTAAAGAATTTAAAAATAAATACATTAGCAACGAACTAAAACGACATCCCAAATACATGGATAGCGATTATAGAGCTTGGGTCAACAAAGAATCCTTTCCGCTTTTTACGCTCCAAAATAATGGGATTCAATACAGTACCAATTACGACGAAATATACGGACAGGCAAAGGTGACTATTCCTTACGAAAAACTAAAACCCTATTTGAAAACCAATACACCAATTAATAAATTCTTTTAGGTGTTCAAGTATTCAAGTGTTCATGTTAAGAAAAACTTGAATACATAGATACGTGAACACGTGCATACGTTTATGGAAACCAGCGAACTCCTAAAAAAAGTACGGAAAATAGAAATCAAGACTAAGGGCTTGAGCAAGCATATTTTCTCAGGTGAGTACCACAGTGCTTTCAAGGGACGAGGTATGTCTTTTAGCGAAGTACGTGATTATCATTATGGCGACGATGTGCGTAATATTGATTGGAATGTAACCGCCCGTACAGGCGACCCACACGTCAAGGTTTTTGAAGAAGAACGAGAATTGACGGTGATGTTGCTTATTGACATTAGTCCATCGTCTTTTTTTGGTACACAAGAGCAACTCAAAAACGAACTCATCACCGAAATTAGCGCAGTCCTTGCTTTTTCGGCCATCAATAATAATGACAAAGTAGGTGTACTCCTTTTTTCTGATAAAATCGAAAAATACATTCCTCCCAAAAAAGGAAAACAACATATATTGAGAATAATTCGAGAGCTTATCAATTTTGAACCCGAAGGAACAGGAACGGACATTGGACTTGTTTTGGAATACCTCAATAACTTGGTTAAAAAACGTAGTATTTGCTTTTTGATTTCTGACTTTTTGGCGCAAGGTTATGAAAGTCCATTGCGGATAGCTGCCCGACGACACGACATTGTGGGCATCCACATTGTCGATCCACGCGAAGAAGAATTACCCAATGTTGGTTTAGTACGTGCTTTCGATTCAGAGACAGGAAATTATGAATGGATAGACACCGCAATTCCAGCAGTGCGCCGTAAATACAACGAATGGTTTACACAAAACCATCAATACTTCAAAACCAATTTCCTCCGTTCAGGAGCCGACATGGTAAGTGTGCGTACCAATGTACCTTATGTCAATACGCTCCTACAATTTTTTAAAAAACGAGGAAGGTAGAGATTTATGCTTGTAGATAGAAGATTTTAGTTGGATTATGAATTTTGTCATCATTGAATATCAAGTTAGAATTAGACTGTCGAGAAAAGCAATTTCCAAAAAGAAAAAATCTGTAAACGACTTTGGGCTTTTGCTTTCAAAAAACATTCGATAAATAAATTTGAAGTAGAAAATTGAAAACCAATACAATTTTTAGGAATGAAAAAATAATTAAATGCTCAATTTAGAAATAGAAATTTTGTGCCAAGACAAGGCGAAAAAC
>JAHDEQ010000093.1:0-3842 GCA_020628755.1 Saprospiraceae bacterium
TTTGTCAAAGCGAAACCGAATTTGACCTCAATCAACTCGAAGATCCCTCGGCCAATGACGGTACTTGGCAAGTACAAGGAGGAAGTGGTATTTTAAATGATCTATTCAATGCCAATCCTTTTCCTTTGGGAGATGTCGTTTTAGAATTTGTTCCGAATGCAATGGATGGCTGTGCGGTGACTGCCACCACAACTGTGACTATTACTGGTGGTCCTAGCCTTTCTATGTCTTCTTCTGACGAGTTGACTTGTAATATTGAAGAAACAACTTTAAGCACAGGTACAACGGGTTTGACCTATCAATGGTCAGGACCAGACATAGATGCTACCAACGAAAATATGGAAAACCCAATCGTAAGTACAGATGGTACTTACGATGTGACGGTAACAGATGCGGACGGTTGTTTAAGTTTGGGTTCTGTCGAGGTTATACAAAACAGTGTTGGCCTTCCTAATGTAAGTGCTAGTAATCCAACGGATATTATCACCTGTAGTTCTGGTGTTCAAATACAAGGTAACTCTACTACTAATGATGTAACTTATAGTTGGACAGGCCCCGACGGTACACCTTATCCCGAACAGAATCCGATGGTATCGGATTCTGGAACTTATATTTTAACCGTGACCGATTTGACAGGTTGTTCTAATACAACAAGTATTCAAGTCGCACTCGACACAACTCCACCAACCATTGACATTTTGACTCCAATCGAAGTTTTGGATTGTAATAACCCTCAAACAAGTCTATTCGGAAACTCCCCTATGACCAACCAATTTGAGAATTTTGAATGGTTTCTTGATCAAGGAGAGGGAGATGTCTTATTTTCTAATGTACAAAACATTGAAATTGACACGAGTAATGCAGGAGATTATACCCTTATTGTTACTGATTTGAATGGTTGTACCAGTATTGACTATCAAACGATAACTATTGATACGGTTCCGCCCGAAGTTTCGATAAATCCTGTTACAGAAATGTTGACTTGTGCAGGCAACAGCATTACCCTCACGGGTAATGCAACCAACGCTGTATTTACACAATGGCAAACACCCTCTGGCCCAGGTACAACAATCCCTAACCAAGAAGCGAGTGTAGCAGGTATGTACACTTTTGTAGCAACTGCTAGCAATGGCTGTACTTCCTCGGCTTCTGTAATGGTTGAGGCATCTATAGAAGAACCAGAAGTTACACTCAATAATTTAGATCTCAATTGTAACAATAATATTGGAACAATCCAAAGTACAATCGTCACAGGAACGATTGATACCTACGAATGGGAAGGCCCTGAAGGTTATACCTCAACAATGGATTCACCCAATGATGTGATGATGGAAGGAACTTATACTGTTACGGTAACAGATGTCAACGGTTGTACAAGTACTGCACAAGCCTTAGTAGATGTGGATGATGATACCCCAACAGCAGAACCCATAACTCCCCAAGGCAATGAGTTAACTTGTGCCACCACTACTCTACCCTTAGAAGTCAATACCGAAAATGGCAATACCATTGAATGGACTAATCCTGATGGTATGCCAATTGCCAATCCAGCCACTGCTACAATGGATGGCACTTATAATTTGACTGTTACAGGTAGCAATGGTTGTGTTTCTACCAATTCTGTCGTCATTATACCTGATACCATTTCTCCTACTGCAAGTTTGACAGAAACTACTGCTTTCGATTGTGCCAATGCAGGTGTAATAGAATTGACGACCAATGGCACTAATATCGAATGGACAACACCCACAGGAACAATAAGCGACCAAACAAGCATCATGGTTTCTTCTGAAGATACTTATTCTGTCACCGTTGAAGGTGCAAATGGTTGTACAACTACCACATCTATAACTGTCACAGAAAATAATACTCCACCCGTTATTACGGTGGCCGAAGGAGATACCTTAGCTTGTGGCGAAGATAATGCACAACTCATTGCCAATTCTAGCACGCCAGATGTATCTTATCAATGGACTTCCGAAAATGGAGCGACCTTTGATATTGCTGCCCCAACAGTAAACGCCGCAGGAAATTATACCTTAGTCATAACCGACGAAAACAATGGTTGTACGGCTTCGGCTACCGCCGAAGTCATCGCCGATAATAATATTCCAGACATTGCTATAGATGCTCCGAATGGAGACACCTTAAATTGCTTAACTAATGCAGTAGAACTACAAGGTAGTTCTATGACCACAGGAGTGACTTATGCTTGGGATTTGCCAGGAGGTGGAACAGATAATAATCCGTCTTTGACGGCTACGATGTCAGGTCAATATACCTTGACTATAGTTAATCAAACGAATAATTGCTCTAGTTCAGAAACCTTGTTTATTACTTTAGATGATGCTATTCCTAGCAATGTTCAGACAGGTTCAGGATTTATCTATTGCAATCCCAATGCAACTGAAATCTCCGTAACAAGCGATGATACCGATATTACTTTTGAATGGTATAATCTTGCAGGAGAATTGATAAGTACAGACTCCAATACTTCTGTTTCCGAAGTTGGAAATTATGAAGTCGTTATTACAGGCGCAAATGGCTGTTCTACAACAGCCACCGCACAAGTAGAAGCAGATACCTTGCCTCCAAACATCATGGCGCAAGGAGTCAGTTTAGATTGCTCGGACAATCCATTTAATTTAACAGGTAGTTCTACGGATGAGGTAAGCTATCAATGGCTCGATCCCGAAGGGAATCCTTTTAGCACAGAACCCAATCCCGAAGTTACCAATACAGGAACTTATACTTTAGTCGTCACCAATACGAATACAGGTTGTTCCAACTCTATGACCGCAGAAGTGCAAGGCACTACAGATTTTCCTGATGCAGTCATCAACAGTAGCCAATCTGTTCTCAATTGTGATAGTAGCAGCTTGACTTTAGTCGCTAGTACCAATATAAATAATGCTACATACGACTGGCAAAATGCTTTAGGAGAAAGCGTTGGAACGGATGCCGTTTTTATAGCCTCCGAAGAAGGTACGTTTACGCTCATTGTATCTAATCCTGATACAGACTGTTCGAGCACCGATGCTATCCAAATAACTAGCTCTACCGAAACACCTACTTTGAATATTGATGTTTCTAATCTAATTGACTGTAATAATTCAACGGCAAGTCTCTCTTCAACTGTTTCATTAGATAATGTATCTTATTCTTGGACAAATGAAGATGGAGATGTCGTTTCCACAGATCCTAGTTTTGATACAGGTGATATAGGAAATTATACACTTGTTGTAACTAGCATGGAAAGCAATTGTACAGCTACACAGTCTATTATGGTCGAAGAAGGTTCTGCAACGCCCACCGTTGAGATTCTCTCAACCGTCACAACGCTCGATTGCGAAACAACTGAAATCGAACTAACTGCACAATCCGATGTTGCCAATCCAACTTACGAATGGCAAAACAGCAATGGCGATGTAATATCAACAGAAACTACAATAATGGTTTCGGCTGCCGATACTTATACCCTTATTGTCATGGATGGAGCTTGCAACAGCCAAGCCCAACAAGCCATCATTTCTGAAGACGAAACGCCCGATATTGATATTCAAATCATTAGTTCAAATAATAGCATTGATTGCAATAATGGATTCGTTGAATTACAAGGTAGCTCTACTGATGATGTCTCTTATAGTTGGACTGGCCCCAACGATTTTGTCGCTGACACACCTACTATTCAAGCAACAGAAGCTGGAAACTATTCCTTAACTATTATTTCTAATGATAATGCTTGTGAAACTTCACAAGATTTCATGGTCGAAGGAGACGATACTTTGCCCACCGTTGAGATTCTCTCAACCGTCACAACGCTCGATTGCGAAACAACTGAA
>JAHDEQ010000093.1:3942-10916 GCA_020628755.1 Saprospiraceae bacterium
GCCCACCGTTGAGATTCTCTCAACCGTCACAACGCTCGATTGCGAAACAACTGAAATCGAACTAACTGCACAATCCGATGTTGCCAATCCAACTTACGAATGGCAAAACAGCAATGGCGATGTAATATCAACAGAAACTACAATAATGGTTTCGGCTGCCGATACTTATACCCTTATTGTCATGGATGGAGCTTGCAACAGCCAAACTCAACAAGCTATCATTTCTGACGGTGAAACACCAGATATTGATATTCAAATCATCAGTTCTAATAATATCATTGATTGCAATACTACATTCGTTGAATTGGAAGGTAACTCTACAGATGATGTCTCTTACAGTTGGGAAGGGCCCAACGGATTTATGGCAGATACGCCTACTATCCAAGCAAATACCGCAGGAATGTACACGTTGACCATCACATCAATAAACAATGATTGTACAAGTCAGCAAAATGTTGAGGTTTTTGACGAAATTTCTCCTCCAAGTGTAGAAGCAGAAGGAGGCGTTATTGATTGTACCAATAACAATACCTTATTGAGTGCTTTAACACCAATTCCAAATTCTACCTATACTTGGACTGGGCCAAATAATTTTAGCTCTAACGAGCAAAACCCTAGCGTTTCAGTAGCGGGCGAATATACGGTTGTCGTAACAAGTGGCAGCAATGGTTGCACCGAAGAACTAACCGTAATGGCTCTTTTGGATGAAAATTTCCCCGTTTTAGAAGCAAATGCTCAGGACATTGATTGCATCAATACCTCAAGTGTGTTGGATGCCTCGCTTTCAACACCTGCGGGCGACAGTATTATGTATCAATGGTATTTGGATGACAATCCTATTGGAATGAACGAAATCGCTCCTAGCATCGAATCAGGCGGAACCTACCAACTCATTGGTATGAACACCAATAATGGTTGTACCGATACCTTACAAGTAGAAGTAGCAGCAAACATTACCGAACCTGTAGCCGATGCTGGTGAAGATGCCCAAATCACCTGTGACGAAGATATGGTAACTATTGACGCAAGCAATTCGCAAGGAGACGGCCTTAGTTATCAATGGTTTAATTATGGAGGTGACTTAATATCAGAAGAAAGTAGTTTAGATATTGATACGGCCTCGCCTTACACTTTGGTCGTAACAGACGAGAACAACTGTACCGACTCCGATGATATAAGCATAACGGATAACTCGCTCGAACCTTTGGCAACTATCGAATTATCTTCTACTGCTATTGACTGTATCAATACAATGGTAGAATTAGATGGTAATCCCAATCAAATAGACGATTCGCTTTTGAACTATGAATGGCTCGACGAAGATGGCCAAACTATAGGAAATAGCTCTACTCAAACAGTCAATACAGCAGGTAACTATACTTTGTTAGTCACCAATACCGAGAATGGCTGTTCAAGCGATTCTTTTGTAATTGTTGATTCTACTATAGAAAAACCAACGCTCAACATCGCTCAACCAGATATGCTAAGTTGCAACAATACTAGCGTATTGTTGGATGCTTCGGGTTCTGATGATGCAAGCAATTACTTTAGCCAATGGTTTGATGAAAATAATATGATTATTGATTCTAATACCTTGAATTTAACGGTTGACCAAGCTGGAACATACACTTTATTAATTACAAATACAGATACTGGATGTTCGGAACAGCAATCTATAACCGTTAATTCTAATCAAAACCTTCCCAATGCTGTCGCATCGGCAGCCAACGCTCTAAGTTGCGAAGGAGGAGGAGATGTAGAATTGCAAGGAGATGGTTCTTCCACAGGAGTTGAGTTTGAGTATGCTTGGTCTGGGCCATCTATAATTTCAGCGACTAATACACTTAACATTACAGTTGATGCAGCAGGTGACTATACTTTGATTGTAAGCAATACAAACAATGGTTGTACGGCAGAAGCCAATATCAATGTACCTGCTGGCGGTGGCGGCATCAATACTGCTCCTATAAGTGTTGAAGACGAAGCCTGTTTTGGAGACAATAATGGTCTCATTTCGATTGGTGAAATACAAGGAGGCAATCCTCCATATTTGTATTCTATCAATGGCGGTGTATTTACTCAAAATCCACAATTCAGCAACCTTGCACCTGGCAATTATGACTTGTTGATACAAGATATAGAGGGTTGTGAATATACAGAGTCTTTGGTCGTTGAGGGTGCTACACCTATCAATATCGAATTGGGTGACAATCTAGTTATTCAACTAGGCGAAACCGTTGATTTGAATTTACAAACAACGGCTGATTTGGATACCGTAATTTGGTCAGATATGAGTTTGGTCGGAAGCAATCCTTCTTTTGCACCTAGCAATCAAACCACTATTAGCGTTACCGTTACCGATGAAAATGGCTGTACTGAAACGGATGCCATCACTATCTTTATCGAAAAAGATAGACCTGTTTATATTCCAAGTGCCTTCTCGCCCAACGAAGATGGCATCAACGATGTCTTTATGATTTTTGGTTCTGAGGCCATTGCCAATGTCCGAGTTTTCAAAGTCTATGACCGTTGGGGCGAATTGGTCTTTTCGGATAGCGATTTCTTGCCCAACGACCAACAGCATGGCTGGAATGGCTTGTTTAGAGATAAATTCTTAAATCCACAAGTATTTGTGTATTATACAGAGATAGAATTTACCGATGGTATCGTAGAAATTTATAAAGGCGATGTAACGCTTATGCGATAAAAAACACCACAGCAAAAGATGAACTAGAAATTCTAGTTCATCTTTTGCTTTTTAAAGAATCCTTATGAAATACTCCCTCCTACTTTTAGTGCTTTCCACATTTTTGACTTGTTTTACACAAAAAAACAAAGACCAAGACGCAATTTTAGTGTTCTCCAAAACCGCAGCTTTTCGACACGATTGTATTCCAACTGGTTTAAAAGCATTAAAAAAACTGGCTGCCCAAGCCAATATCCAAGTAGTAGCGACAGAAGATGCTAATGCTTTTACGACCGAAAAACTCCAGCAATTTGATGCCATTGTTTTTTTCAATACAACAGGAAATGTCCTCAACAATAAGCAACAATCGGCACTAGAACAATACATCCAATCAGGAGGTGGTTTTGTTGGTATTCATTCGGCTGCCGACACGGAATATGAGTGGCCCTGGTACAATAAGCTCGTCGGAGCTTATTTTGATGGGCATCCTGCCATTCAGTCTGCTCGTTTGGTCGTCGAAAATCAAAATCACTCGTCCACCAAAATGCTTCCAAAAGATTGGGACCGCAGCGATGAATGGTACAATTACAAATCCATTTATGAGCAAATTAATGTACTGATTCGTATTGATGAAACTTCTTATAAAGGAGGGACGAACGGAAAAAATCATCCAATGGCTTGGTACCACGATTTTGATGGTGGCCGTTCTTTTTATACAGGTTTGGGACATACGCACGAGTCGTATGAGGAAGAACTTTTTCAAGCGCATTTGCTCGGAGGGATTCGTTATGCAATGGGGAAATAATTTTTGATAAAAAATACATGAACAACTATCTATCCATTCTTTTTTTTCTAGGAATACTACCTTTTATAAAATGTACCTCTACACAAACAAGCTCTAATGGGCAAACCCAATTGGTAAAAACCAGTATGCAAAACGACATCACTTATTTACAAGATAAAGACGGATTTGTATTGCCTGATTTTAGTTATGCAGGTTATAAAAATGGAGAAAAAGAAATTCCGACGCTTCCGAATAAAATAAAATTGAATCCGATTGAGGGCGACAATACAGCACACATTCAAGCAGCGATAGATGTACTGGCTTCCAAACCATTGGAGGCCAATGGTTTTCGGGGAGCTGTGTATTTGAGTGCTGGTTTGTATAAAATTTTTGGCCAAATTCATATCCATGCTTCGGGTATTGTTTTACGTGGCGCAGGCAATGGCGAGTTTCCGAGTTCCAATACCATATTATATGGTGTAGGTGATTCGATAGCTGAGAGAGAGTTAATTGTTTTTGGTCCGCTAAAGGAAAAAAATCCCAAAATGCTGAACTTCGACAAAGTTCAGCCTGCTAAATCAACTTATATTAAGGACAATATCGTGGCAGTAGGCAGTCGAAGTTTTGAAGTAGCCGATGCCTCTTTTTTTGAGCTTGGACAGCGGATTGTGATTGGTCATACTTGTACAAAAAAATGGCTGGAAGCTGTGAACTACGGCGATACGGAAGGGAATAAAGCATGGCAAGAAGGTCAGCATCCCATCATTTATGACCGCCGAATAAAAAAAATCGTTGGTAATAAAATAACAATAGATGCTCCCATTTTTTACACGCTGAATCGACAGCTCGCCACCACTCATGTTTACCCTTATCCTCCTTTTCGGAAAGTGATAAATCATGTTGGTATTGAAAATTTACGTATTGATAGTTCTTATGAACATCCTGAAGATGAAAATCATGTGCATAATTCGGTTATCTTTAGAATGTGCGAGGATGCCTGGGCTACAAAGTGTGTGGCCACACATTTTGTACGGGCAGGATTTGGGGTGGAGTTTTCACGCCAAGTGAGTATTTTAAATTGTCAGGCACTAGATCCTATTTCAAAAATTGAGGGCGCAAGAAGGTATAATTTTGAGTTTAGACAAGGAGCGCAATTGGTTTTGGTTCAAGATTGTTATGCACGCAATGGACGGCATCATTTTGTGGGGGGGCGGAGTACTTGCTCAGGCAATGTTGTACATCGTTGTGTGTCTGATGCCGCTTATGGCAATAGCGAATCGCATTTGCATTGGGCTACAGGTTTGTTGTTTGATTCGGTAAAAGAAATCAATGTACGAAAAGCCGATAAGGTCTTATTGGCCTTGTGCAATCGAGGCTCTTGGGGGCATTCGCATGGTTGGTCGTGTGCGCATTGCGTGGCGTGGAACTATGACGCTGCCGAAGGGCGAATTGTTGTACAACAGCCGCCCACTGCCCAAAACTACTGTATTGGCTGCCGAGGTAATGTGACCAATAAATGGACTTTTGAACATCCTATTGGGTATATCGAAGAAAATAATGCTTCGCAACTCTCTCCTATTTCTTTGTACGAAGCACAATTAAATGCTCGATAAGTAGTGAATTACTGCTTTTGATATTATTTCTCTGCTACTAAATTTTGAAATATAATCTTAAATTCGTATATTTAGGTAGTTCAACTCTCACTCTGCTTTCCTCTTAATATTTTTTTAACTCTAAAAATCTTTTTGCTATGAAAAAAATGTTACTTTCATTCGTAACCCTTCTTACCTTATCTACTACTTTTGCACAAGTTCAATACACCAATTATGGGGAATCTTGGCTCATTTCTATGGATAAACGAGTTCCCATAGATGTTAACGAAGATGGAATAAACGATTTTTTTGTCAATACCATAAATGGCACTATTGGTTTTGAAGCTATTTCTTTGGTGGGTTGTTTTCCTAGCCCAAACTTTGAATACAACAACTTAAATACACGAATCATACAAACACACGAAGTCGGCGAAACCATACAAATCAGTAATGCAAATATGTACGACTATATAGACGATGGTAAAGCGAGTGTATATAGCGAAACTCAAGGCTTTGCCGAAGGCTGGGCCAATTTAGAAGACCGATATATTGGTTTTGCTGTCTTTGTTGGCAATGTTGTATTAGATGGTTGGATGAAGGTAGCCCTTTACCATGAAGCTAAAGCAATCTTTATCAAAGAGATTGCTTATGTAGAAGGCGTTTATAGTAGTCCTGATGGTGGTGTTGTCGTAGGCGATACAGGTGCTATCACTTCTACCAACGAACTAAACGAATCTTTGAATGCTGTCATGCTCACACCTAATCCTGCAAAGGATAATGTGACTATTCAGTATAATTATAGTGGTTCAAAAAATCTTTCGATTGTAATTCAAAATGCAATTGGCCAAACGGTTTATTCGCTTGAAAATGCGAATAAAGGACAACACTATTTTGACTTAAACGTATCTGATTGGACTAACGGAATGTGCTTGCTTCAGTTTAGGACGGACGAAGGCGTTCGGACAGAAAAACTGATTATACAACGATAAACTCTAACAAAAAAGCCATCTCGAAAATTCGGGATGGCTTTTTTGTTTAGAAGTGTTTTTGAATTCCTAATTGTCCGCCGAAGAGTTGGTATTTATCACTTGTAGAAGCGTCCATTTCTAAAAACGAATTAAGATAATTTTGGTACTGAACTCCTGCTTTTACATGAATATTGTCTGATAATTGATAATGCAGTCCAAGTCCACTCAATAAGCTCCAAGCTATTTTTTGGCGATAAGGTAAATCCTCAAAATAAGCGATTTCCAATTCTGAATTATAACGTCGTCCTTCTTTTTGAAAAAGAATATTGTGCGCCATACCCAATTCTGCATTCCACGACCAACGCTTTGTGATATTAAACGAACGCCCCAACAAAACAGAAATATCTAATAGGCGAAATTGATTGTAGTGACGCACTGTTCGAGTTGTGCTTTGATTAATCCAGTTGCCTTCGTTTAGTGTTGTTGATTCACCATTTATATTATAAATGATAGAACTGGTCGCATTTTCGTCCCAAATTCTATCTTGACTGAGTTCTTTTATATAAAAACGTTCGTTGATTTGGCTATAATTAATTCCTGTCTTTACATAAAACTGGCTCGGATGATGCTGCAAACCCAAAAATAATTGAAGCGATTGCGCCAAGTCTAACTGCTCCGTATCTTCTCTAAGGACAGTAAAAAGTTGGTTGTTTAGAGTAGTACTGATATTTCTATACGGTTTCGCTAAAGTTGTATTCAATTCTACAAAAAGTCCCCATCTTGAAGAAGGAATTGTTGCGATATTATATTTTTCTTCTACTTCAAGCTCCAGATTTGACAAGTGTAGCATTGTCCAATTTGGAGTCAATTGCTTGGCCTGAAGCATTGGTTTTTCTTCTATATCTGACGTGCTTTTATCAATTGCTACAATCGTTTTTGAAGGT
>JAHDEQ010000093.1:11016-16764 GCA_020628755.1 Saprospiraceae bacterium
TTTTTCTTCTATATCTGACGTGCTTTTATCAATTGCTACAATCGTTTTTGAAGGTGTGATTTCATTTTTGGTAGTTATAAAATTAGACTGCTCTATGTTATTTTTAAATTTGAAGTGATTCGATTTAGACAAAGGTTTATTGGAAGAAGTAGCTTGGGTTATATCATTATCTTTTTGAACTATTAAATTTTGCTTTGAAGATGAAATGGTATTTTGTTGGGGCGTTTCGCTTTCTGTTTGAGGCTTTGTCAGCTTGCTTGCAGCAAGCTGATTGCTTTGTATTGGCGGCACTTCTCTAGATGTTTCCTCTACTATTGTTGCAATTGGAGTTGTGTCTGATATTTCAGTTGTCTTTCCTGTTTGAAAAAAGAAATAAGTACCAAGTCCAAAACTTAATACACCGAACAACAGCCATAAAAAGAGTCCTCTACGCTTTTTTTCTTTGGGCAAATCCTGTTCTATGTCTTGCCAAAGCAAGTCTGTATCAATCGGCGTTTGGTGAGCACGCACTTTGTCATGTATGATTTTTTCAAACTGCTTTTGATTCATAATTGTTATAATTTTCTTGCTTTGCGATTAATGCTTGCAATTGTTTCCGAGCTCGTTGCAATTGCGAACGTGAGCTGGCTTCTTGAATATTCAACATCGCAGCTATTTCTTTGTGCGAATAACCTTCTACCACATATAAATTGAATACCAAACGAAATCCTTCGGGGAGCTTATCCACCAATTGCATCAATTCTTTTGCCCCCAATTGTGCATATACAGAAGGTATGAATGTGTGCGATTGTACATGTTCGAGACCTGATTTTTCGGTTTCGTACCGCAAGTGCTTGTAGCGTTGCAAAGCCGTATTGATTACAATTTTTCGCATCCAAGCCTCTAAGTTTCCTTTCTTGGAATCAAATTTTTGGATGTATTTGAAAACTCTTATCCATGCTTCTTGCAAAATATCTTTGGCGGATTCTCTATCGGGAGCATAGCGCAGACTGATGGTATAGAGCAGTTGCGAGAACTGCTCTACCAAAAGCTTTTGACTTTTGCGTTGGTTGTTTTGACAACCTTTTATGATTTGCGCTATGTTCACTTAAAAATGGATTCTTTTAAAAATTTTCAAATAGTTCATCGAAAAACATAGGGGCTACTTTAGCTGCCATCCTAGATTTTCAGCGCCCCCCGTTCGTCGCAGTTTCCAACTGCGCTGCCATACACTTTGTTTTTTTTGAACGTATTATATCGCAGTTGCAAACTACGACTAACTTATTTTAAACCTTTTCTGTAACCAATAAATCATGCTGCGACTGAAGTCGCTGTCACATCCTCAAATTAAAGATACTTAATGACAGTCTAAATCACCCAATTTCACACCTGTAAAATTAATACTCAGTCCAGGAAAAAGAGGGCCAAGTTCAGCAATAGGAAACTCATCAACGTACTCCATATCAGCATTAAAAAATCGCCATTGAGATGCATATTCCTGCCCTACATCCAAAAATATTTGAGCCATCAAAACCATATCATAAGTAGATATACCATCCAAAGGATCTATAGGAAATCCATTTGTGGAATTAGTAGAATTACTGAAGTCAAAATTGGCGGCTAAGTTTTGCCAAAGTTCCATATCTGTATCAACATACAAAATAAATTTTCTCATTTGCAGTAAATCTCTAAAGGTCATATTTTCTTTGGGGTCATCTTCAAGCGATAGCTTTACAATGCCTTCTGCGTCTTCAGGAATTTGGAGTTGATAAGTTCCATCGGCATCAGTAGTAGCGTTATAAAGGTTACCATCTATTTGAGCTTGTATATTTACGTTCTCGATGGGATTGCCTCCTACCGAAGTGATCGTACCTGATAAGGTAATCGTTTGTGCCTGCACCAAGCCCAAGCAAAAGACAAGGCTAAGGCAATTCAATATTTTTAATAATTTATGATTCATGATATTTTTTTTGTTCTTTGATTTTTAATTTGAAAATGGTACTGAAAAAATACCTTCTGTCCCATCTGAAAGCAAGGTTATTGTACCTGCCGCTCGCTCGTTGTCAAACTGACTAAATTGAATCGTAAAATTCTCAATAGTTGGTATGGTTATATAACCGTCAGCATTATATACTTCTCCTGTCGTGATGGGTGTACTCGATTCAATTACAAGGCCCGATATCATGGACTCGGGACTCGCCCAAGACATCTCAAAGTAATAAGTATCATCACAAGCTAAGTATTCATATTGAGCATCTCGATATTCAGTATCGTTTTCGGTAATGTATATTTCCGATGTATTAAAACTTACATAAAAACTATTGTTGCTTGTACCATCACAAATATTGATTTGTCCAAAATCAATGGCATCTGCAAAAGTTTGGTCAATCGTAGATACAGATTCAAAGTTTTCTAGATTAGTAGCTGTAGCTGTCAGGTTTTCAATAGGCGCACAACTTACTACTGCTTCGTTGAAAGTACCATCTGCTTCCGAAAGAAAAGAAAAAACTTGATTTGCATCTTGATTGTACAACTGTATATACCCTAAGCTAGGGTTACCCTCACAATCTACAACAGTACCCGTAACTTCAAAGGTTGAGACAACTCCTTGTATAGTTGCCAAATCAACATATACGGGAGGGAGTTGAGCGTCTTCTTCAAAAGGGCCAATTTGAGCTTCGTATAAAATAAAGGGTTCGTCACATCCATCCTCTTGATAATAAATCTGAATATCAAAGACTTTTCCGTTGGGCAATGGAGCCGAAAAGCATCCGTTTTGGTCAGTTACCGTATAACCGCCCGTCCATTTGTTGACCAAATGGATAGAAACGGTCAAACCACCCAAGCCTACTCTATTGTAATTTTGAATTTTACCTGTAAAATTGATAATCTTATCGTGTGGAATATCCCAATTCCAATTGCTAAAATGCGGTACTTCGCCTACATATACATTGCCTTGCAATGTAGCCTCGCCTTCTTCTAGCCAAATACCTTGTATCTCATCAAAATGCCACAATGGAATTGTAGCAGGTGCTACACCTTGTAGTTCAGAAGGCACTTCAAACTCAATCGTAGCAGGTGAATCCAAAGCCAATTGTAGTGACTCGCCACTTGGACTTTCGAGTTCAACTGCCAACATACCAAAACTACTCAATGCAACACGCTGATTGTCGGCATTTAGGCCTGTAAGGTTTCCTTGCATAATATCGCTCAAATTAGAAGCGAGTGGGTCGAGTCGTTGTGCAAAAACGACGACTTCGCCTTGATACGGATTGCCATTTGCATCAATGATACCATTGGATTGAAATTGGATATTGGTGTTAGCTTCCACTTCAATAGTTGAGGCTTGAGCAGCTTGGAAACTACCCGCCTGTGTTTTTTTCAATAGCTGAATACGGACATTTTGTCGGGCATTTTCGGTAGGTACAAAGGTTCGGCTACCTTGAAAATAACCGTCTTTTTGTACCGTCAAATATGTTGCTTGTGAGTTGAGTTCGGCTTCTTCTAGTAAGAAAACACCAAATTCATTAGTGTTAGTTTGCTGATTGCCGAGTTGGACGAAGGCATCGGCAAGCGGCTTGCCTTCTTCGTCGAGTACCAAACCTGCCACGTCGCCTAAAGAAGTTGTAATAATGGTTGGTTCTTCAAGAATGCTTATCGTGCTTGTTTCATCAATATTTTCTTTTTGACAAGCACAAATTGTCAAGGCAAGCAAAAAGAAAAGGTAAATTATTTTTTTCATGATTTAATATTTTCTAAAAAATTAGCATTGTTTTATGCACAAAAAAGTTTGTGCTACTATCTTTTCAGTACTGATTTCATAGGGTATATCAAGCGAATTGTCGAAACGTTGCATGGACTTGTAATTTTTTTTTGAGAAAGTGACCCAAAATTTGTAATTTGGTCAAAAGAATAAGGATTCATTAGAACAATTTTTAATTTCTTTTATCTGTTTTAGAACTATCAAATTATTATAACAAATATTATTATGCGCGTAAGAAAATCATTTACAGAGTCTTCTAATCCCATTATGACAGAAGACAAATACCGTGAGAGTGCCAATATGCAGGATCGTGGTTCTACTTTTATTGAGAATAGAATGACGGTGGCTGGTGCTGTCAACAAAACAGTATTATTAGGTTTAATTTTATTGGCCACTTCAGTCATTGGTTTTACAATGGCAAGCCCTATGATGTGGATTGTAGGAGCTATTGGAGGTTTGGCAGCTTTGATATTTGCTGTTTTCAAACCTCAGTATTCTCCTGTTTTAGCACCCGTTTATGCTGCTTTTGAAGGACTTTTTGTGGGAGCTATTTCTGCCAAATATTTTTACTTGTTTGGTATGGGTATCATTTTCAATGCGGTTAGTCTTACTTTGGCTATTCTATTTTCTATGTTGTTTATCTACAAAATGGAAATCATTAAGGTTACCCAAAAATTTCGTTCAGGTGTTATTATGGCAACAATGGGTATCATGTTGGTATATGTCTTGAACTTTGTTCTTTCCTTTTTTGGCATCAGAATTCCTTTTTTGCACGAAGGTGGGATGATAGGAATTGGTATTAGTTTGTTTATCATTGGTATCGCTTCATTAAATCTATTATTAGATTTTGATAACTTTGAAAAAGGCGAGCGTTATGGTGCTGCCAAATACATGGAATGGTTCTCTGCAATGGGCCTCATGGTAACTTTGGTTTGGATTTATATAGAAGTACTACGATTAGCTGCTATCTTGAGTAGTGGGGACTAATTGAATCGTATCAAAATTGTACTTCAAAAAAAGGCAAGGAAGAATCTTCCTTGCCTTTTTTTGAAATATAAATTTTTAGTTAACAACAAAACGTAGAACAATGAAACAAATATTAGAATTAAAACATTGGATTTTATTCTCAATTATTTTTCTTTTGCCCGTACTTTCCATACGAACGGTTTTTTTAAATGTACTCTCGTTCACATCTAATTTGGAGACATCGCTTGATTTGAGTACTAAATTTGCTATTGCTTTTGGAATTTTATTGGTGTCAGTATTAATTTATGATTTTTGGATTCTTTCCATCGGTAGAATAATTGGACTTAAAGTCTTGAAATTATCTCAAAAAAGACTTATTGCTTTTTACATTTTTATCACATCTAGAATTACGTTTCATCTTTTGACATTGGTGATTTTCTTACTGTTCTTTACAAATTCAATACAAAATATTGAAGAATTAGGAAAAGAACTCATCTCATTATGGACGATGCTATATCTTTTCTCTGGCATTGGAAGTTTATATTGTATTTACTTTGCTGGAAAACAAATCAAAAGAGCAGAATACCAAAGAGAAGTTGGCTTTGGTGATTGTATGGATTATTTTTCTTTAATTTTATTTTTTCCACTTGGGGTTTGGATTATTCAACCCAAATTGAATTTAATTTTAAAGGAATATCGCAAGCCTCCTGCAGTCCATGACGAATTAGTTTAGCAAAAAAGGCAAGGAAGAATCTTCCTTGCCTTTTTTTGTGTATTTTTGAAATGCTAAACATCCTATTATCAAAAGCTATTTTTAAAACTAAAAATATTCGTTATGAAAAACCAAAAACTGACTTTTCTTATTTTTCTATCCTTTATCATTTTGTTCACCATCCCTGCCTGTAATGACGATGACATTATGATTGATACTGACGGAATTGACTTAAACAATGACCAATTGTTTGCTTTTGAATGCGACTATATTAGTTCCAATCCAATTTTTGTTACATTGACCAATCAATCTGGAGAAGTCCTCTTTG